>NZ_QPGN01000004.1:0-293635 GCF_003335205.1 Brachybacterium sp. JB7 | reverse complement strand
CAGCCTGCAGATGCTGCTCGTGCTGTTCGCGATGCTGCTGGTCACGCCTGCGCTGCGCGCCGGTCTCGAGGTGCAGGTCTCCGGTCGGTCGCCCGCCTCCGTGCTCGCCGCGAAGCTGCCGGGCGCCGTGCCGGTCGCCCCGGAGCAGCTCGCCGCGCAGTGCGACGTCGTGCTGGTCACCGTGCCGCTGCACGTGGCGTTCGGACTCGATCCCGACCGCCTGCGCGGCGCGATCGTCGTCGACGTCACCAATCCGTGGGGCGAGGCCGACGCCGCCGCCGTGGCCGCGGCGCGTGCTGCCTTCGGTGACCAGCAGGGTGCGCTCTCGACCAGCGAGCTGCTCGCCGCGCACCTCAGCGGCTCCCGGGTGGTCAAGGCACTGAACCACATCGGCTATCACGACGTGGAGGATCAGGGGCGCGAGGGCGGCGACCCGTTGCGTCGTGCGATCGCCGTGGCCTCGGACGACGCCCGTGCGGCCGATGCGGTCAGCGCCGTGCTGAACCGGATGGGCTACGACGGCGTCGCGGTCGGAGCGCTCGCCGTGGGCCGCCATTTCGAGCCTGGGGCCGGACTGTTCGACGGCTGGAGCACCCGGGACGAGCTGAGCGTGCGACACCAGCAGCACGCGCGGGTCGCCTGACACGCCGGGCGCCTGGCTCCCCCTCAAGGTCGACTGCTGCTCTCCCGGCGCCTCCCCCTCAAGGTCGACTGCCGCTCTCCCGGCGCCTCCCCCCAAGGCCGACTGCCGCAAATGTGAGCTGGGGACCTATGCGAGGGGCTCACATAGGTCCCCAGCTCACATTTGGTGACTGCGACGCCGCGGAACGGGCCAGGACGCCGACCGGGCGCACCCGAGTTCGCCGCGCCCCGCTCGCCCGCGCCCTTGCACCCGTCGGCTCTGTCAGTCCTTGGCCGTCGCCTCGACGGGGGTGTCCGCCCTGGCCGCGTGGGCGCGTCGCACGTGCGACCGGGCATGCTCGAGGGCGCCGTCGAAATCGGCGAACACGTGCTTGTGGTGGCGCAGCGCGCGGAGCACCCCGACGGTGTCGAACAGCTCGGAGTGTCCCTGACGCATCCCCTTCAGGAGCACCGTGATCCCGCGGCCTTCGAGACCGCGCACGATGTTCTCGAGCACGCGCGCGCCCGTGGCGTCGACCAGCTCCAGCATGGAGACCCGCAGGATCACCACGGTCACCGGCCCCACCGACATCACCGTGTCGAACACCCGATCAGCGGAGATGAAGAAGAGCTGCCCGGTGAAGCGCACGGCGATGATCTCCTCGTCGCCCGGTTCCGGATCGGCGGTGCGCACGGGTTCGAGCGCCACGCCGCTGGAGCGCGAGACGGTGCGCAGGGAGAAGATCGCCGCGAGGGTCACGCCGATCAGGACTGCGGCGATGAGGTCGAAGGACACGGTGATCAGGGCCGTGAGCGCGAAGGTCGCGGCGTCGGCCTTCGTGGAGCGCAGGATCGTGCGCGCCGTGGCCAGGTGGACCATGCGCACCGCCGTCATGATCAGCACGCCTGCGAGCGCTGCGAGCGGGATCATGCCCACCGGGCCGCTGGCCGCGTAGACCACGGCGAGGAGCACGAGCGCGTGGATGACGGAGGCGAGCCGAGTGCGGCCGCCGGCCCGCACATTCACGGAGGTGCGGGCGATCGCGCCGGTCGCGGGCATCCCGCCGAACAGCGACGCGCCGATCGAGGCGACGCCCTGGCCCACCAGCTCCCGGTCCGGGTCGTAGACGCCGGTATCGGCGAGGCCCGCCGCGACCCGTGCCGAGAGCAGCGACTCGATCGCGGCCAGCGCCGCGACGGTCGCCGCGGCCGGCAGCAGCGTTCCCATCGCGCCGAGGTCCAGGGTCGGCAGGCTCGGGGCGGGCAGGGCCGAGGGGATCGTGCCGATCCGCGCGAGCGGCGTCGGCAGCACGGCGGCCAGGGCGGTCACCACGGCGATGCCGACCAGTGATCCCGGGATCGAGCGGTGGATCCGCGGAGAGATGATCATGCACGCCACGACGATGGCGACGGCGCCGAGCCCCCAGACGAAGTGGGCAGGATCCATCGCCAGCAGGGACTGCACCGCGGCGACGATCGCATTCGAGCTGAGCTCGCCGGGCTCCGCCTGGTGCGCCGAGGTGATCAGCGGCAGCTGCTGCATGCCGATGATGCAGGCGATGCCCAGCGTGAACCCCTCGATGACGGGCCACGGGATGACCCCCACCACCCGGCCCAGGCGCAGTGCGCCGGCGAGCACGACGATCACCCCGGCCAGCAGGGTCACTGCGGCCACGGCCCCGGCGCCCTGGGTCGCGACGATCGGCAGCAGCACCACGACCATCGCCCCGGTGGGCCCGGAGACCTGGACGTTGGAGCCGCCGAAGACCGCGGCGAGCATGCCGGCCACGATCGCGGTGACCAGGCCCTGCTCGGCGGTCAGGCCCGAGCTCACGCCGAAGCCGAGGGCGAGCGGCAGGGCGACGATGCCGACGGTGACACCGCCGATCAGGTCGCCCTTCCAGGTGCGGCGGAGATCGCGGTAGTCGGCGCTGCCGGGAAGCAGGCTGCGGGCAGCGCGGAGTGCGCTGCCGAGGCGATGCGACCCGTTGGAGGGAGAGTGTGCGGCGGCTGTGGCGGTGCCGGGGGAGATCTCGGGGCGCGGGGTCGACGGGGACGAGGGCGACGGGCTCATGAGGCCACCCCCGGGAAGGGCGGCAGGTCGCGGGCCTCGTCGAGGCGGGCGCCGTCCTCGGCCACGAGGTTCAGCAGGAGAGCCCGCGCCACGGCGAGCAGCTCCGCAGTGCGCGGATCGGCGAGGCGGTAGTAGACATGGCTGGCGCGCCGCTCGGAGACCACCAGGCGGTGGCGGCGCAGTACGGCGAGGTGCTGGGAGAGATGCGAGGCCTCCAGCTGGGTCTCGCGCTGGAGGTCCGCGACGCTCACCTCGGAGGAGCCGGCGAGCAGCTCGAGGATGCGGATGCGGAAGGGGTGCGCGAGGCCCTTGAACAGGTTGGCCTTGACCTCGTACAACGGCTGATGATCTCGATTCCACGGCATGATGAAACCATCATATGGGGAGGTGGGCGGCCTGGCCAGGGGTGGGCGGCAGGAGTCACCCTGTGTGGGCTGTGGGCTGTGGGCTGTGGGCTGTGGGCTGTGGGCTGTGGGCTGTGGGGCGCATTCTATAAATTGCGCACAACCAGGTTGTGCGCAATGGGAATGTGGGGCATCATGAGTTCATGACGGCGACGAACGAGATGGTGTGCTTCTCCCTCTACGCCGCCTCGCGCGCCACCACCCAGGCGTACCGGGCGCTGCTGGAGCCGTGGGGCCTCACCTACGGTCAGTACCTCGTGCTCGTGGTGCTGTGGAATGACGGCGCGCAGAGCGTCTCGGCGCTGGGGGAGGAGCTGCAGCTGGATTCCGGCACCCTCTCCCCGATGCTGCGTCGCATGGAGAAGGCCGGTGTGGTCGAGCGCCGCCGCGGTGGGACCGACGAGCGCGTGGTCACGGTGTCCCTCACCGAGCGCGGCGAGGAGCTGCGCGACCAGCTGGCTCACGTCCCCTCCTGCATCATCGCCGGCAGCGGCCTGGAGAGCGTCGAGGGGGCCCGCGCGCTGATCAGCACGCTGCAGGAGCTCACCCGGTCCATGCACACCGTCGTCGCCCCCGAACTTCCCGGCATCCCCGCCGGGATCACCCGCCGACCCTCGTCGGCACCAGCGAAGGAGAACTCATGAAGACTCTCTACACCGCAGAATCCCTGTCCACCGGGGCCGGCCGCGACGGCCACGTGCGCACTCTCGAGGGCACTGTCGATCTCGACATGGCCACGCCCCAGGCGATGGGCGGCTCGGGCGAGGGCGCCAACCCCGAGCAGCTGTTCGCCGCCGGCTACGCCGCCTGCTTCCACTCCGCGCTGAACCTCGTGGCCGGGAAGCAGAAGGTGGACGTCACCGACTCCACCGTCGGTGCACGCGTCCATATCGGGTCGGATGACAAGGGCGGCTTCCAGCTGGCCGCCGAGCTCGAGGTCGTCATCCCGAACCTGCCCCACGAGCAGGCCCAGGAGCTCGCGGACGCCGCCCACCAGGTGTGCCCCTACTCCAACGCGACCCGCGGGAACATCGAGGTCACGGTCACCGTCTCGGACGACTGACCTCGCGGCAGGCGGCCCCTCGGGTCCCCGGCGCCGGAGCGCAGCACTGCTCCGGCGCCGGGGACTTCCGCGTCGTGCGGAGATGCTGCGGCGGTGCTCAGGGCAGAGCGTGCGCGCCGGGCGAGGAGGCGGCACGCACGACGGCATCGGCCAGCACCACATCCCCGAGCCCCGACCCCAGGTTCTGCGCGACGACGAGGCCCTGCGGTCGGCCGGTCCGCAGCAGGTCCCCGGTCGCGCCGGTGGCCTGCGGATAGTCCTTGCCGAGCTTCACGGGGCGCAGCGCCTCGAACTGGATGGGGTCGTCGGCCACGAGCGTGCCGGTGCGGGCGACCTCGGCTCCGGCCACGGAGGCGTAGTCCACGGGCAGCAGCGTCGCATCGGTGCAGATCTCGGTCGTGGACAGCTGGGACCCCGAGAGCCCTATGGGCAGTGCGCTGATCACCACCCCTGCATCAGCCAGGGCTCCGGCCCGGTCGGTGGTGACGCGCAGCTCCAGCGCCGGGGTGTGCACGGCGCACCAGGCGGTGAGCTCCTCGAGAGCCTCACGGCGCCTGCCCCACACCGTGAGCGGCCCCCGCCCCAGCGCTTCGATCACCCGGGCATGCGACCGGGCCTGCACCCCGGTGCCCATGAACGTGACGGGGTGATCGTCCAGTGCGAGCGAAGCACCGGTGACCGCTGCGGTGCGCAGGGCGGTGAGCTCGGCGGCGTCCATCGTGGCGCGCGTGGAGCCGTCGGGTGCCGAGAGCACCATCAGCCCGTCGATCATCTCCGTGCCGCGCTCGCGATTCGACGGGGTCACCGTCACCCACTTCATCCCCAGCAGCCCACGCTCGGGCCAGGCCGCCGGCATCGCATTGGCGAATCCGCCCGGCTCGTGGACGACCTGCGACTTGGGGGTCACCGAGGCGATGCCGCCGGCCAGGGCCAGCAGCGTCTCGCGCATGAGCTCGACGGCCCGGACGGGATCGGGCAGGAGCGTGCGGACCTGGGCATCGCTGAGGTGGAGGATGGCTCGACGGTAGCGCGAGCGCAGGTCGCGCCGGGTGCGCGCCCGGCGTGGACGGCCCCGGGGAAGCATGCAGGTCCGCGCGGGGCGACAGCGCGGGCTCTATCGTGGAGGCATGACGACACCATGGGGGAACGACGACCGCGGCCTGGACGGGGAGCAGTCCTGGCTGGGCGGCCCCGGCCGCAGCGGGCATGAGGTCACACCCGGCGGCACAGAGGGCGGAGCCGCGGGCGGCGCGCAGGCTGGCAGCGGATCGAGCGACGGGTGGAGCTCGGACTTCGGACCGGACACCGGTTCACGCTCCGACGGCGCCGACGCGAGGGGCGGACAGGCGCAGTCCTCCGACCCTGCCGACTCGTCGGCCCGCCAGTACCAGGGCCCGCAGTTCGGGAACGGCGGCGACCGCAGCGACGGGAACGACTCCGGTTGGGCAACGGACTTCCACGGCACGAATGGTTCTCAGGGGAACGGCAGCGCCGTTGCGAAGAAGACATCGATCCTCGGCGCCATCGTCACGATCGTCGCTCTGGTCGTCATCGCCGTGATCGCCTACCGGTCCGGGACGCAGATCTGGTGGATGGTGTTCTTCGTGGGCGTGCCGCTGATCAGACGCCTCGTGCGACTGCTGGGGCGCGGAGCACGACGCTGAGGCCCGGCAGCGATCAGGCGGGGTCGGCGAGCCGGTAGGCGCCGCCGTCCGGCGTACGGGTCAGCACGCCGGCATCCACCGCGTCACGCCGCACCAGGGCGGTATCGCGGGCGAACATGGCGATCGCGGCGTTCAGCTCGCCTTCGGTGAGCGTGCGCTCGCGCCCGACGCGTTCGAACACGATCCGCGCGATCCGTCCGCTCATCTCCCGGCTCTCCTCGGTCTTGACCGGGATTCCGTCGAGGCGGGGGACCTCGAGGATCGCCTGATCGGAGCGCATCAGCGCGAGCACATCGGCCGTCTCCTGCAGACGCTCCAGGTCCACCTCGCCGTGCTCGTCCAGCCAGTCGATGCGGGACAGGGGTCCGTGCACGCGGGGCTCCTCGGGCGCACCAGACGGCGCGGATGCGGCATCGCCCGCGAGTCGCGCTGCCAGACCCGCGCGCAGCTTCGGGACCGCGAGCAGGGAGAACAGCATGCGGGCGCGGCCCAACGGGGCGGAGAGGTCGCGGGAAGCGGTCACGGTGCTCCTTGCATCGGTTGGTGGGTCGTCAGGGCACGTTCAGCATGGCACGTGCGGGGAACGAGATTCCGTGAGGGGTCTTGGGCGTTGGCGGGCAGCGGCCTCGAGGGGTGGACCAAGAGACCCTCCCTCGGGTCTGCGCTGCAGGCGATGATGGGAGGCGACGAGCGAGGCAGCTCGGAATCGACCACGGGAGGAGCACAGCATGGACTACGTGAAGCTGGGGAGCACGGGACTGGACGTCTCGCGGCTGTGCCTGGGCACGATGGGTTTCGGTGACCCGGAGCGCTGGATCCATTCCTGGGTGCTCGAGGAGGACGCCGCCCGACCGGTGATCAAGCATGCGCTGGACGCGGGCATCAACTTCTTCGACACCGCGAACGTCTACTCGATCGGGCGCAGCGAGGAGATCGTCGGCAAGGCGCTCGTGGACTACGCGAAGCGGGACGAGATCGTGCTGGCCACGAAGGTGCACGGCCGCATGCACGAGGGGCCGAACGGTGCCGGGCTCTCCCGCAAGGCGATCCTCGCCGAGGTCGACAAGAGCCTCGAGCGCCTCGGCACCGACTACATCGACCTGTACATCATCCATCGCTGGGACTACACGGTCCCGATCGAGGAGACGATGCGGGCGCTGAACGATGTGGTGCGTTCCGGCAAGGTCCGCTACATCGGCGCCTCCGCCATGTTCGCGTGGCAGTTCCTGCAGGCCCAGCACGTGGCCGAGGTGAACGGCTGGACGACGTTCATCTCCATGCAGAACCACTACAACCTCCTGTACCGCGAGGAGGAGCGGGAGATGATGCCGCTGCTGCGCGAGCTCGGCATCGCCTCCACCCCGTACAGCCCGCTGGCGGCCGGCCGTCTGACCCGCGACTGGGACGCGGACACCGATCGTGCGCGCACCGACTCCACCGCGAAGTCGAAGTACGACTCCACGCAGGAGACCGACAAGGCGATCGTGGAGCAGGTGGCCCGCATCGCCGCCGAGCGCGGCGTGGAACGGGTGCACGTGGCGCTGGCCTGGCTGCTCGCGAAGGATCCGGTGGTCTCCCCGATCATCGGCGCGACGAAGAACGGCCACATCGACGCAGCGCTCGGCGCCCTCGATCTCGAGCTCACGGCCGACGAGATCGCTGCGCTCGAGGGTCCGTACGTGCCCCATCGGGTGGTCGGTGCCCAGTGATCTCGGCGGTGCCCGATCCGGGGACGGTCAGCGCCGTGCCCGGATCAGGTGCCGCGTGGAATGGGCGACGAAGGAGCCGTCGCGTCGGATGATCTCGTCCATCGCGCGCAGGCGGTCCCGGTAACGGTCGACGGCGAAGTCCGGCACCCACCACACGCACTTGCGCAGGATCCACACCACGGCCCCGACGTCGAAGAACTCCATGCGCAGGCGTGCGGTCCGGAGGTCGACGACCTCGAGCCCCGCGGCCCGGGCCTCAGCGGTCTCGTCGTCGGGGTGGCGGCCCCGTCGCTGCTGCGCCGTCGTCGGCCCGATGAAGTGCTCGATGAGCTCGAAGGCGGAGGCCGGGCCGACATGTTGGGCGAGGTATTCACCGCCCGGGGCGAGCACGCGAGCGATCTCCGACCAGTCCGGCTGCACCGGATGCCGCGAGGTGACCAGGTCCGCGGTGCCGTCCGGCACGGGGATCGGTGCGCCGGGCGCGATCTCGTGCACCGTCACTCCGCGTGGACCGAGCAGATCCCGGACCTTCGCGGCGTTCGGCGGCCACGCCTCGGTGACGTGCTGCCGCGCGGCGAGGCGCGGGCACCGGCCGAGCACCTCCCCGCCACCGGTGTCCAGGTCGATCGCGACCTCCGTCGAGGCCACGGCGTCGGCGAGCAGACCGGCATAGCCCCAGCTCGGCCTCTCCTCGGTGGCGCGGCCGTCCAGGTACGCGAAGCCCCAGCCGCCCACATCGGCGACGGCGGCCTCAGCGATCAGGTCGTCGGCGGAGTGCATGGCGACCATGGTGCCGTGACGTGGTGGCGGGGGCCAGGAGAATGCGCGGAACGGCCGCATGCTCCGCTGCCCCGTGCGCTCTGCACCTGATCACCTGCGGTAATCTGGGGCGACGACGAGTCTGCGGCGATCTGCCGCATGATGATCATCCGGGCCTCCTGGCGGTGTCGTGCGCCGGTGTCGCCCCGACGTGGTCTGCGGGCCCGCCAGTGGCACTGAGCGGCATCAGCCGGCGCGCCACGAGGACGAGAAGGGGACCGACGATGTCTTCAGCGCTCTCCGTCGAGGCAGGTGCCCGATGAGCACCCTCACCTTCCTCCTGATCCTTCTCACGGCCCTCCTGACCCTCGCGACGATGATCTCGATCCACCTCACGGTGGTGACCGCGCGGAACAAGAGCATCCCGCGCTGGATCTTCGTGCTCGGCGGGCTCGACCTCGTCCTCGCCACGCTCGCCGTGTTCTCCCTGATCTGACGATCCGACGGCTCACGGCCCCGGACGGCTCGGGATCCGGACGCTGATCTGCACCGTGCCCTCATCGGGGTCCTGTCGCGCTGAGGTGCGGCCTCCCAGCTGCTCGGTCAGCGTCTGCACGATCGAGAGGCCCAGGCCGCTGGTGCGCCCGGTGCGGGAGCTGTCCGCGGTGTAGAAGCGGTCGAAGAGCCGTGCCGCATCGAGCTCGACGCCCGGCGCCACGCCGTTGGCGACGCGGAGCTCGAGGCCCCCGTCGGTGCGCAGCGCCTCGACCGTGAGCAGGCCGCGACCATGGTGCACCGCGTTGCGGGCGAGGTTCTGCACGATCCGGGTGACCTTCTCCCGGTCGGAGGCGACCACGAGACGTACGGGTGGATCGAACGCGACGTCGAGGCCCGCGCCCTCGATCTCGGTGGCCATCCCCAGCAGGAGCTCGCCGACGAGCACGCCGATGTCGAGGGGCTCGATGTCGAGGGCAGGCTCCTCATCGAGCAGGTACGCGTACTCGTAGAGACGGTCGACGAGGGCGCCCAGCTCCTCGGCCTGCCGGAGCGCCACCGCGAGCTGTGCGCGCTGTTCGTCGTCGAGGTCGGTGCGTCCGAGCAGCTGCAGGTATCCGCGCACCGTGGTCAACGGGGTGCGCAGGTCGTGCGAGATGTCGGCGATGAAGGACCGGATCCGACGCTCCTCCTCGCGGGTGCGCGTCGAGGCAGTCTGCGCCTGGCGCACGGTGGCGTTGACCTGCGCGGTCAGGGCCTCCAGCTGAGGCACCACGAGGGAGAGCGTCACAATGCGGGGGGAGTCCTGGCTGAGCTGTCGTTCCAGCTGGCGGCGCACGCCGTTGATCTGTTGCAGCACGATCACCAGGTAGACGGCGGTGACCAGCAGCAGCACACCGAGGATCACGGTGAGGGCGGTCATGGCACTCCCGAGGTCGCGGGTGATCGAGGCATCGCGTGGAACTGCTCGTGCCCGGGACGTGGGGCACGCTCTCCGCGAGAGTCTACGGAGTCCTCATGCCGTCGGGCGGGCGCTCAGGCCGCCGCACGGAGGCTCACGCTGCGTGCGGCGGCGCGGAGCGTTCTCACGGCGCGCTCCCACGGGCCGTGGTCACTTCACGTCGGCCCGACGGAAGATCGCCCATGCGACCGCACCCATGAGGACGATGAAGACGACCGACACCGCGACGGTGCTCCACAGCTCTCCGCCGGTCGACTCCGGCCCGGGCAGGTGCTCCGCGGCCAGCGGCGTGAGGCGCACCAGCGCGTCGAGGCCGCCGATGTCGGCCGCGGCAGTCGCCACCAGGTCCGCGACGAAGGACCACACGAATCCGATCGCCATCACCACCAGCGGCCGCTTCAGCCAGATCGCGAGCGGCAGGCACACCGACAGCTTCGCGGCCATCAGCAGCGCCCCGGTGATCGTCACCGCGAGGATCGTCCCGACCTCCGCGCCGGTGAGATCCCCTCCGGCGGAGAGCAGCTGCGAGAAGGTCGTGGGGATCGCAGGTGCGAACTCCGCGCCGGTCGCCCGGCCTACGAGCACGGCCAGCCCGTACGGCACTGACAGGCCCGTGACCAGCAGGGACGCGATCACCGTCTTGGAGGCGACGAAGGAGACGCGCCCGGAGGCGAGCAGGGCGTCGTGCACGGACCGCGTCTCGAAAGGCTGGGAGACGACCACTCCGAACAGCAGCGGACCCAGCAGCGAGACCAGCAGGATGTCGCTGAGCCCCTGCACTCCCTGGGCCGAGGTGGCGCTGAGGCCCCCGACCGCCAGGCTGTGCTGCAGCCAGGTGTAGAGGATCGCCGCGATGGCGGCGGCGAGCAGGCACAGGGCCGCGGCGGCGCTGTGCCGCATGACGTAGAGGTCGGCGCGCAGCTGGTTGATCATGACCGGTCACCTCCGATGACGGACAGGAAGAAGGATTCGAGGCTCTCGCCCTCGCGGGCCAGCCGGGTGGGCCAGACGTCGGCATCGACCAGGGCGCGGAGCACCTGTTCGGCCTCGTCGGCGTGGTGGGGAAGGCGCACGGTGCGATCGGGCATCACGCGTGCGTCAGCCTCCGGGAACCGCTGTTCGAGCACGGTGACCAGGCGTTCGGTGTCCGCTGCGGAGACCTCCAGGAACTGCTGGGTCTGCGCCTCGAGCTCGTCGAGGGTGAGGGTCATCCGCAGCTCGCCGGCCTCGATGATGAGGTAGTCGGTCGCGGTCTGGAACAGTTCGGGCAGGTTATGGCTCGAGATCAGCACGGTGATGCCGCGCTCGGTGGCGAGGTCCCGCACCAGACGGCGCACCTCGACCACGCCGAGCGGGTCGAGTCCGTTGACGGGCTCATCGAGCACCAGCAGCTGCGGGTCGGCGATCAGTGCGAGCGCGATGCCGAGGCGCTGCCGCATCCCGAGGGAGAAGTCCCTGACACGCTTGCGCCCGGTGTCGCCGAGGCCCACGAGGTCCAGCAGGGTCTCCTCGACCGCCGCGTCCGGCACACCGCGCATCAGACGGTGGAGGTGCATGTTCTGCCGGGCGGTCATCGCACCGTGCAGGGTGGGCGACTCGATGAGGGTGCCGATGCGCGCGAGGTCCTGCTGCCGAGGGGTCTCGACGCCGGAGCCGAACAGGGTGATGCCGCCGCTGGACGGGATGCTGAGCCCGGAGATCAGGCGCATCAGGGTGGTCTTGCCGGCCCCGTTGCGACCGATCAGCCCGTACACGCGCCCGCGCTGCAGCCGCAGATTCATCGACTGCACGGCGGCGTGGCTGCCGTAGCGTTTCGTGAGATCCCGGGTGACCAGGACGTCGTCGGACATGGCTGCTCCTCTCGTTCGATGGCTCGACGCTACGGAGCAGAAGTCGGGCCGAGGTCGGGATCCGGGGCGAGAAGGTCAGGAAAGTGTGAGGTCCGTGGTCGCCGCAGAGGCTCAGTCGCCCGCCGTGGGCAGTGCCCGAAGGCGGTAGCCGAGCCCCCAGACGGTCTCGATCGGGTCCGAGTCCGGTGCGGCGTCGCGCAGCTTGGTGCGCAGGTTCGACAGGTGCGTCTTCACTGCGGCGTCGTCGCCCACGAACGGTTCGTCCCAGACCCGCTCGTAGATCCGTGGCCGTGAGAGCACCTGGCCCGGCTTCTCCAGGAGCAGGTGCAGGATGTGGAACTCGGTCGCGGTCAGCGGCACGTCGGTTCCCGCGATGCTCGCTCGCACCGTGGTCGGGTCGACGGTGAGAGCGCCATGGGTGAGGACGCGCGGGGCGGACGGCGTCGTGGAGGACCGGCGCAGGAGCGCCTGGATGCGGGCGGTGAGCTCGGTGAGGTCGAACGGCTTGGTCACGTAGTCGTCGGCGCCCAGACGCAGGATGTCCACCTTCGTGAACACCGCATCCTTCGCAGAGAGCACGAGGACCGGCAGATCATGGTCGCGGCGGATCTCCGCGAGCAGCACAGAACCGTCGACATGGGGGAGCATCAGATCGAGCACCACGAGATCGGGCAGCCCCGGCGATGCGTCCGTGGGGGTGCGCCGTTCCTGCCCGTCGGCCGACAGCGCTCGGCGGGCGGCGAGCCCGTCGTGCACCCCGCTGACCTCATGGCCCTCGGCGCGAAGCGTCTCCACCAGCAGGGCATGGACGTCCGGGGAGTCCTCGACGACGAGGATGCGGGCCATGGGATCCTCCAGGTGCGTGCGGTGCGGCCAGACTATGTCGAACTCAGCACGATGCGCCGCCGGACGCGGCCGGCTCCGCTCGGATGCTGCGGGAAGCACTGGACGCGGGGCGCGCTCAGCCGCCCAGCTCGAGCACCCGGATCGCGAGCTGCACCCGGTTGGTGACCTGCAGCTTGTGATAGAGCCTGCCCAGGTGGGTCTTCACCGTCGCGACGGACATGAACAGCGCTTCGCCGACCTCCGGGTTCGCGAGCCCCTGGGCCACCAGTCGGCCCACTTCCCACTCGCGCTCGGTGATGCCCGGCGGGGCAGGGCTGCTGGTGCTGCCCTCCTCGCTCCCACCGGCGCTGGGCCCGGCCGGGCTTCCGTCGGCCCTCGACCGGGCGCCGCCTTCGGCGTCGGCACGGGATGCCGCCGAGCCAGCCGTACCGTCGGCCGAGGCGAGACGCACCAGGCGCGAGAGCACGTCGGGCGAGAACCGGGGGCGGTCGTCGGCCGCGTCGAGCACCGCGTCCACGACCTCCTGGGGCGGGGAGTCCTTGAGCAGGAAGGACACGGCGCCGGCGCGCAGCGCCTCCAGCAGGAACTCGTCGGTGTCGAAGGCGGTCAGCATGACCACCCGCATCTCGCTGTTCTCCTCGCGCAGCGCGCGCAGAGCCTCCAGGCCGGTCATGCGGGGCATCCGGATGTCCATCAGGACCACGTCGGGATCGAGAGCGCGGATCTGCTCGAGCGCCGTGCCCCCGTCAGCCGCCTCACCGATCACCTCGATGCCGTGCGTGCCGTCGATCATCAGCCGCAGGCCGGCGCGCATCAGCGCCTCGTCGTCCACGAGCAGCACCCGCACTCGGCCGTGCCCGGTCTCCGTCGCATGCTCGGTGGTCACCATGGCATCCATGCTGTCACCTCGAAGACGTCTCCGCGCGCCCCGTACTCCGCGTCGCCGCCCAGCAGCCGTGCGCGTTCCTGGACGCCCAGCAGCCCGTGCCCGGTGGAGGTGATCGACGCGGCGCGGCTCGGCGGCACGGGGTTGCAGGCGGTCAGCGAGACGTGCTCGTCGCTGTGGGAGAGCATGACCTCGAGCCTCTCGCCGGGAGCGTGCTTGGCGGCGTTGGTGGTGACCTCGGTGAGGATCCGGGCGAGGGTGACGACGGTGCTGCGATCGTGCTCCTCGAGGTCCTCCGGGGCGATGCCGTACCAGGTCAGCTCCACCTCCTGGCCCTCTTCGCGGCAGCGTCCCACGATGTCGGAGAGGGTGGGTGCGGTGGCGAGAGGCGCATCGCCGTCGGTGGTGCGCAGGGTCATCAGCACGGTGCGCAGCTCGCGGTTGGCCTGCTGGGCGGCGTCGCGCACGGTGCCGGCGGAGCGGCGCAGCTCCTCGGCCGGGAGGTCCTCGCGGTAGGTCATGGCACCGGCGTGCATGGCGATCGTGGCGAGATGGTGGGAGATGCTGTCGTGCATGTCCCGGGCCAGGGCCGAGCGCTCCTCGGCGCGCACCCGGGCGCTCTCGGCGTCGCGCTCGCGCACCAGGGCCGCGGCCTCGCCCTCGGCCGCGACGCGCTCCCGCTGAGCGGTCTCCCGTTCGCGGTCCGCCGACGCCGCGCGCTCCCGCAGGGATTCCAGCAGTTCCCGGCGGGTGCCCATCACATGGCCGATGAGCAGCGGGACCATGGTGACGACCACCATCGTCCCCATGCTGGTCAGCAGCAGTGGATCCGTCTCGTCGCCGCGGATCCGGGAGTCGAGGAGGAGGGAGACCAGGGACACGACGGAGACCAGCACCACCGCGGCGACGTCCAGCACCAGGCGTCGTCGCAGCCCCAGGCGGTACAGGGCGATCGCGGTGGCCGGCAGCCCCCAGATGCTGAGCCCGCTCACGCCGGCGACCAGCAGGTGCACGAGGCTGTGCCAGCGGCCGGGCGGCACGAACCGCAGGGGCCCGATCACGAGGGTGGCGATCAGCCCCACCGGCGCATCGACGGAATACATCGCGATCAGACCCGAGGGCGGATCGTCGGAGAACTCCTCGAGCAGCATGCCGAAGCTGATGAGGAAGAGCAGCAGGCCCAGCGCCGTGGACACCAGGGTCTGGCCGAGCGCGATCGCCCAGTGCCGCAGGCTGCGCACGGACGGTGCGGCGGCAGGCGTCTGCGCGGTGGAGGTCATGAGGACAGCGTAGAGAGGCCGCGGCGGCCGACGGATCGGCCGAGCGGCTGACGGCGCAGGGGCGGCATCGGCCGCGCGGCGGGTCCGCACGGCGGAGGGAGCGATGGGGACGGGAGACCGTCAGCTGATGCGGGAGCCCCGGCGCGGACGAGAGGATCGAGCCATGATCGACAGCGAGACCCTTCCCCAGCGGCCGCCGGAGCCGCAGCGACCGCAGGAGACTGAGCAGCCCGAGGCGCGGCCGGAGCCGGAGCGGCGACCGCAGGGCCGGTCGGCGCCGCAGCTCCCGCCGCCGTCCGAGCAGGCCTACCACCGCGCCGCGCGGGCGATCCCGCACCGGCGCTACTGGTGGCGCCCCCTGGTCGCGCTCGGGGTGACCGCGGTCGTGTTCGTCGTGTTGAACATCCAGGTGATGGCTCCGCTGATGATCCTCGGCGAGTACTGGCCACCCGTGGCGACCAGCGTCTCGATGACCGACCCGCTGAACCCCGCCGATCAGTTCCTGGGCCTCGGGATGCTGGCGCTGCTGGTCCCTGCGGTGCTGGTGGGATCACTCGTCGGGTACGGGCGCGCCGGGATCGCCCTTTCGGTCCTCGGGAGGTTCCGCTGGGGACTGATGGGTCGCGTGGCAGTCGTCGTGGTCCCGGTGTATCTGCTGGTGAACCTCGTGCTCAACCTGATCCTGGAGCGAGATGCCGTCGTGGTGCCGCAGCTCGGAGCGGGCGTCATCGTGGCCTGGCTGCTGACCCTCGTGCTCGCCCCGCTGCAGTGCGCGGGCGAGGAGTTCGTGTTCCGGGCGCTGCCGATGCAGATGGTCGGCACCTGGCTGCGCTGGCCGCTCATCGGGATCCTGCTGCCTGTGCCGCTGTTCGTGCTGGGCCACGCGTACACGGGGCTGGGGATCATCGACATCGCCGCCTTCGCGATCGTGATGGGACTGCTGGCCTGGAAGACCGGCGGCCTCGAGATACCGATCCTGCTGCACACCGCCAACAACTGGACCCTGTTCGCGATCGCTCCGCTGATCCCGGGCTTCACCGAGCAGGGCGAGGTCACGGTGCTCGGGTTCCTGCTCGCGATGGTGCCGATGCTGCTGCTCGCCGCCGGGATCTGGTGGTGGTACTCACGGCGCGCCGGACTGGGCCTGTGGGAGCCGCAGCGCGGCTGGGGTCAGGCGCCCTCGTCGGCGCGCGCACCCGTCCCGGCGGCGACGGCCGCGCCGAGCGCCGCCCGCTCCTCGCGGCCGCTCTCGGGCTGAGGGGAAACGGCGCAGGCGGCGCGGCAGTGCAGTGCAGTGCAGTGCAGCGTAGTGCGGTGCAGAGATGCCGCCTCAGCCCTGCACGCCGGGCACGTCGATCTGCCAGAGCACGCCGAAGCGGTCCTTGACCTGACCGTAGTGATCGCCCCAGGGAGCTTCGGCGAAGGGCATCTCGATCCTCGCCCCGGTGGAGGTGAGCTGGTTGATGAGGGCTTCGGCATCCGCGACCGAGCCGGGCATCACCATGAGCGAGTAGGCGGAGCCGTCCAGCGGCACCGGGCTGTCGCCGATGTCGTCCCCGCCGGCGAGGGTGAGCAGGCCGCCCTGCAGCTGGGCATGCGCGACCGCCTCGGGCGGGGGAGTGAACGGCATGCCTTCCATGGGGGTGTCGCCATAGGTCATGAGATCCAGGGTGCCGCCGAAGATCTCCTGGTAGTAGGGCATGGCCTCGGCGGCGTTGCCGGGGAAGGAGATGTAGGGAGTGGAGCTGGGCATGGTTCCTCCTACGAGGTGCGAGGTCGCTTCGCGGCCTCTGGTGGGAACATCGTGCCACCGGGGGCCGACGGACGGAACGGGCACCGGTGGTCTCCTCGGGGTCGTCGGCATCGCCGTGGGCTCCGTCTGCATGCCCGCCGTCGTCGCGACCGCACTCGTGCGCGACGGATCAGCATCGGACCCGTCCGTCGTGGTCGCCCTCACTGCGGCCACAGCCAGGGAGTTCTACAGTGGACAGGCCATGTGCCGACTCTTCGCCCTTCATTCCGACCAGCCCGTGACCGCCGATCTCTGGCTGCTCGATGCCCCGTACTCACTGCTGAACCAGTCCCGGTTCAACGCCGACGGGACCGGATTCGGCTGGGTCGACGAGACCGGGAGCGCGCGCCTGCGCAAGCGTCCCGTGGCCGCCTACGAGTCCGAGACGTTCGCGCAGTTCGCGACCACGCTGCGCTCGCGCTCGATGCTCGCCCACATCCGCCTCTCCTCGGGCACCGGCCATTGCGAGGAGAACACCCATCCGTTCCTGCAGGACGGCATCATCAGCGCCCATAACGGCGTCCTCGAGGTCACCGACGCGATGCGCGAGCGCGTGACGGAGCTCGGTGCCGCCCACCACGTGCAGGGCACCACCGACAGCGAGTGGATGGCCGCCCTGATCACCGGGGAGGTCGCCGCGCACGAGGGCGACCTGCGCGACGGCGTGGTCGCCGCCCTGTCGTGGATCGCGGCGAATGTGCCGGTCTACTCCGTGAACCTGCTGGTCATGAAGGGGGAGGAGCTCATCGCGGTGCGCCTTCCGGCCACCAACGAGCTCTGGGTGCTCGAGCGCACCGCCACCTCCGACGCGCCCCGCGAGGCGCTCGAGCAGTCCTCCGATTCGCTGAAGGCCCGCAGCGCCGACCTCTCCGGGGTGCGCTCCGTGGTGATCGCGAGCGAGCCCATGGACGACGATCCCGCGTGGCGGCTCATGGATTCCGGCGAGCTCGTACGTCTCGGGGCCGACGGGACCATGAGCAGCGAGCATCCGTTCGGACCGCTCGCCCGGCCGCTGAGCATCGAGGACCTCGGCCTCTCGGCCGCGACCTCGCAGGCCCACGCCGAGCAGGATCGAGCCCACGCGGAGCGTCGTCTGCGCCTCGCCGAGGGTCGACCCGCCAGCACGGATACGACCGACACGACCGACACCACTGATACCGCTACCGGCTCCGCGACTGCGGGGCACGACGAGAGTGCAGACAGCGCCGCATGAGCATCCCTGACGTCGACCACAGCGGACGTCCCACTCCGTACCACCGCCTCGCGACGCTGCGCCCGGCGTGGTCCGCCTGGAGCAAGCCCCTGCTCACCGTGGCCGCGGCCTTCATCGCCTACGTGGTGCTGGCCTCCGTGCTGCTGGTCCTCACGATCCTCGTGCTCGCCCTCGCTCCCGGTGTGAACAGCGCGATCGACGTGACCAGCGGTGACCCGACCAGCCCGCTCGATGTGGGGATCGCGCTCGCGATGGGCGCGATGTGGCTGCCCGCGGGACTGGTGGGCGTGCGCATCGGCGGCTGGCGGCCGCTCGGACCGACCTGGTCGATCGCCGCCCGCTTCCGCCGCGACCTGCTGCGCTCCACGGGTGCCTGGGCGGTGCTCGGCGCCCTCGCGGCGGTCGGGATCGCCGCGCTCGCGGGAGGTATCGCGGTCCTCGTCGGGAGCGGTGCCGACGCCCCCGTGTCCGCTTCGGCCTCCTCCGGTGAGGGAGCGTCGGTGCTCTCGCTGATCCTGGTGGTCGTTCTCGTGCTGGTCCTGGTGCCGATCCAGGCCGCCGGCCTCGAGCTGGCGCTGCGCGGGATGGTGCTCCAGGCCGTCGGCACCTGGCTGCGCAGCCCCGCGATCCCGATCCTCGCGGTCGCCGGGATCTCGCTGATCGGCCGCGAGACCACCACCGCCGTCGTCCTGCCCGCCCTGGCCGCCGCGCTCGCCGCCGCGATGCTCGCCTGGAAGACCGGCGGGCTCGAGGTGCCGATCCTGCTCACGGCCACCGCCACGGGATCCGCGCTGATCGTCTCCGCGTTCGCCGCGGGCACCGGGGCCGGAGCCGGCACGTCGGCCCTCACTGCGGCGATCTCTGCCCCCGGCACCTCCGCCGCCACGCTCGCGAGCACCGCGGCGGGTCCCGCGCATGCCGGGGCCGCGCTGGCCGGGGGAGCGGCTGCCGCGATCGCGCTGCTGGTCGTAGCCGCGGTGATCGTCGTGGTGGTGAGCAGGCGCAATGGCCTCCGCCTGCTCGAGCCCGTGGGCCGTGCCGCGAGCGACCCTGCGCCGGATCCCGTGCTGATCTGAGCACGCCCGAGGCGCCGTCCTGACCCCGACGGGTATGGCGACGGGTATGGACAGGCCACGAATTCTCACGTAGGAATATGAGCGGTCGGGCACCGCCGCCCGGCCGTCACTCCACGAAGGACGACGTCGATGACGCCTGTTGCCCGCATCTCCCGCCGCACCCTCTTCGCCTCCGGAGCTGTCTCCGTGGGCGTCGGTGCAGGCCTGCCCACCGCCCACGCCACCTCCGGATACACCAACCCCGTGATCGCCACCGACCAGCCGGATCCGGGGATCCTGCGCGTCGACCAGGGGTATTACCTGTACTCCACCGCAGGAGCTGCGGGGAACATGCCGGTGCTGAGATCCCCCGACCTCGTGACCTGGCGTCGCGTGGGGGACGGCCAGCCCGTGATCGCCCCCTGGGCGAACATCGGCCGGCACTGGGCACCCGAGGTCATCGAGGTCGACGGCAGGTACCACGCCTACTACACCGCCTGGGAGCGGGAGACGGATCGGCAGGCGATCGGCGTCGCGGTGGCGGAGCGGCCCGAGGGGCCGTTCGTCGACTCCGCGGATGCGCCGCTGCTGAGCACCCCGGAGGAGGGCGGATGCATCGACGCCTCACCGTTCCGGGACGAGGACGGCTCGCTCTGGCTGCTCTGGAAGAACGACGGCAACGCCGCGGACCAGGACTCCTCTCTGTTCGCACAGCGCCTCGCGGCCGACGGACTCTCCCTCGAGGGCGCACGCACCCGGATCCTCGAACGGGATCAGCCCTGGGAGATCTACACGATCGAGGGCCCGGCCGTGATCACCGACGGAGGTCGCTACTACCTCTTCTACTCCGCCGGCGAGTACTGGAACGAGACCTACGGAGTGGGCGTCGCGGTCGCCGACGCGATCGACGGGCCGTGGACGAAGCTCTCGGAGCAGCCCGTGCTCTCGGCCAACGAGGTCGCCGCGGGGCCGGGCCACGGCATGCCCGTGCGCACCGACGACGGGGTCTGGTACGTCTATCACGCCTGGCAGCCGGATCGCGTGGGGGAGGACCCCGGCCGCCAGACCTGGATCTCCAGGGTCGACATCGACGGCGAGAGCGTGAGTATCCAGGGGCCCTCGGTCAGCAACCCGCAGCGTCCCCGGACCATCTACCGGAGCTGATCGGGCCGCTGTCACACCTCTGCGACCGGCTGCGTCGGGAGAGCAGGAGCCCTCGGCGTCATGGCCGGCGGCGCGTAGGGAAGGATGCGGGCATGGACCCTCAGGAGAACGTGAGCGGCGACGCGGGAACCCTCGGCGGCGCGGGGGCCCGCGGCGATACGGTCATTCCCGCTGATGAGCTCGCACAGCGGTTCGAGCGGGAGCGCAATCGTCTGGTCGCGCTCGCCGCCAGGATCCTCGGCGATGCGCACGAGGCGCAGGACATCGTCCAGCAGGCGTGGCTGCGGCTGGACGGCACGGATCAGGGCATCGACAACATCGCCGCCTGGTTGACCACGGTGACCACCCGGCTGTGCCTGGACCGGCTCCGTCGCCGCATCCCCGTGCCCGAGGAGGAGCTCGAGGTGGAGGAGACCGCCCCGGGCCCTGCCGAGGACGTCGCCCTCGCCGACACCGTGGGCGCTGCGCTGCAGCTGGTCCTGGACCGGCTCAGCCCGAACGAGCGCGTCGCCTTCGTGATGCACGACAGCTTCGGATTCGAGTTCACGACGATCGCCGCGGCGCTGGACACCACGCCGCAGGCCGCCCGCAAGCTCGCCTCGCGCGCCCGCGCCAAGATCGCCCAGCCCCGCCCCGAGGATGCGCTCGCGGACTGGGAAGTGGTCGACGCCTTCATGGCCGCTGCCCGAGAGGGCGACTTCACCCGGCTCGTGCAGCTCCTGGCTCCGGACGCCGTGGTGCGCGGCGATCAGCAGGCGATCGAGACCGGCACTCCGGCCGCGATCGATGGCCGTGAGGACATCGCGAGCTTCTTCAACGGCACCGCCCACGCCGCACTGCCCACCAGCCTCGACGGACGGGCCGGCTCGGCCTGGTACCACCGCGGTCAGGCGATGGTCCTGTTCGACTTCACCATCGTCGGTGGTCGTGTGGCACGCATTGATTTCCGGGCGGAGCCCGGCGTCATCGCTCGCGTGGTGCGCCGCGACGGCGCCGATCCGCGGTGACCTCCGCTCCGGATCGCCGCGCACAGGTGCACTCGTCGCCCGACCGCGGTCGCCGCCCGGGCCGGCTGTCCGCGGCCACCTTCTCGGCTGGGCCGCGGTCACACGTGCGGCCGGTCGTGCGTCACCACGATGAGAGCAGTACCGGCAGCGGGATCCTCCGCCTGCCGTTCCCGCAGAAGAGGACGACCCGATGAAGACCATGACCTGCCAGCAGCTCGGCGGCCCCTGCGACCTCGCCCACCGCGGCGAGAGCGCGGACGACGTCATCCACGCTCAGGACCAGCATCTCAAGGAGGCCGTCAAGGCCGGCGATGACGCGCACCAGGCGGCCCGCAAAGAGATGAAGTTCCGCTGGCTGCATCCCAAGCAGTCCCTGGGCTGGTACAACGACATGAAATCGGCCTTCGCCGCGCTGCCGGAGGACTGACCGCCTCGCGTGACCTGCACGCGGGTTCGTCGGGGCCGTGCGGGGCCCTGCCTGCCGGATCCGCCCGACCGCGCCTCCGGTCTCGGCCTGCCCGCTCGCCCTCGGACCCAGCGTCTCAGCTGCGGATCGCGTCGATCACCTTGATGCGGGTGGCGATCAGCGCGGGCAGGGCACCGGCGAGCACGCCCACCGCGGTCGCGGCCAGCAGGCCCATCACCACGGCATCCACCGGGAACGGCGGAAGGTCCTGCAGCCCCTGCTCCCGGAAGAAGTCCGTGACGAAGGGGGCTTTGACCAGAGCGACCGCCGCTCCCACGCCGATCGCTCCGGCCAGGACGGTGGCCACCACGGACTCCATGAGCACACCGAAGAAGATGCGCCCACCGGTGGCGCCGTAGGAGCGTCGGATCCCGATCTCCCGCACCCGGTAGCGCACGGTGACCAGGGAGATGTTCACCAGTCCCAGCGCCCCCAGCAGCAGGATCACCACGGCGACGCCGGCCACCGCATAGCCGAACACCTTGTAGATCGACATCTCCTCGACCCCGAAGGAGGTCGGGTACACGTCGAACGCGCCGATGGGGGTGTCCGAGAGCGCCTGGCTGAGCTGCGCGCGCACGGAGTCGGCCTGCTCGGGCGGCACCCACACCAGGTACTCCGAGGTGGTGAGGCTGTTCTCGTCCATGCCGGGCAGCGTCGGCATGCCGTCGGCCGCCATATAGGCCTGCATCCCCCAATCGGTGTTGGGATCGGCGGGCAGGACACCGATGACGATCGCCTGCTCGGACTCCTGAGCCCCTGTCGTCCCGTAGAGCGTGATCGGCTCGGTGCCCAGATCGGGTGAGCCGAGGGCCTCGTACAGCGGCTGGTTCACCACGAGGGCGGGGGCCAGGCGGTGACGGTCCGAATCCGCGAGCCACCTGCCCTGCCCGACCTGCAGGCGGTACATCGTGGCGTAGGCGGGGTCCACACCGTTCACCGCGGTGGTCTGCACTCCCTGGGTGGTCTGGATACGCAGGTCGGAGTAGACCTGGCGGGTGCGCTGGGTGATGCCGAGGCGATCGATCTGCTCGAGCACGAGGTCGTCCTGCTCGGCCGTGGTGAGGTCGTCCGACGGGGCAGAGGCACCGATCTCGTTGCCGAACTCGTCGACCTCGAAGGACATATCGCCCATGGGCTGCAGCGAGAGCACGGTGTCGCGGCCGCCGCTCTTCTCCATGGACTGCAGCAGGGCGCCGCCCAGCATGCCGCCCGCTCCCATCACGGCGGTGAGAGCGAACACCGAGAACGCGACCCCGATCAGGGACAGCAGGATCCGGCCCTTGTTCACGCGCAGCTCGCCGTAGGCCTCGACGATCGAGGCGAGCAGACCGGTCATGCCTGCACCTCCCGGAACTGCTCGGTCGCATCCCGTGATGCACCGGTCGGCGCGCCCGTCGAGGCGGCGACCGCCTCCCGACCGGCACGGATGCCCACCGTCGCTGAGAGCGCATCGTGCGCCTGGGAGGTGGTCACGTCGTGCAGGGTCCCCTCGTCCAGCAGGTACGAGCGCCGTGAAAGGGCGGCGACCTGCAGGTCGTGGGTGATCGTCACGAGCGCGGCGTCGGACTCCCGCGCGATCTCGTCCAGCAGTGCCATGACGGCCTCACCGGTGGTGACATCGAGCGCGCCGGTGGGCTCGTCGGCGAGGATCAGCCGCGGCCTGCGCACCAATGCCCGAGCCACCGCCACCCGCTGCTGCTCGCCGCCGGACAGACGTGAGGGCTGCTGCGGGGCGCGGTCGGCCAGGCCCACCCGGTCGAGCATCTCCATCGCCAGGCGCTCACGCCGCCAGAACTGCCCGGGGCTCCCGTACATCAGCGGCATCATCACGTTCTCGAGGGCGGTGCGGCGCTCGAGCAGGTTGAACTGCTGGAACACGAAACCGATCGACGCGCCGCGCAGTCGGGCGCGGCGGCGCTCGCCCAGCCGGGAGACATCGGTTCCGTCGAACAGCAGCTCCCCGCCCGTCTGCCGGTCGATCAGGCCCAGGAGATTCAGCAGGGTGGATTTGCCGGATCCGGAGCGGCCGACGATCGCCACGTGGTCCCCGGGCTCGACGGTCAGATCGATTCCGCGCAGGATGTGGAGTTCTTCGTGGCTGGGCAGACGCACCGAGCGGCGCAGGTCGCGCAGCTGCAGCAGCGGCGCGGTCACCAGCCGCCCATCCCGTCCATGCCCATTTCGTCCTCGGGATTGTCCACCCCGGGCACGAACTGAAGGATCTCCTGACCCTCCTCGAGGCCCTTGGTGATCTCGACGACGCCGTCCCCGCGCTCGCCGAGCGAGACCTCCACGGGCAGCGGCTCCCCGGTCTCCTCGTCCAGTGCGTAGGCGGTGCCCGCCTCGCCCTCGCCCTCGACGGCGGTGGTGGGCACGACGAGCACGCCCTCGGCGGTTCCGAGGTCCACCGCGACTTCGACCGACAGCCCCGGAACGATCCGGGTGCCCTCGGGGACGGGGCATTCGAGCTGGGCCACCGACGTGCCGGAGGAGGTCTCCTCACCGGTCATCGGATCGATCTGCGGCTCCGTGTCCTTCGCGGCGTCGTCGTCGGAGGAGCTGGACTGCTCGGTGATGTCCGGGGCATCGCAGGTGACCGGGTCAGGGGAGGTGGGCAGTGTGGCGGTGGCCTTGATGGTCGTGTCCAGCAGGGAGAGCTGCTGTTCGGGGGTCAGGTCCGCGACGATCGAGTAGGTGCCGGGGGAGATGCTGGCGACCACGTCGCCGACGGCGAGCGACTGCCACTCCTCGACGGCCAGCCCGGTGAGCTTCCCTGAAGCGCTGGCGACGAGGTCGACGTAGGTGTACTCGGTCGCGGCCTGCGGCGACGGCTGCTCGATGGTGTCGCCCGCTGTGCCCGGGGTCGCCTCGTCGGCACCACCGGCCTTCCCGCCGGCCTGGGCGCTCTCGTCACTCGTGCCTTCGTTGCCGGTGCCGTCGTCACCCGTGCCGTCCGTGCCGGTCCCCTCGTCGATCGTGTCCTCGCCACCTGATCTGGTGCCGGGAAGGACGGGCTCGGGGTCCTGCGGGATGCGCACCTGGAGGATGCGCTGGCCCTTCTCGACCGTGTCGCCCTCACGGGACCAGATCTTGTTGATCTTGCCCTCTTCGGTGGCTTTCAGATCGGTCCCGGGATCGGATTCCACGACGCCGGGCAGCGCCAGCGCCGAGGCGATGTCGCCGGTCTCGACCGGCACGGTCGCGTACTGGTCGAACTCGACAGCGGGAACAGCGGGATCCTCACCGTCGCCCGCCTGCGCATCGCCGGGGAAGAAGGCCAGGCGAGCGAGGGCGATCGCGATGATCGCGAAGATCAGCATCCAGATCAGCGGGAAGACGTAGCGACGTACGGCGGCCATGTGCGCCTTTCGGTCTGTTCGGCGGCGGTGCCGAGAGGAGCGTGGGGAAGTGGCGAATCGACGAAGTGCGGAAGCGGCGGACGAGCAGCTGAGCGTCCCGCGTCCAGGACATTCTCACCTGATGGCCAGAGTTTTCCTAGTGGCATGGCCGGGAAGTTCATTCCGCGGGACGGCACCCGCCGGCATCAGCCGCCCCTCGCCTGCCCGTCATCTGCGGCCTGCCGCTCGCAAAGGGCGACGCGGCCATGGGTGCGGTGGGTACGGGCGGAGCGGCTTGCGGCGGGGCAGCATGGCGGCGGCGACGGCCGGGGCAGCCGGAGACGCGAGCCGCCGGGGACGCGCGTCGGAACATGGATACCCGGTGACGGGAGCGGGGGAGCGTCGTAGGGTCACGGGATGACCACTGCCGATGCCGCCAGCTCCGACCCCGCATCATCCGCCGCGCCGGCACCCGCCACGGCGGCGGTGCCCGACCACCTCCTCCTGCTGCCGCTTCGCCAGCGGATCGTCGAGCGCGACCTCGGTGTCCGCGCGCTCCACCTGCACCGAGCCGGACGCGACGATCTCTCCCACCGCTTCGGCGACGACACGGTCGAGAACATCTACTCCGTCTCCAAGACCGTCACCGCGCTCGCCGTGGGCACCGCCGCGCAGGAGGGCCTGCTCGACGTCGAGGACCTGCTCGTGGACCATCTCCCGGTTCCTGCCGGCGGGTACGGCGCCGGGATCGAGCAGGTGCGGCTGCGTCACCTGATCACGATGACCTCGGGGTCGCCGATCCTCGGCTTCCTCGACGAGCACCGAGACCACGAGGACCTCACCGGTCTGTTCCTCGGCACCGACCTGGTTGCGGCTCCGGGGGAGCATTGGGAGTACTCCAACGGGTCGATCTTCCTGCTCTCCCGCGTGATCTCCGAACGTTCCGGGCAGACGCTGCGGGATTGGCTCATGCCTCGCCTGTTCGAGCCGCTGGGCATCCTGAACCCGCAATGGCACACCACCCGCGACGGATATTCCTGGGGCGCGACGGGTCTGCACCTGAAGAGCGGTCAGCTGGCCCGTATCGGCCGTCTGCTGCTGCAGGGCGGCGAGTACGACGGGACGCAACTGGTGCCGAGCAGGTGGATCGACGAGATGCACGGCGATGCCGCCTGGGTCGCCACCGGGGATCCCGAACCCGAGGCCGCCCAGTACGGCTACGGGGTCTGGCAGTGCACGCCGGAGGGCGTGTGGCGAGCTGACGGGGCTCTTGGACAGATCATCCTCGTGATGCCACGGCAGCGTGCTGTCCTGACCATCACTTCTCGGCTCGAGGGGCGGAGTGCGGCCGAGACCCAGCGTGCTGTCTGGGAAGAGCTGCTCCCACTGCTGTGATCAGGCCGCCGTCACCAGGCGCGCTCACGGACTCTCGGACTGGCCCCGGATGCGGCGGTCGAAGGCGTCCTGCTCGCGCTTGAGCCGCAGTCCCGTGCGCCAGCCGTACACGGATCCGGCGAGGACCATGAGGGCGGTGATGACGGGAGCCATCGGATCCTCCTCTCGAGAGCACGGGGACGGCCAGTATGTCTCGGGAGCCGTGCTGTGTCTCGCGAACCATGCTGGGCGCGGGAAGCGTGCTGTCCCTCGTGAGCTGCGCGCCGACGCCACGGCCGGTGCTGCGCCGCCATCGCGATGTGGTGAAGCCGCTACGCGGTGATCGGTCCTGGAGCGGGGAGGGCCGGTAGCGTTGCCCCATGGATCCTGCCGTTCTGGTGAACATCGCCCTCGTGCTGCTCTTCGTGCTCATCGGCGGGGTGTTCGCCGGGACCGAGATGGCGATCGTCAACCTCCGCGAATCCCAGGTCAAGCAGCTCGAGGAGAGCGGGACGCGCGGGGAGCGCACCGCGGAGCTGGTGCGCGACCCCAACCAGTTCCTCTCCGCCGTGCAGATCGGCGTGACCGTCGCCGGCTTCTTCTCCTCCGCCTACGGCGCCTCGACGATCGCCCCGTCGCTGGCCCCGGTGCTCGAGGACGTCGGCGTTCCCGCGGGAACGGCCTCCACCGTCGCGCTGATCGGAATGACGCTGGTCATCGCCTATCTCTCCCTCGTCTTCGGTGAGCTGGTGCCCAAGCGTCTGGCGATGCAGAACGCGATGGGCATGGCGAAGGTGGTGGGCCCACCGCTGAGCCTGTTCGGCAAGGCGATGCGCCCGGTGATCTGGCTGCTGTCGACCTCGACGAACCTCGTGGTGCGGATGCTGGGCGGTGACCCCCATGCGAACCGGGAGTCCGTCTCCGCCGAGGAGATCCGGTCGATGGTCCGCTCCTCCGATGCGCTGGATCAGGCGGAGTCCCGGGTGCTGGCGGACGTGTTCGACGCTTCCGAGCGCACCGTCGTCGAGGTCATGCGGCCCCGCCACCAGGTGCACTTCCTGGACGGACAGCAGACGGTCGCCCAGACCCGCGAGGAGATCCGTGCGACCGGCTACTCGCGCTATCCGGTGACGGGGGAAGACCTCGACGACATCCTCGGCTTCGCCCACGTGCGCGACCTGCTGCTGGTCGATGACCCGGGGTCCACCCGCATGGCCGATCTCGCCCGACCCATCGAGCACATCCCCGGCACCGTCGAGGTGCTGCAGGCGCTGAACCGGATGCGCGCCCACGCCGACCAGATCGCCGTGGTGGTCGACGAGTACGGCGGCACCGACGGCATCGTCACCCTCGAGGACCTGCTGGAAGAACTGGTGGGCGAGATCTACGACGAGTTCGACCTCGAGTCCTGGCCGGCGCCCGGTGGCCTGGACCGCATCCTCGAGGCCGACGGCACCTTCGACGGCGGCCTGATCCTGCAGGAGTTCGAGGCCGCGACCGAGATCGAACTGCCCGACACCGGCGGCTACGAGACCGTGGGCGGTTTCGTGATGGCCCGCCTGGGCCGCATCCCCGAGGCCGGGGACGTGGTCGCGATCGAGGGCGGCCGTCTCGAGGTGGTCGAGGTGGACGAGCGGCGTGTGCAGCGCGTGCGCCTGGTGAAGGACGAACCGGCGGCGACATCGCTCGACGCCGACGCCTGACCCGCGACCGAGGCTGTTCGGAGCTCCCGGCACCCGGCGGCGATTCGCTTTCGGTGAGAGGACCCGCCCGGTGCCCGACCCCCCTGTCCCACCTCAGCGGGACGGGCCGGTCGTCGGGCACCCGGCGAGCCCTCCACGGCGCCGCGGTCAGTCGTCCGTGGCGGAGCAGTCCGGAGCGTCCTCGGCCTCGCCGAGGTCCTCCACCCGCAGGTTGTCCAGCACCAGGTCGTTCTGCGGACCCTCGCCCTGGTTCTCGATCCCGACCCAGGTCGCCTCGCAGCCGCCGGCGGTGAACTCGTGCTCGAACCGGGCGTCGGCGCCCCGCGCCTCGGGGATCGCCTCGCGCTCGCGGATCGTCGTGGTCGGGTCCTCGCCGTCGGCCGCGAGGGAGTCCCCGCCGACGACCAGGCTGTACGAGCCGTCGAACCCGGTCTGGTGGTCGAACGAGACCCGGTAGCGGTGTCCGTCCTGCAGCGGCAGCGACCCGGTGGTGGTGCGCAGGATCAGCCCGGTGTTCTCCTCATGGGCCATCAGCGACCAGTCACCGTCCAGCACGTTGTCCAGCAGCTTGCCGCCCTCGACCACGTCGCCGTCGGCGTTCGGGCCGTACCAGCCGGCCTGCGAGTAGGGCGCGTGCAGCTCGGCCAACTGGGTACGAGCATCGCCGCCCATCCCCGCGGAGCCGGTCACGAAGGGCCAGTACCCGGTGTCGACGTTCTCGAAGTCCTCGAACAGCACGGTCTGCTCCGTGGCGTCAGGATCCTCGGGGGCCACGAACGGCACCACCCGCACGTCGTCGACGCGCACCTCGGCGTCGCCCTCGCCGGCGCGGACGGCGAAGGTCACCGGGGAGCCATCGGTGGTGAAGGTGACTCGCGCCCGCTGGAAGTACTGGCCGTGCTTGTCGTCCGACGCGGTCGCGTTCACCGCCATCGAGGAGTCGATGCTGGTGGTCGCCGCGCCGTTCTCGCCGGCCTGGTGGGCGGTGGGCCGGACCCCGTCACCGGTGGCTGAGATGCTCACCTCGCGGGCATCCGACGGGTCGATCTGCACGCTGGCCCAGGCGCTGTAGGTGCCGGCGGGCAGGTCAGCGCTCGGATCGGCCGGGTCGTGGAGCTGCTGCGAGATGCCCGCTGCGTCGGCGCCGAGCACCGCCTGCAGGTTGCGGTTCTCGTCGGTCTCGATGTCGGCCGCGCCCTCGGGGGCCCAGTCGTCGAGGGTGCCGGAGAAGAAGCCGGGATCGGCGACGGGGCTGCCCTCGCCCCACTGCGGATCGACCTTCTGCGGCATGTCGCGCGTGGGATGGAGGACGTAGGCCGTGCCTGCCTTCGCCTCGAGCGTGACCTTGCCCTGGCGCACCGGGACGGTGATGCGCCCGCCGCGGCCGGTGTCGGAGAGCTCGTACATGACCAGGGAGCCCTGATCGGCCCACTCGGGAGTCAGGGTCCAGGTGGTCGTGCCGCCCTCGGGGTTGTAGTGGTAGAGCCGGTCGACCTGCTCAGCGGCGTCCTGGTCGGCGGCGCCCTTCTCGGACCCCTCCTGCTCCGTATCCCCGTCGGCCTCCGCACTGCCGTCGGACCACGGCAGCAGGTACTTCCCGTCCTCGTAGACGGTCGCGCCGCCATGGGTGATGGTGCGATCGGTGGGGATCTCGGTGCCGGTCACGGAGTCGACGTCGGACGTCGCGACGGTGCCGTTCTCGAGCACCACCTGGCCGTCGCCCCACTGCATGATCGGTGCCTGCTGCAGGTACTTGGTGGGCAGGTTGCGCCGCCACACCGTGTCGAAGAAGGCGTTCGCGTCATGATGACCGGTCCAGCCCTCGAACTCCTGCACGTTCGCGTTGGACAGCAGCGGGTCCGGGTTCCAGATGTCCTTCTGATCATTGTCGAGGAACCGGATCACCTGGGAGTTCACGCCCTTGTTGGTGGAGCCGCCGTAGTTCTCGTCGTTCGCCCAGTGCGACCAGGTCGAGGCCCGCGGCATCTTGTCGGCCCACTCGGTGGAGACCGCCCAGCCCTGCGCCTGCAGCTCCTGGGCGAGGCGTTGGCCCTCCCAGCCGTTGGGGTAGTAGACGTCCATGTACAGGAAGGACAGGTTCTCGGGAGCTTCGTCCCGGAAGTCCTGGAAGCGCTCGAGCACGTTCCCGGTGCCGAGGTCCTTCGGGCCGTCGATCGCATAGGACTGGTTCATCCAGCCCCAGGCGGGCTTCAGCGGCTGCTGCAGCAGGTCCTCGGAGAAGGCGTGCGCCTCGGAGTAGGACTCGGTGGCGTTGACGTGCACGCCGAACGTGGCGTTCCAGTCCTCCCCGGCGGCGGCAAGGGTCTCGAGATCGTCCAGCCCGCCGGCGGCCTCGTTGTAGTGGCCCGCGTAATCGGGGTGGGCGGAGTCGTGCCCCTCGGCCTGATAGCCCTTGAGCATGACCGACTGGCCGAGCCCCTCGGTGGCCAGCGAGACCCGCTTGGTGTCGTCCAGCGTGCGCAGGAAGGGATGCGTGGCCTGGGAAACGATGTTGAACGGGATCCGCTTGATCACCTCGTTCTTCACGGCGTCGCCCCCGGTCACCTCCTCCTCGATGGCGCGTGCGGCGATCGCGGCGTCCTGCCAGTCCACTGCGCCGTCGTCGTTCGCGTCGGCGGCGAGCCGGACCCGCACGAACGGGTCCGCATCGGCCCCGATGCCCTGATCGGCGGTGGAGCCGCGCACCACGAAGGTGCCCGGGGAGACCGTCCCGTAGGAGGCGCCGTCGCCCTGGGCGAGGGAGACGATGTAGCGGGAGTTGTCGTTCTGCACCCGTTCGGCGGTCTCGCCGCCGGCGGTGTTGTCCTCGACCGCGTTGGTCTCGAACCCGGCGGCGAGCTGGTCGTTGTGCAGCAGCGCCACGTGCGAGGGGTCCGTCAGCGACGTGCCGTCCTCGAGCGAGGCGAGGTCGTAGAAGTGGTCGCCGCTGCGGTCACGGTCCACGGAGAGATCCGCGCCGACCACCTGGGCGCCGCCCTCGGTGCCGTTGGCGGAGGCGAGGTCCAGGCGCGGCACGGAGATCCGGTGGATCGCGTCGGAGGGATCCACGAAGTGCGTGAGCTTCCAGGTGAACACACCCTCCTTCACGGAGAGCACGGCGTCGAAGCTCGTGCCCTCGAGCTCCGGGACCGTGAGGTGATAAGTGGCGGAGGCGCCGTCCTCAGAGAGCTCCGGGGCCGTGACCTCGACGTCGTAGGAGACGTCGTCGATCACCACGGCGGAGTGCGCTGCGCCGTAGCGGCCCGCGAGGGAGGACCCGCCCACGGAATAGTCCACGACCTGCGGGAAGTCGGGATGCAGACGCACCGAGAGGTCCCCGTCAGAGATCGTGGCGGTGCCCTCGGGCGGATCCACGACGATCGGGTCGGGGTCCGCCTCGTCCCCGATCACGTCCACGTTCAGCTCGGCGAGGGAGGCGACCTGCTCGGGCGGCGAGGTCTCGGGATCCGAGGCCTTCCCGCCCCAGGAGCTCAGCCACACCACCTTCACGCAGCTCGCCTCGACGGGGGAGTCCAGGGTGATGGTGCGCTCGGCGGTCGCGTCGGCCAGGGAACCATCGAAGCTGCCCTCGGCGGCCAGGGTGTACGCGTTCTCCGCGCATTCGGGATCGGTGGAGGTGTGCACCTCGTAGTCGCCGATGCGGCCCGACCCGTTCGAGTCCTTGCGCGGATCCAGGCGCACACGTGCCACCTCGACGGGCGTCTCGGAGACCTGCACCGACAGCTGGTGCGGCAGCTCGTCGACCTCGTCCTTCCAGGCGGTGTGCCAGATGGTCGAGGTGTCGCCGTCCAGCACGTTCTGCGCGGGTGAGCCCTCCTCGGCGGAGTCCGCCTCCACCACGCTCATCGCGCTCTGCGGCAGCGGCACGTAGGAGGGGTCGGCGCTCGCCGGCACGGTGAGGGCGAGCGGCGCGACGAGCGCACCGGCCGCGATCAGGGGCAGGGCACGCAGCGGCCGACGTCCGGAGCGTCGTCGGTCCCGAGCGGAGCCGCTCGAAAATCCTTTTGCATTTTTCGGGGCGGACGGGGAGGCGGGGTGGCGCGTCATCGGGGCCTTTCGAGGAGGGTCCGGTGCGCGCAGAGCGCTCAGGGGAGACGGCGCGACTGTGCTTTCGTGATGAGCGTTCGTGCGCGATCTGTGACCTGCCGCTCACTACTATGCACGATTCAGGGCGCTGCGGGGCGGGGTTCGCGCAAGAAGTCGGCGCCGCTTCGCGGCCGGTCGGGTCGGGCCGAGTCGGATCGAGCCGCAGTACCGTGACCCCATGGAGCGGCGCATCGCGAAGAACCTCGGGGTCGGCACGCTCGTCGTGGCCGCCGGGGCGCTGTTCCTCGCGCTCGAGGACCCGCGCGAGGGTGCGGTCTTCGCGGTGGTCGGCGAGATCGCCGTCATCGCGATCTCCGTGTGGTCGGGCCGTCGCGGACGACACACCTCCTGGGCACGCGCACAGGAGCTGCTCGGCTCCGGTCACGCCGTGGTGCTCTGGAAGCCGGGCTGCTTCTACTGCGAGCGCCTGATGCTGCAGATCGGCAAGGATGCCCGCGTGGCCTGGGTGAACGTGTGGCGGGACGACGCTGCTCAGACGCGCGTCCGCGCCCTGAACGGCGGCGACGAGCTCACGCCGACCGTGCTGATCGGAGAGGAGGCGCTCCGTAACCCCTCGGCCCGCGAGCTGCGGGACAGGCTGGGCTCGGCGGAGCCCGGGCGGGCCGAACGGCCTGCGCAGTCGTAGAGCTGACCTGACGGTCGCCTCCACGCCGACCTGCCGGACTACTCTCGAGGCAACGGACTCGAGTCGGGTGCCAGGCCCGGCTGCCACAACCTCGGGAGGTCACCGATGCCCCGCACATCCTTCGCCCAGCTCCTCGTCACCCAGCTCCGCGACCTCGGGGTCGAGCGCATCTACGGGGTGGTCGGCGACTCCCTGAACCCCGTGGTCGACGCCGTGCGCTCCACCGAGGGCATCGACTGGGTGCACGTGCGCAACGAGGAGGCCGGAGCCTTCGCGGCCGGCGCCGAGGCCCGCCTGACCGGGAAGCTCGCCGTGTGCGCCGGCTCCTGCGGCCCGGGCAACACCCACCTGATCCAGGGCCTGTACGACGCCCACCGCGACGGGGCCCCCGTGCTCGCGATCGCCTCCCACGTCCCCTCTGCCAACATCGGCACCGGGTTCTTCCAGGAGACCCACCCGGAGATCCTGTTCCAGGAGTGCTCCCACTTCTGCGAGATGGTCAACTCCGGCCCCCACGGCGCGACCATGCTCCACATCGCCGTGCAGACCGCGATCGCCAAGAGCGGCGTCTCCGTGCTCGTGCTCCCCGGCGATGTCGCCGACCAGCAGGTGGACGGCCCGCTCACCAAGGAGCTCGCCACGGACCTCGGACGGGTCCAGCCCGCCGCGGGCCCCGTGGGACGCCTCGCCGAGCTGATCGACGAGGCGGACACCGTCACCCTGTTCACCGGGGCTGGCGTGCGCGACGCCCGCGAAGAGGTGCTCGAGCTCGCCGAGCGGGTCAAGGCACCGATCGGCCACGCCTTCGGCGGCAAGGAGTTCATGCAGTACGACAATCCGTACGACGTGGGCATGAGCGGTCTGCTCGGCTACGGCGCCTGCTACGACGCGATGCACGAGGCGGACCTCGTGATCCTGCTGGGCACCGACTTCCCCTACAGCGAGTTCCTGCCCGGCGAGGGCGGCAAGAACGCTCCGAAGATCGTGCAGATCGACGCCGACGCCTCGCGGCTGGGCCGACGGGTGGGCCTGGACCTCGCCCTCCACGGCGACGTGGCACTCACCCTGCAGGCCGTGCTCCCGCTGCTGACCAGCTCCAAGAGCCACCGCTTCCTGCACCGCATGCTCAAGGCGCATCACAAGGCCCTCACCGGCGTGGTCGCCGCGTACACCAAGAACGTGGAGCGAATGAAGCCCATCCACCCCGAGTTCGTCGCCGCCACGCTCGACGACCTCGCGGACGACGACGCCGTGTTCACCGTGGACACCGGCATGTGCAACGTGTGGGGCGCCCGCTACATCACGCCCAACGGCAGGCGCCGACTGTTCGGCTCCTGGCACCACGGCACGATGGCCAACGCCCTGCCGCAGGCCATCGGCGCCTCGAAGGCGTTCCCGGATCGCCAGGTGATCTCGATGAGCGGCGACGGCGGCCTCGGCATGCTGATGGGCGAGCTGCTCACCGTGAAGCTCCACCAGCTGAACACCAAGATCCTCGTGTTCAACAACTCCAGCCTCGGCATGGTCAAGCTCGAGATGCTCGTGGAGGGCCTGCCGGACTACGGCACCGACCATGAGGATGTCGACTTCGCGGCGATCGCGAAGGGCGTGGGCATCGGCTCCGTGCGGATCACCGAGCCCAAGAAGCTCAAGAAGCAGCTGGCCGACGCCCTCGCCACTCCGGGGCCGATGCTGATCGACGTGGTCACCGACCCCGACGCCCTGTCCATGCCCCCGAAGATCACCGCCCAGCAGATCCGTGGCTTCGCTCAGGCTTCGACGAAGATCGTGCTCGGCGGCGGCGTCGGCAAGATGGTCGACATGGCGGCGACGAACATCCGCAATATGCCGCGGTGAGTCCGGGCGGGCCTGCTCCACCGCGCACCTGGTGGACTTTCTCCGTGCATGAGGCTCCGCCACGACTCGTGGGGAGGCCCTCACTCGTCGCTCGAGGTCTCCTGCCCCGCACGTCTCCCGTGGGGCACAGCTCGCATGTGGAATGCTGAGGCGCGGGGTCCGTCGTCGTACGTGGAGGGTTGCACCATGCCGTTGATTCATCCGCACAGCCTGGAACGCTGGGAGGAATGGCGTGCGACGCGTCGTCGTCCCGCCGCACTGCGCGGTGCCGCTGCCCGCGTTCTTCGCCGCTCCGGCTCCGCGGAGGCGAGCACTCCGACCTTCACGCTGCACACGCGCGACGGGGAGGACCGGTCCCGAGTGCTTCTCGGCGTCGACTCAGCCTCGTCGGCGAGTCAGGACAGCCTGCTGTCCGTGCTGACCTACTTGCACGGCACCGTGGACGTGCTCACGCCGGCGGATGTCGATCTGCCGGTGCTGAGCGGACCGGAGTGGGCGCACCGTCCGGTGTTCGAGCCGCGCGCCGCGCTCGCGGGTCGCGGCATCACCGCGGTGCTCACCACGGGCTGGGAACGGCGGGTGGGCCGTGAGGTCCATGCCTGGGCGCAGTACGCCGACGTGCCGAACGCCGTCGTCCAGCACGAGACCGTGACCCCGTTCAGCGCGCCCTTGCCCCCACGCACGACCCTGCTGGCCTGGAACGAGCTGGACGGCGAATTCCGCCGCTCGGGCCGGCGGGAGATCGAAGTGCGCACGGTCGGATCCCAGCGTCTCTGGCAGGCCGCCCATGACGGTTCCGTCGCAGAGAGCGAGCAGGATGAGCAGCCGCTGTTCCTGGGCCAGCTCAGCGCGATCGAGCTCCCGCGACGTCTCACGGCCGGCGCCGCGCAGTCCTTCTGCCGCTCCACGGGGGCGCTCTACCAGCCGAGCCCGGAGGACACTGACAGCCTCTCCCGCGCCACACAGGCGCTGATGCATCGTCGCGGGGTCACCTTCCAGGACCCGCCGATTGCGCCGCGAGAGCTTCGCAGCCCCGTCGTCTCGGTGATGTCCGCCGACATCCTCGAGGCGGCGGTGCGCGGCCTGCCCGCTTGGGTGCACTGCCCGCGCGCCCCGGACTGGCTGCACGAGTACTGGGAGCGCTACGGCATGCGGCAGGTCGGAGGGCCTGCGACGTCGGCTCCTCCGGTGGCGGCCGACGAACCTGCTCGGCTGGTCGCGCAGATCCTCGAGGGTGACGTCTGAGCATGCTCGAGCTGGAGGGGCATCCGCAGCATTACTCCTGGGGGTCGACGACAGAGATCCCCGACCTCCTGGGCCGCCCAGCCGACGGCACCCCGTGGGCCGAGCTCTGGTTCGGTGCCCACCCGCTCGGCTCGGCGACGACGCCCGGCGGGGAGCGACTCGATGACCTGATCGCGGCCGCTCCCGCCGAGATGCTGGGGGAGGGCGTGGGGAGAGCGTTCCAGAATCGTCTGCCCTTCCTGCTGAAGGTGATCGCGGCGGAACGGCCGCTGTCGCTGCAGGTCCATCCCACGAAGGAACAGGCGGTGGAGTCCTTCGCCGCGGAGAGCGCTGCCGGAATCGCCCTGGATTCGGCCCGGCGGAACTATCGCGATCCGAACCACAAGCCCGAGCTGCTGTTCGCGCTGACCCCGTTCACGGCGCTGTGCGGCTTCCGCACTCCGCGGCGGGCGGCGGTGATCCTCGAGGGACTCGGCACGGAGCTGACCGATCGGCTGCACGATCTGCTGGTCTCGAACCCCACGGCCCACGGGATGCGCGCGGCTTTCCGCACCCTCGTCTCGACCTCGATGCGCCCGTCCCAGGCTGCGGTGCTCGAGGTGGTGGCAGCCTGTCGGGCACGATCCCGGGCGGGGTCCTCTCCCTCCCCTCGCATCGACGCGTTCGTGTCGCTGCTGGCAGAGCATCACCCCGGTGATCCTGGCGTGGTCGCCGCGCTGCTGCTGAACCCCGTCACGCTGCAGCCAGGGGAGACGCTGTTCGTGCCGGCCGGAGCTCTGCACGCCTATCTGCACGGCACGGGCCTGGAGATCATGGCGACCGGCGACAACGTGCTGCGTGCCGGGCTGACATCGAAGAAGATCCACGTGGACGAGGTGCTCCAGAGCGTGAGCGTCACCGCCACGCCTCCACTCCGGGTAGCCCCCGAACGGCAGAACGCCACTTCGGTCGCGTACTACGCACCCGTCGACGACTTCGAGCTCGCGATCACGCAGCTTGCGGACGAAGGCGGGCCCCCTCAGAAGCTGCATCCGGTGCCGGGAACCGGTCCCCGGATCGTGCTCGGGCTCGACGGCGAGACCACTCTGATGACGGAGACAGGGACCCACACGCTCACGGCCGGCCGCGCAGTGTTCGTCCCGGCCGCTGACGGGGCGCTCCGCGCTGGCGGGGTGGGCCGGTTCGCTCAAGCGAGCGTTCCCTGAGGCGGGCTCGACAGCCACTGGGTCTGCGCGCAGCATCGTGCCGCCAGCGTTGCCGTGACCAGGTCGCGACGGCCCCACGAGGTTACTTCTGGGTTACATAATCGCAGGTCAGCGCATGGTAAGCGGCAAATCGGACATTGTCATAACGTTCGTGCAACAGGTCGGTCGTTTGTGTCGGCGCCGCACACTTCCCGAACGTTGTCTGAGAACCTCACAGGGGTCACTTCTGTGACTTCGTCGCGTCGCTTGTGCCCTCTGCTCGTGTGCGCGACCCACCACCCCTCTCACACGATGGAGCGAATGTGGAACGCCTGCATATACCGCCTCTGTCCGTGACTCGGCGTCGATCGACCTTGTTCAAGGGTCTCGTCGCGTCGGTAGCCACGGCGGGTTTGACTCTTATGTCCGTACCTCCGGCCCTCGCTGCCGAGACTGATCAGTCTGAAGCACTCGGCCGAGTCATCAACACCGACGTGCTCGCTCTGGACCTGGCCAACGCCGGGACCAGTCAGTCGGGCAACCTGAGCGACCCGGGCCCCAACAGCCAGCCGCTCAATGTCGATCTCCTCAACGAGAACCTGGCTCTCGATCTCGGCTCGCTGACCCTTCCGCTGCTCGGCACCGCCGAGGAGCGAGGCCTGCTCGATCTCGGTGAGGCTGGTGCGCTCTCGAGCTACACGGAGTCGCTCGACGCCACGACCTCGACGGCCAGTGCCGGTGCGGTCGGCGACGGCGGCGGTCTGGATCTCGACGGGATCGAGAACGGCACCTACGGCAGCGCGAACGTCGATTTGACGGATCTGCTCGCTCAGGCCGGCGTCGACGGGCTCACGGACGACATCGTCGACGAGCTCTCCCTGCAGCTCGGCGCTCTCGGCTCCACCGCGACCGCCAACGGTGAAGAGGTCACCTCTGAGTACGTGGTCGCGGATGGCCAGCTGGTCATCAGCTCGCCGCTCGTGGGCGACCTCTCGACCGAGCTCAACTCGGCGCTGACCGATGTCGGCACCGTGCTGAACGGCGCGGTGGGGGCGGACGGTGCGCTGGGTCAGGTCACCGAAGCTATCGCTATTGATACCGACCTCGGCGTCGCGAGTGTCAAGGCTGGCGGCGGGACGATCGGTCTCATCGGACTCGACGCTGCTCTCGACGAAGCCAGCACCTCGCTTCTTGCTGAGCCCCTCGAGGATTCGAACGGCCTCGTGAAGATCGACCTGGTCAATGGCACGATCGCCGTGGACCTGCAGGCACTCGGCGGCCCGGACGGCCTGAACGGTCTGCCCGCCAACACGGAGCTGCTGGATTCGGAGACCATCGGGCTCATCACCGGTGCGGTCACCGAGGCTCTCGGCACCGTGACCACCAAGGTCGGCGAGATCCTCGTGGACGACGTGTTCAACAACGTCGGCCTCAGGATTGAGCTCCCCGCGGAGATTCGTGCACTGATCGCGACGGCTAACGTCGATATCGTCGTGGAGACCACGCTTGGTCAGCTTGCCGGCACCGACGACAGCGACCCGACGATCGAGATCGACGGCAACCTGCTCGGCATCCCGCTCGGCTCCCTGCTCAGCGCGCTTGAACCGGTCGTGGAGACTGCGGTGATCACTCCGCTGCAGGGCGTGATCGGTGGTGTCGTGGACACTGCGACCACCGGCCTGACCAGCACTCTCGACGGACTCATCCAGCCCGTCCTGGACACCCTGTCCCCGGTGCTCTCCGGTGTGCTGACCCAGGTTGTCTCCGTGACGATCAACGAGCAGCCCGAGCCCGGCTACCTCGGTGAGGACTCCTTCACGGTCAACGCCCTGAGCCTGGAGCTGCTGCCGAACCTGGCCGCAGTGAATGTTGACCTGGCCTCTTCCACGGTGCGCGTGAGCGACGTCGTGGCCGAAGATCCGGCGCTTTCCGTGGATCCGGGGACAGTCAACGATGGTGACACCACTGAGGTGACCGGCGAGAACTACCCGCCGAACACTGATGTCGATGTCCAGCTGGTTGATCCTGACGGCAATCCCGTCGGCGATCCGGTCACGGTGACCACTGATGAGAACGGCGGCTTCACCGCCGAGCTCCTGGTCCCTGAGGGCAGCGACGCCGGCGACTACACGGTCGAGGGGACTGCTACCACTGGCGAGACCGCCACCACGGATCTTGGTGTGACCAACGATTCCGACGACGACAACGCTGCCGAGAACGGTGACGACAACGATGGCGTGAACGGTGACGACAACGGTGGCGTGAACGGTGACGACAACGATGGCGTGAACGGTGACGACAACGATGGCGTGAACGGTGACGACAACGATGGCGTGAACGGTGACGACAACGATGGCGTGAACGGTGACGACAACGATGGCGTGAACGGTGACGACAACGATGGCGTGAACGGTGACGACAACGATGGCGTGAACGGTGACGACAACGATGGCGTGAACGGTGACGACAACGATGGCGTGAACGGTGACGACAACGATGGCGTGAACGGTGACGACAACGATGGCGTGAACGGTGACGACAACGCTGCCGACGGTGACGACAACGCTGCCGACGGTGACGACAACGCTGCCGACGGTGACGACAACGCTGCCGACGGTGACGACAACGCTGCCGACGGTGACGACAACGCTGCGGTCAACGGTGGCGACAATGCTGCGGTTAACGGTGGCGACAATGCTGCGGTTAATGGTGGCGACAACGCCGCTGAGGACGGTACGACCGACCCCACCATCACGGTGGACCCGGACACCGCCGCACCCGGTGACTCGATCACGGTTGACGGCGAGAACTTCCCGCCCAACTCCGAGGTCGAGCTGCAGCTGACCGACTCCGACGGCAACCCCGTCGGCGACCCGGTCACTGTGGTCACTGATGACGATGGCGCCTTCTCCACGGAGCTCGAGGTGCTCGAGGGCACCGAGCCCGGCGACTACACCATCGTCGCTACTGACGAGGACGGAAACTCCGCAACTGCGGATCTCACCGTTACCGGCAGTGGCTCGGGAGCCGATAACTCGGCGACCAATTCCGGCGAGTCATCCACCGGGGGCAGCGGCCTCAGCGGCGGCGGCTCGAACGGTAGTGGGTCGACCGTCAGCGGCTCGTCCGGTGGCTCCGGCAGCCTCGCCCAGACGGGCGCGGCCGGAACCGCTGCGATGGTCGGGCTGGCTGCCCTGCTCGTCGTCGCAGGTGCAGCGGGACTGCTCGTGTCCCGTCGCTCCGCACTCTGAGTGACGCGTAACCATCACTGATGGCCGTCGGGTCGACACTTCGGTGTCGGCCCGGCGGCCATCGGCTCGTCCTACCCCTCCCGGCACACTGCGCAGATCGGACCCCCTCGCATGGCCAAGCCCCGCATCCACCGCCTTCCCGCCGTCGTACTGACCATCGTCGGACTCCTCGCGGCTGGCCACATCGGCGCGACCCTCGCCTTCACCGGCCCCAACACTCCGCTGAAGGAGTCCCTGCAGCCGACGTTGAACAGCTATTTCCGCGGCCCGCTTGACCAGGGCTGGAGCCTCTTCGCGCCTGCCCCCTACTCAAAAGATGAGTACATGGTGGTGAGGGCCTGCCTCAGTGAGTACGACGTGTGTGCCGGGGGAGCCGACGCGGGCGCTGAACTCACCCCGTGGCGCAACGTCACCGAGGATGAGTTCGCGGAGATCGACTACAACATCTTCGCAGACCGCGGAGCCCGCCAGTCGAAGGTCATGCACGGGCGGTTCTGGTCCGCAGCCTCCAATCTCACCGGTGAGCAGCAGACCACAGCTGAGGGGAACCACATCGACGGTGAGCCCGTGTTCGGAGTTGATCTCTACTCCTCCGAGGCGGAGGAAACCTACAGCTCGTCCCAGCTGAGCAACTTGCGGCGCTATCAGCGACTTGAGGACTCGGCCGTGGGCCTCGGCAGCCTCTATATGTACGAAGACTACGGCGACGATGTCACCTTGGTCGAGGTGCGCATGCTCCGTGAAGCTGTTCCCCCTTTCAGCAAGCGCCATGATCCCTCTGCGGAACTATCCCAGTCGTGGCTCAACATCGGATGGCGTCCCGCCACGGAGTTCGATGAGGAGGTGTACGCGGCATGGTCGTGACCGACACGCGCAACTCCACCCCGATTCGCACCTGGGCACGTGGCAATCGTGACCTGCCCGGTCGCCTGCTGGACCGCATCGTGGGATGGTTCGTCACCGACCGGCACGCCGACCACGGGCTTGCGGTCATGCGCATCGCCTCCGGCAGTTTCCTGCTCGGCTGGCTGCTGGTGAACCTTCCGATCGCCTCCCGCATCTGGGGGCCGGGCTCCGCGTACTGGCAACCCTACCGGGGGAATCTCGGTTACAAATTCCCCTTCGACCTGCTGCAGCAGGCCGGGAGCGGGTTCTTCTGGCTCTGGTACGTCGTCACGATCGCGCTCGTCGTCGCCTTCGTGCTGGGTTGGCGCACCCGTATCGTCACGCCGCTGCTGTTCATCGCGTACACCGCGCTGAACGGGCAGAACACGCCGATCTCCGACGGCGGCAACTACTTCATCCGGATCATGCTCATCTACTTGATCCTGGTGGATGTCTCCCGGCGCTGGTCGCTGGACTCGCGTCGCCGTGCGAAGAAGAGCAGCCCCGAGACGCAGACGGGCTCCGTGCTGCACAACATCGGGCTGTGCCTCGTCGTCGCGCAGATCTGCATCGTCTACCTCGAGGCCGGCCTGTACAAGGTCCAGGGCACGCTGTGGCAGAACGGCACCGCCGTCTACTACCCCCTGCAGTCCGAGGCGTACGGGGTGTTCCCACCGCTTGCGGATTTCATGACCCACTGGACGTTCCCGGTGGTCATCGCTACCTACGTCACGGTGCTCGCGCAGATCGCGTTCCCGTTCCTGTTGTTCAACAAGATCACCCGCCGTATCGCCCTGATCGTGCTGCTCGGCATGCACGTGAGCATCGCGATCGCGATGGGCCTGCCGTTCTTCTCCGGGATCATGGCTTCGGCGGATGCAGTGCTCGTCTCCGGCGCCACGTGGATCGCGATCGTCACCTGGCTGCGCACCACGCTCACCGGGAACCGGGCCGCGCAGGCCATCGGCGTCCGTGTCACCGCTATGCGTCGCCGCAGTGGCAAGAAGTCTGCAGGCGCCGACGGTTCCGACTCGGCGGCGGACGGTGGCAGGACGGCCGAGTCCTCGACAGTCGATTCGGAGTCCGAGTTCCCGGTCGCGGACGACACGGATAACTCGACGCAGAGCGCTGACGACTCCGCGACCTCCGACAGCGACGTGACGTCTGACGGCGTGGACGCGTGGTCCGATCCCGCTGAGACGGCAGAAGGGTCGGCATCATCGGTACCTGCAGACGAGCAGAACCTCGTCGACGCGGCGGCCACCGCGCAGAAGACCCCGCGGGGACGGCGCCGAGCCGGCGGAGCCGCTTCGACGATCAGGAAGAAGTGAAATCGGCAGTGACGGCCTTCCCGCCGATCTGATCGCTCGCCACGCATCCTGACGTGGCTTCTCTCGCCGGAGGGAGTGCGCTCAGCGAGTCCTTCGAGGGGGCGCCCATCCTCGGATGGGCGCCCCAACGTTGTCCGGACCTGGAGCGGACGGCCGGTGATCAGTCCTCGGCGACCGGAAGCTCGCCCTCGGCCTGCGCCTGCTGCAGCTGCTCCCAGATCTCGTCGACGAACTCGATCACGGTGCTGCCCCCGCTCACCGGGCCACCGGCCAGGAGCCCGTCGGCCCCCAGGAGCACGGCGCTGGGGGCGCCCCGCCCGCCGAGCGCTTCACGGGCGCTGAACTGGACATCATGCAGGGCATGCTCGCCCACGCGCCCCGTGGTGCGCTCGCGCAGCTGATCCACCGGACGGGACAGCACGGCCTTCACCTGCAGGAAGGGGGAGAGGTCCTCGATCCACCGCGGCATCTGGTCGAGCACCCGTTCGCACGGCCCGCAGCCCTCGCTCACGAACACCAGCAGCGCCGCACGGTGGGAGGCGAGCTGGCGCAGAGTCATCAGGGAACCGTCAGAGCGCTGCAGGACGCCCGCCGGGATCCTGTCCCGCTCGTAGTCCAGCAGCTCGTCCTCCTCCGGGAGCCCGTCGACGTCGTCCGAGTCCGTGAACCGGGCGGAGGCCGCCGCGCCGCCCGCGGACTGCGCGCTGTCCGCGGACTGCGCATCGCTCACAGGCTGCGCGCCGGCGGCAGAGAGCGCGTCGCGCGGGGATCGTGAACCGTCAGCGGCGTGCGCCGTCTCGTCGTCCTCCGGCGTCGTGCCACCGATCGCGAGCGCCGTGACCAGCACCGCGAGGATCAGCACGGTGCCCAGCCCCATCAGGGCCAGGGGCTGACGCACGAGGATGTGCGTCATCAGCCCGGAGCCCGCGGCGATCACCCCCAGGACGCCCAGCACCGAGAGCACGATGTTGCGCACCAAGGTGGTCCGCGAGACGGTCGGCGAGGCGAGCGTGCCGAAGCACGAGCACTCCACGGTCTCCTCCCAGCTCAGCGCCCGCGCGATGATCACCAGATAGGTGAGCATGAGCAACGCGATCACCACCGACGCCATCACCTGCAGCGGCACGAACGGGATCCACACCGCCAGCGCCAGCACGATCTCCACCACCGGAAGCACCGAGGCCACCGAGCGATGGAAGGAGCGCAGCGGGATCCGCAGCGAGGTCATCGCGTCCTCGGTGCCCTGACGCGCCTCGAGCTTCGCCAGCCCGGAGAACAGCAATGTCAGGGACAGCAGGATCGGTGCCGCGATCAGCAGGGTCGTCATCGAATTCCTCCCTCGGCGGTCCGCGCCTCGGCCCGTCGTACGTGTCCATTGTCCGGGATTCGGAGGCATCGTGGAGCCGAGCCCACCGTGTGCGCAATGTGAGCCCTACGCTGAACCCATGGCGACTGACGTGAACTCCTCGACCACCTCCGCCGACCAGCCGGAGACCGCCTCCGATAACGCCCTGCGCGCCCGGATCACCGATGACGTGACCGCGCTGCGCGACTCGTTCGAGGCAGGCACCACCCGCAGTGTCGATGCGCGTCTCGCGCAGCTGAAGGCCCTGCAGCAGGGGCTGCGCGCCGAGCGCGGCCGGCTCACCAAGGCGCTCGCGCAGGATCTGGGCAAGTCCCGGCTCGAGAGCGCGATCACCGAGCTCGGAGTGGTCAGCGAGGAGATCAGCCAGATCTCGAAGAACCTCAAGCGCTGGCTGAAGCCCGAGCGGTTCTCCCTGGGGGCGATGCTCGCCCCGGCGTCGGCCGAACTGCGGCGCGAGCCGCTGGGCACCACGCTGATCATCGCCCCGTGGAACTATCCGGTGAACCTCACGCTGTCCCCGCTGATCGCGGCGATCGCCGGGGGCAACACCGTGCTGCTGAAGCCGAGCGAGGTGGCTCCGGCGACGTCCAGCGCGATCGCCTACCTGGTGGCCGCGCATCTGGATCCCGACTGGGTGCGCGTGGTCGAGGGTGCCGTCGAGGAGACGACGATCCTGCTCGAGCAGCGTTTCGATCTCATCTTCTACACCGGCAACGGTCACGTGGGCCGGATCGTGGCCCGCGCCGCCGCGGAGCACCTCACGCCGACGGTGCTCGAGCTGGGCGGGAAGTCCCCGGTGTTCGTCGACGACGGCGTGGACCTCGCCGTGGCCGCGCGCCGCATCGTCTGGGGCAAGTTCACGAACGCCGGGCAGACCTGCGTCGCCCCCGACTACCTCATGGCCACACCGCGCACCATCGAGCACCTCGTGCCGCATCTGCGCCGGGCATCGCGCGCGATGTACGGGAACCGGCCCGAGCGCGCCCGCGACTACGGCCGCATGGTCAATCGCAAGCACTTCGACCGGGTGCGGGCGCTCATCGACAACGACAAGGCGGTGCTCGGCGGCACCGCCACCGCCGACCGCAGGAACCGTTACCTGCCGCCCACGATCATGACCGACGTGGACTGGGACGACCCGGTGATGGGCGAGGAGATCTTCGGGCCCGTGCTGCCGATCCTCGCCGTCTCCGGACCCGACGAAGCGATCGCCCGCATCCGTGAGCGGGACAAGCCGCTGACCGCCTACGTGTTCACCGCGAAGAAGAAGATCGAGGAGCGCTTCGCGACGGAGACCTCGTCGGGCTCCCTCGCGATCGGGATGACTCTCGCGCACATCGGCACCCCGGCCCTGCCGTTCGGCGGCGTGGGGGAGTCCGGTATGGGCCAGTACCACGGCCGAGCCGGGCTGGAGGCGTTCACCCACGCCAAGCCCGTCGCCCGCAAGCCGCTCACGCCGGACACGCTGAAGCTCGTGTACCCGCCGTACCGCGGGGCGAAGAACGCCCTGCTGGGCCGGCTGTTCCGCTGAACGGTGCCGGTCATGCACCGTCCGGCTCTCCGCACGGAGCGGGGTCCGACGAGCGGCGAACCCGGGGTCGCCGTTCGGCTGGACTCGCTCCGCCCTGCGTCCATGATCAGCCGCGAAGCGGCATCCAGGGTGGCTCAGCACAGGAACACGGTCTAGCGTCGTGCCGTGACCCACCGCGGGCCGATATACGGAGGAGCCCCTATGACGACGCCACCCCCTGGGCCCCCGTGGCCCTCCACCGACGAGCAGCAGCCGGGCCTCACCGCCCCGAAGGATCCGCACCGCCCCGGTGACCCGACAGTCCTCAACGGCGCCACCGTCCACGGAGTCGTCGGCCGACGCGGAGTCAGGCACCCCTGGGAGCTGTGGCTGCTCGGCGTCGGAGTGGCGCTCGCGGTCATCGGCTATCTCGCCTGGATCACCCTCATCGGCACGACCATCTACCTCTGGTTCGCCGAAGGCCAGGCCACGGTGGACACGCTGTGGCAGTACGTGGGGGTCCTGCCGTTCTTCGTGCAGCTCGCCGTCCTGCTGCCGCTCGCCCCGATCGTCTACTGGTGGATCCGCGCCACGATGTATGCCCAGCTGCGCACCGGCGCGGTGCGGATGAGCCCCACCCAGTTCCCCGAGGGCTACCGGATGGTGGTCGAGGCCGCCCAGCAGTACGGCATGCGGCGCGTGCCGGACGCCTACGTGCAGCTGGGCAACGGCGTCATCAACGCCTTCGCCGCCGGCCACGGCTTCCGGCGCTTCGTCGCGATCAACTCCGACCTGTTCGAGATCGGTGGGAAGGCCCGCGACCCCGAGGCGCTGCGCTTCGTGATCGGCCACGAGGTGGGGCACCTCGCCGCCGGCCACGTCTCCTACTTCCGTCTCGTGTTCTCCACCGTGATCAACATGATCCCGATCCTGGGCCCGGCGCTGTCCCGCACCCAGGAGTACACGGCGGACAACTTCGGCTACTCCTTCGCCCCCGAGGGCTCGCCCGGCGTGGTCGCCGCGCTCTCCGGCGGCAAGTACCTCAACGCCGAGGTCAACGTGCATGAGCTGGCCGATCGTGCCGCGACCGATCCGAGCTTCTTCGTGCACTGGGTGAACCTGATGTCCTCCCACCCGGTCACCACCTGGCGCGCGCACGCCCTGCGCGACCGCACCAAGCCGGGCTCCTTGTGGACCCGCCCGTCGGGCACCGTGTTCCAGTCCCCGCTGCCCCCGGGCCACGTGTGGTCCTCGCACTTCCCGACGCCGGGCGACGCGCTCGGCATGCTCGAGGCGGCGGACCTCTCCCGTCCGGCGGGCTCGGCCGGCCAGTTCGGTCGTTTCCCAGGCGCGGACTACAGCGATCGCCCGGCCACGCGGGCGCTCCAGCTGGCCGCCCCCGAGCTCTCCTCCCGCACCGGGTACAGCTTCCCGCCGGGGCCGTACCGGGATGATGCCCGCGGTCCGCTGGTGGCCGAGTCGATGAATCCCTTCGGGCCGACGGGTCAGTCCGGGCCGGGACACACGGGCCAGCAGCCTCCGGCGCAGCCGCCGCAGAGCTGATCGTCGGCGACGGGTGACGCCCGGTGGCGGGCCCGCCATCGGCCTCACCTGCCGCTGAGCGGCTCCGCGGACGGGCTGACCGAACCTGGTGCCGTGGCCGTGGCCGTGGCCGTGGCCGTGGCCGTGGCCGTGGCCGCGCCGACCGTGCCGACCGTGCCGACCGCACGGTCGCTCAGAGAGCACCCCTCGCCCTGATCACGCGGCGACCAGTCGGCGCCTCGGTGGGCACGCGAACAGATCGCCGCGTGCGCTGTCCTTCTGCTCACCACACCCTCCTCAAAAATGCAGTGGATGCATAAGGTGGCGTCGTGATCCCCAACCCCAGCGCACCGACTGCTGCGGTGCGTCGTAAGCCGCTGCTCGCCGTCCTCCTCGCACCCCTGTTCATGGCCCTCATCGCCGTGAGCGTCATCAACGTCGCCCTCACGGCGATCGGCGAGAGCCTCGAGGCGGATTCCGGCGGGCTGCAGTGGGTGATCTCCGGGTACGCGCTGGCCTTCGGCATGCTGCTGGTCCCGGCCGGCCGCACAGGCGATGCCACCGGCCGCCGCCGCATGCTCGTCATCGGCATCAGCGTGTTCACGATCGGCTCGCTGCTCAGCGGCCTCGCCCCGTCGGTCGAGATGCTCAACGTCGCCCGCATCCTGCAGGGCATCGGCTCCGGCCTGCTCAACCCGCAGACCGTCGCCCTGATCCAGCAGCACTTCCGCGGCCAGGACCGCGCCCGCGCCTTCGCACTGCTGGCCACCACGGTCGCGGTGGCCACCGCCCTCGGCCCCGTCATCGGCGGCGCCCTGATCCAGCTGCTCGGCCCTGATCAGGGCTGGCGATGGATGTTCCTCATGAACGTCCCGATCGGCGTGGCCGCCATCATCGGCGCCTTCAAGTTCATCCCCGACGACAAGGCCCGCGGCAAGGCCAGACCGGACCTCGACCCGATCGGCGCCATCCTGCTCTGCCTGGCGATCCTCGGGATCATGCTGCCCTTCCTCGAGCGCGGGAACAGCGCTCTGGTGTGGCTGGCGTTCCCCGGCGGCCTGATCGTGCTGGGTCTGTGGTGGGTGTGGGAGCAGCGATACCGCAGGTCGGGGCGCCCCCCGATGGTGGACACCGCGATCTTCGCGAACAAGGCCTTCCGCAACGGCATCCTCATCGTCTCGGTGTACTTCCTCGGCGTCACCAGCGTGTGGATCATCGTGCCGCTCTACCTGCAGATGCACCTCGGGCACACCGCGTTCGAGGCCTCTCTGATGGGCCTGCCATCCTCGGTCGCAGCAGCGATCTCCTCGCAGGTCGCGGGCCGTTACGTGCTCACCCTCGGCCGACGCATGGTGATCACCGGCTTCGGTGTGGCCTTCTGCGGGCTGGGCGGGACCGCCGTGCTGGTCGGCTTCGTGGAGAGCGGGTCCATCCCGTTCTGGTGGATGGCGGCGCCTCTCATGCTGATGGGGCTGAGCCAGGGCATGACGGTCTCCCCGAACCAGACCCTCACCCTGAACTCCGTGGACCCCCGCTTCGGCGGTGTCGCCGGCGGCATCCTGCAGCTGGGCCAGCGCACCGGCGCCGCCGTGGGCACCGCCATGATCCCCGGCATCATCTTCTCCCTCACCGAGGGCGGCACCGAATGGCTCGAGGCCTTCGTCATCGCCCTGGTGATCATCATGGCGCTCACCCTGGCCGCGATGGCAGTGAGCTTCGCCGACCGCGCCCGCGAGAAGGCGACCCCCGGGGCGCTGTGACATGCTGATCGCCCACAGGGGCGGGCGACGGCGACCGAGCGAGGATGCGAATGGTCAGGGCTGGACGGCGCGGTGAGAGGGCGAAAGCGCTCTCGCTGGGGTGGGGCGAGGACACCGATCCGCGGACCGCGCCCCTTCTGCCCGGTGAGCCAGGGGCGTACGGGACGCACGGCGTGACCCGTGACGTCGCGAGCGGGGACAGTGCGGACCCGAGCGGTGCCGCTTCCGGCCCCCCCCCCACGCTGACCCCCGCCAGCGCCTGTCTCCGCGCACTCGGCGCGTCCTCGCCATCGGCCTCGCCCTGGCCCTGGTGGGCGCTCTCACCGTGGGCCTTCCTCGGCTGATCTCGACCACGGGCGACCCCGAACAGGTGGCGACCGACTTCCTGCAAGCCATCGTGGACGGAGACATGGAGCAGGTGCGCGCGCACGTGGAGGACGCTCCCGATGCCAGCGACGCGGCGCTGACCGCAGAGATCCTCGAATCCGCGACCGGCCGCCTGGAATACTTCACGGTCGATGACGTCGACGTCTCCGCCGGAACAGCGACGGTCACCGTCACGCTGGGCAACGGCGACCGGACCAGCACCGCCCGACTGGACCTCACCTCGCGCTCCGACAGCGCCTTCGCGCCTGTCCGCTGGGATCTGGCGCCCGTGCACCTGCCGGAGTTCCTCATCGATGTGCCGGTGGGTGTGCAGGAGGTCCTGATCAACGGGGAGCCCGTGTCGGTGACGGACCTCGTCTCCATGGAGAACTCCTACTCGCCGCAGGTCGCGCTGCAGCTCCTGCCGGGCACCTACGAGATCACCGTGGCGGATCCCGGTCCCTGGCAGGAGGCGCCCCGGGTCGCACTCGAGGCGCCGCCGGTGCTGGGCACCTGGCGGAAACCGATCCACGATCTGCAGCTCGATCTCGACGAGGCCGGTCGCCAGCAGGTCCAGGGGCTGATGGGGGCAGAGCTCGAGGAGTGTCTGCGCAGCACCTCGTCCCTCGTCGAGGACTGCCCGTTCGCTGTGTCCGAGCCCGGTGACGGTGAGCCTCCACCTCCCGAGAGCCCGGAGGGCCCGGGAGACCCTGAGGACGAGGAGACGCTGAGAGCTCCGGACGGTCCAGGGACCTGGACACTGCGCGATCCCCCCGAGATCGACGTGCACCCGATGGAGAGCTTCCTCTGGAGCGTGAGTGCGACCGCGGTCGCGGAGTTCACCGCGACGGACGCTGAGGGAGTGGGCGAGGAGTCTGCGGAGCGGGTGCGCATCGATGCCGAGAGCATCGCGTACATCGGTCCGGACGGGCAGATCCGCCTGGAGTCGATGTCCTCCAGCGGCTTCGGCTACACCTACTGCACCGATTCGGAGACCGGGATCGTCAACGGCATCGCGGTCTCGACGATGGCAGGGAAGTGGAACGAGGACACGGATCCCTGCGCGGCGGGGAGCTAGCATTTCGCAGGGGCGAGCGTCGTCCACTGAGGGATACTGGGTACGAGAGCTGCTCCGCCGTAGTGTTCGATCATTGGCGGCCCCGAGGCGCCGCCGCGACCGGGGTGGACCTCTTCCCGACTCCGAGGGTGCTCAGACCCTCACGTTTTCGAAAGCTGGACGATGGCCTCACGCCCTGCCTGCCCTGACCGCGCCAGACGCGGCGGTCGACTCCGTACGGCCGCCGGAGTCCTCGGCGAAGTGCTCCTCACCCTCGGTGCCGTTCTGCTGCTGTTCCTGGTCTGGCAGCTGTGGTGGACTGACGTGGTCGCAGACCGCGACCAGTCCGGCATCCTCGCCGGACTCGAGGACGAATGGGGAGAGGTTGATGCCGAGCGGATCGCTCCGCGTCAAGATGGTCCGCCGCCTGTTCCCGACGTGCTCGGAGAGGACAAGGTGTGGGGCACGATGCACGTGCCCAAGTTCGACCGTGACCGGTTTCCTCTGGCCGAGGGCGTGAGCCTCGAGCGCGTCCTGAACGTCAAGGGCGCCGGCCACTATCCGGAGACCGCCCTGCCGGGCCAGGTGGGCAACTTTTCTGTGGCCGGCCACCGCAACACCTATGGACGCGTCTTCGAAGGCATCGCGCGCCTTGAGCCGGGCGACCCCGTCGTCATCGAAACCGCTGACGCTTTCTATGTCTACGAGGTCACCGAGTCCCTCATCGTTGACCCCAGCGCGGCCGAAGTCATAGCGCCCACCCCTGGCCAGCCAGACATCGAACCGACCGAACAGATGATGACGCTGACCGCCTGCCACCCGATGTACTCAGCGCGCGAGCGATACATCGTCCACGCAGAATTCGCCTATTGGACCATTCGTGACGATGGCATCCCTGAAGCTCTCGCCACCGACGGTTCCCAGCAGGGTGACCCCGATGCCAGTGCAGCTGCATACAGCCCCTCGCTCCTCGCGGCCGCGTCCGGTGACGATGCCGAGACCGCGGGCGCTTCCCCAGAGCTCGGTGCAGCCTCCACCGCGGAGCCGACATGGAACACCGCGCTCAGTTCGTCTCTCGCGCCGAAATCCGTATCCCGAGAGGAGCGCATCTGATGTACGCCTGGATGTTCCGACACCTCCCCGGCACCCTATGGGTGCGTATCGCCATCACCGTGCTTCTCCTCGCGGTGATCATCGTCGCGCTGTTCGGTGTGGTCTTCCCTGCCATCGCGCCCTACATGCCCTTCAACGACGGCCTCGTCGAGACGCACGGAGACGCACCGGCTGGGCCATAGACGCGCCTCAGGACATGGCTGCCCGTCCCGCGAGCTCCGTCGGCACGGCGATGGTCATGCAAGTCCATCGTGCTGGCTGTCGTCTCCATCGTGCTGGCTGTCGTCATCGGAAGGCGACACGAAATACCCGGCATCCGTGCAGGCGGGGCCAAGTCGATCCAGGGGCTCCTGAAGGCCATCCGAATACAGATCGCCGTGGAGGGCATCGGTGAACGGCTGCTGAATATCTGTCAGGGCCTCGCGAACAGCATCGTCGTCGACCACGTCAATCTCCTCCTCGAGGAGATCTCTGGTGGCCTGCACCTCGTCGATGCGGTCCTCGGGGACTGTCATGGCGCTGCGTCCGACCAGCTTGAACATGTTCGACGTCAGGACGTTGGCGTTATGAAAGATCGTCAGCGTCGAGGGTGTATCGAAAACATCTGCGCAGACGAGCGCGGCGGGCTTCGTGCTGGCCTCGCCGTCCCCACCGACCCATGCTGCGGCCTCCGAAGACGGTGCGCAGGCGGAGGCCAGCCCGGCCCACGCGTCCTCGAAGGCGTCCAGATCCGCGTCGCTCCCTCGCGCAGGCTGCTCGCGCATCCAGGTCGCCAGCGGGTCGGCAGCCTCTCTGATCGGCGCAGGCGCCTCCGAGAACTCTCTCTCAACGTCTTCGCCGGTCAACGCATAGAAATCAGGATCGCTGGGGCCAGCTGACGGCGCGGTCGCCGCCCGGTCGAGAACATCCCTGGACAGCCGTGCACCATAGTTTGGGTCGCCCCAGAACGACCTGCAGGACGAAACGGTCGCGGGGTCCTCACTTGGCGAGCTCGTGGAATCGTCCGTGGCGCCACTCGAGGAGGTGGACGGAACGTCGCCGGCCGGGGCCTGAGGCGTGCACCCTGCAACGCACACGGCTCCAAGAAGAAGGACGGCGACGACCGTGTTCTGCGCGCGCCGGTGCCAGCGCGGCTCAGAGACGTTCCCCGAACGATTCCGCGGGTGCCGATCAGGGGATCGGAGCGCTCTGGGGCTGCCCGCCGTGCGACGTGCGACAGGGGATCGACGCGGTGTGGGAGGGGTGTCCGCCGTCGTCGGCTCAGATGGCTGGTCTTTACGCACGCTCCATCATGGCATGCACCCACGGGCCGGTGGCGAAGGTCCGCCGTCAGCCGGCGGCGCCCGGGCCCTCCGAGGACCGGACGTCCGGTCCCTCGGAGCTCTTCGGAGCCTCCGCAGCAGCGACCGGCGCGTTCGCGGCGTCGGCCGGATTGCGGCGGATGAACAGCGCGATCACCACGGTCGCAACGCCGAGCACTGCCGAGAGCGTGAACGCCACCGAGGTGCCGCTCGCGATGCCCTCGAGGTGGGTGCCGCCGTCCGCGACGGTTCCGGAGGCGACGCGCGACATGATCGAGACCATCAGCGCGGCGCCGGCGGCGCCCGCCACCTGCTGCACGGTGCCGACGATCGCCGAGCCGTGCGGGTACAGACGCTTGGGCAGCGAGCCCAGGGCAGTGGTCATCAGCGGCGTGAACACGAAGGCGAGGCCCAGGGACATCACCACGTGGCCCACCACGATCAGCCACGCCTGCTCGGGCACGCGAGACATGATCCCGATGCCGATCACCACGGCGATCAGGCCCGGGACCAGCAGCGGCCGCGGCCCGACCCTGTCGAACAGGCGGCCCACCAGCGGGGCGAGCAGGCCCATCGCCAGGCCACCCGGCAGCATCATCAGACCCACCTGGAGGGTGGACAGCTCCGCCACGCGCTGCAGGAAGATCGGCAGCAGCACGACCACGCCGAACATGGCGCCCATCATCACCACCATCAGCCCCACCGCGACGCTGAAGTTGCGGGTGGCGAAGGTGCGCAGATCCAGCAGTGCGCGCTCGACCTTCTGCAGCAGCACCTGGCGCCACACGAACAGCGCGAGCGAGACGACCCCGATGACGAGGCAGACGATCGCCGCGGTCGGCGCCCCGCCGGAGACGGCGTCGGACGCGGCGTCGGCCGCTGCGGACTGGTCCTGACCACCGGAGATGCCGGTGAGCCCGTACACCAGGGTGCCGAAGCCGACGCCGGACAGCGCCACGGACAGCAGGTCCACGGGTTGGGCGGTGGCCTCGTCGACGTTCTCGATGCGGCGCAGCCCGAACAGCAGGGCGATCACGGCGATCGGCAGCACCAGCAGGAACAGGGCGCGCCACGGCGCGAACGACAGGATCAGCCCGGAGATCGTGGGGCCGAGCGCCGGGGCCACGGAGATGACGATCGAGATGTTGCCCATGACCATGCCGTGCTTCGAGGGCGGCACCAGGTTCATTACCGTGGTCATCAGCAGCGGCATCATGATCGCGGTGCCCGAGGCCTGCACGATGCGACCGGCCAGCAGCGGCAGGAACGACGGGGAGACGGCGCAGATCAGGGTTCCCACGGTGAACGTGGTCATCGCGATGGTGAACACCTGACGGGTCGAGAAGCGCCCCATCAGATATCCGGTGGTGGGGATGACCACGGCCATGGTGAGCATGAAGCCGGTGGTCAGCCACTGCGCGGTGGTCTCCGCGAGGTCGAGGTCGTCCATGATCGGCGGCAGCGCCACCGACAGGATCGTCTCGTTGAGGATCACGACGAACGCGCTGACCAGCAGCAGGATGATCACGCTGCGGCTGCGCGGGTCGATGGTGTCTGCTGCGCGGGAGGGCTCTGAGGGGGTCATGGCGAAGTGCTCTGGGTGCTCTGGCTGTTCTGGGGGTTCGTGGTGCGTGATGTGCTCGGGAGGCCCGGGCTGCGTGACGTGCTCTGGGGTGCGGGGGTCGATAGGCACCGGAGCAGACTAGGTGGGCCGGGCGCAGGGGGCCAGCGTTTAAACGCCGGGCTGGTCCGCCTGCCGCCGGGCCCGTCTGCCACGGCCCAGCTCGCGCCAGCGCTCCAGCGGCAGGAACGCCGCCCAGCAGATGACGGTGGGCAGGAAGTGGATGCCCAGCAGCACGAGGGTGGCGAGGTGGAAGCTCATGTACACGGCGATCGCGACGTACAGCGCGCGTCCGCGCAGGAAGAGCACGACGGGGGAGAGGGCCTCCAGCGCGACACCGCCCCACTGCGCGGGGACGAAGATCCAGGGCGCGTTCTCCACCAGCCAGTGCGCCAGCACGCTGCCGCGGCGCAGCGATGCCCAGGTGAGGATCGCGCTGTTCGCCCAGGCCGCGAGGGAGCCCGTATAGAGGATCTTGGGCACGATCGAGAAGAAGTAGGTGGCCACCACCGCGATCTGGATGCAGCGCAGCGCCCAGCCGGCCGCCTCGCTGCGCGGCTCCTCGCCGACCGTGCCCCCGCCGACGGACCCGTCGGCCGCGGATCCCGCCGGACGGCCGGCTGCGGAGCCCACCGACCCGCCGTCGCCGAAGAGCGGGGGCGTCGCGACCGTCGGCAGCACCGCGACAGCGACCATCAGAGCCATGTGGTCGTGGGCGACGTAGCCGTATCCCTGGCTGTAGAGCATCCACACCCAGTAGCCGATCGCGACCACGGCACCGGTGATGCGGGGCGTCACGCCGGCGACGGCGGCCACGCAGGCCACGATGATCAGCGCCCGCAGGAGCTGCGCGACCAGTGAGGTCATCGCCGGAAGATGCAGGATGCGGGCCAGCAGCAGCGGCGTGTAGTACTCGGCGTTGCCGGCATGGGCGACGACGTCCCCGGAGAGGGTGAGGATGTCCAGGATGACGAAGGCGTACACGATGACGCGGAGCACGTGGATCCGCGCGGTGGGCAGCGTGGGGAGCAGGATCGATCTCATGTGGCCGTCCACCTCGTGACCTCCACGAATTCGACCTCACCATGGGCCGAGCCGTCCCGCAGCGTCGTGATGCGCTGGCACAGCACGAGCACGCTCAGCGGCTCCTCGTCGAGGTGGCGACGGTCGTACTCCGCGGCGAGCGGGGCCAGCAGATCAGGGTCCGCCTCGATCGCGGGCAGGGTGTTCTCCACATCGGCTCGCGCGATCCCGACGCTGCGCGGGCCGAAGTCGATGTCGAACGGTGCGCCGCCCTCCCGCTGACCCTGCAGGCAGGTGTTGACCACTTCGCCGTCGGGATCGGTGCCGCTGGAGAACTGATCCAGCACACCGAAGGGGAAGAGGTCGTTCGAGCGGAGGAACTGGCCGGTGACCAGCACTGCCAGACAGGCCAGCAGTGCGAGCACACGCCAGGCGGCTCCCAGCGGGGTCAGGGCACGGGGGACGGTCACCCGCACGATCCTAGAACGTTCCGGGGCACCCTCGGCTCGCCGGCTCGCTGGCTCGCTGGCTCGCTGGCTCGCTGGCTCGCGCTCAGCGCAGCAGTGCGGCGAGCTCCTGCAGCATCATCGGCTGCCACCACGCCCAGTCATGGCCGCCGCTGTGCACGGCGAGGGTGGCATCGAGCCGGTCATCGGTGCCTGCGCCTGCGGTGAGCCCGTCCAGCAGGGCCGCGGCCCGCGCGGGCATGGTGCCCTCGAAGCGCCCGGCATGCAGGCGCAGTCGCAACGGGTGCTGCCGGGCCGCCCGACGCAGCGGCTCCACGAGCGCCCCCTCCTCGTAGCGCCACAGGGACACCGACTGCGCGATCGCGGTACCGATCAGCTGCGGTGCCCGTGCCACGGCGAACAGTGCGGTGAGCCCGCCGAAGCTGGAGCCGGTCACGATCGTCCGCGAGGCCTGATCGGTCAGCGGCACGTCTCCGGTGCTGTCGCGGAGGCCCTCCTCCCGCAGCCGCGGCGCCAGCTGCTCGGCGATCCAGCGCGCGTGACCGCCGGGCACCCCCAGCACCTCGCTGCGGGACGGCCCGGACTCGACGAACACCGCGGCCAGCGGCGGCAGGATCCCGGCCGCCACTCCGCGGCGCAGCCGGGAGGGTGTGCCCAGCTGGTCGACGTGCTGCAGGCCGTCCGTGACGATCAGCAGGGGGAGGGGCGCGGAGGGATCCAAGTCCTCGCAGCCCGGATCGCCGGGCCGTGAGGCCCACCACCGGGTGACCGGCTCACCCTCGCGCGTCGCCAGGGTGTGCAGGAGAGGGGAGGGCTCGCCGTCCCTCACCAGGCCCGGGGTGAACGGTCCGTCGTCCGGCACGCAGATCACCGCGCGCTGCGCGCCTCCGCGCGCCGCCCGATGGCGCCGCGGATTGGACAGGTCCGAGACCACGGGGGCGCCGGGATCCTTGAGCCCCGACTCCCACCAGGGCGGGTCGCCGTCCTCCTCGTGCTCGACATACCCGTAGGTGGCGCGCCAGTCCGCGGGGACCTCGAAGGTGCCCTCCCACCAGCCGTTCCCCGTCGGCCGCAGATCGCAGGCCTCCCGCGGCTCCGGCCGCCACCAGCCGTTGGCCTGCAGCGCCACCGCCGTCGCCGCGCGTGCAGCGTGCCGGAAGTGCACCAGCGCCGTGTCGCCGCCCCGCGAGATGACCCGGGGGCCCTCCCCGAACGCCGGGCCGGGACCAGGGGGCGGGCCGTCGGCCGAGGCCGCGGCAGTCTCGATCCCCAGCTCGTCGCGCCGTGTGATCGGCAGCGGCTCCTCCGGGCCGCCGGAGCGAGGGCGGGGCTGCCACAGCGCGGCGGGGAACAGCAGATCGTCGGAGGCGGGCAGAGGCATCGGCAGCTCCATCGGGAGGCGGGACGTCGGGCTAGCGGCGGACGGGCAGGGCTGACCGGGAGACGGAAGAGAGGGAAGAGAGGGACGAGAGGGAAGAGGGACAATGGAAGCACAAGGCAATCACATCGCGAGCACGCAGTCATCGGCCGCCGCGGATCCTGACCACCGGGATGCGCGCACCGGGCCCGCCGCCGCAGGACAGGAGACGCTCCCATGAGCACCGACTTCACCGGACAGATCGCCATCGTCACGGGCGCAGCGGCCGGGATCGGCCACACCGTCGCCGCCCGGCTCGCCGAGCAGGGCGCCCGGATCGTGGGGGTCGACATCGCGCCCGCGCTCGCCGACGCCATCGGCGGCCTTCCCGGGGAGGGCCATCTCGCCGTGAGCGCGAACATCGCCGACGCCTCGGAGGCCGCCGGCGCGGTGGATCGTGTCGTCGCCGAGATCGGCGCCCCGACCATCCTCGTGAACTCCGCCGGCATCGGCCGCTTCGCTCCCGGTGAGGACCTCTCCGAGAAGGACTGGAGCTCGACCCTCGCCGTGAACCTCTCCGGCAGCTTCTTCATGGCCCAGGCTGCCGGCCGCGCCATGCTCGAGGCCGGCTACGGACGCATCGTCAACATCGTCTCCCAGGCCGCGGAGATCGGGCTGCCCGAGCATGCCGCCTATTCCGCGAGCAAGGCCGGAGTCCTCGGATTCACCCGCGTGCTCGCCGTGGAATGGGCAGACCGCGGGGTCACCATCAACGCCATCTCGCCGACCATCGCCGATACCGCGCTCGCACGGGAGATCTGGGTGGGGGAGAAGGGCGAGAACGCCCGCGCGCAGATTCCTGCCGGACGTTTCGTGACGCCCGAGGAGATCGCCTCGCTGGCCCTCTTCCTGGCCGGGAAGGACTCCGCGATGATCACCGGGGAGAACGTGCGCATCGATGGGGGCCGCTCCGTCATCTGAGCCGGTGAGAGCGGTGAGAGCGGTGCGAGCGGTCGGATGCGGACTTGTACTCGGTAAATCCACCGGTGTTGTTCTCGAAAATCGTACTTTCGGCAAAACCATGACAAAGAATGCGGCCCGAGTTGGTCTGACATCTCTTTCCCGGGGTGAGTCCGGGGCACGCTACAGACAGCGAACCGCGGGCGCGCAGGTTCTTCACCTGCGACGCAGCGAATGATCGGCGACATCGTCCCGATCGGACGCCTCCCGTTCCGCGCCTTCCCGTTCCCCTCCCCAGGAGTTCCCCGATGTCCGCACTGCACCGCACTCCCACTCATCGCGCCGACGGCTCGCCCGTGTACTTCCGCGGCGTGCGCGTGGCCCCGAAGGTCGCCGCCGCGACCGGCGGTGCCGTCGTCGCCGCCGGCCTCAGCGTGGCCGGAGCCGGCGTCGCGAGCGCCGAGCAGTCCGTCTGGGACAAGGTCGCCCAGTGCGAGTCCGGCGGGAACTGGTCGATCAACACCGGCAACGGCTACTACGGCGGTCTGCAGTTCTCGAGCTCCACCTGGAAGGCGTTCGGTGGCACCGCCTACGCCGCGACGGCGAACACGGCCTCCAAGGCCGAGCAGATCGCCGTCGCCCAGCGCACCCTCGCCCAGCAGGGCCCCGGCGCCTGGCCCACCTGCGGCCAGCGCGCGGGCCTGACCAAGGCCAACGGCGGCGCGGACGCGAACGCCCAGCCCGGCGGCTCCTCCTCGGGCGGGTCCAGCGCCCCCTCGACCTCGGGTGATCTCGTGGTCGACGGCAAGTTCGGCCCCGCGACCACCCGCGCGCTGGAGAAGTGGATCGGGGTGAGCCAGAACGGCTCGCTGTCCACCGGTGACATCAAGGCCCTGCAGTCCAAGGTCGGGGCGAAGGCCGACGGCAAGATCGGGTCCGAGACCACCGCCAAGCTGCGTGCCGCCATCGGTCAGAAGAGCAACGGAGCCTGGGACTTCCGCTCCGACTCCTCGAGCGTTACGGCGCTCCAGCGGTTCCTGAACAGCGGCGCGCCCGCCGCGAGCACCCCCGCTCCCTCCACCGGCGGCTCGACCGGCGGCTCCTCGTCGGCCGGGAAGCTCGTCGTCGACGGGAAATTCGGTCCCGCCACCACGCGCTCCCTGCAGTCGTGGATCGGGGTGACGGCCGACGGCTCCCTGTCGACCTCCGACATCAAGGCCCTGCAGTCCAAGGTCGGGGCGAAGGCCGACGGCAAGATCGGGTCCGAGACCACTGCCAAGCTGCGCGCGGCGATCGGCCAGAAGAGCAACGGGGTCTGGGACTTCCGCACCAACTACGCCACCGTCAAGGCGCTCCAGCAGTACCTCAACGCGAACTGACGACCGATTCGTCACAGAGCCGGTGCGTACGACGTGGCACGCACCGGCTCTTCGGTCCGGTCCACGCGGATAGGTAAGCGCGCCGCAAAGTGCTTGAAGGCGTTTGACGAGCGAAACCCATGAAACGGCCACCATGCTGCAACGAGGGTCGCCAGGAAGATGAGAGTCGGCCGCTCACGAGGATTCGATGAGGGTTTCTGGCTCAACGCCGTGATCGTGGCGCAGTGCTCGACGCCTTGGTGCGGCGGGGCGTGCTGACGAATCCTCAGGCGCGGGCGGCGGCCAGCAGCCGGTCCACGATCGGCAGCAGGTCCATGGCGGAGAACACGTCCTCGCGCTCCGGGTCCGTGCCGCCGCTGAGTGCGGCGTCGAAGTAGAGGCCGTCGCCGAGCAGCAGGATCGCCTGGGCGGTGACCTCCTCGCCCACCTCCTCCCGGATCAGGTCCAGCCAGCGCCGGCGGGCGCGGTTCATCGCCTCGCGGGCCCCCGCGTGAGCCTCCTGAGCCAGCTGCGAGACCGCGACGAAGGCCCGGTCGAGGGCGCCGCCGGTCCATACCGAGGTGCGCACGTAGTAGCGGGAGGGTCCGTCCGCCGCGGAGGCCATCTCGGCAAGGTCCTCTCCCAGCAGCTCGTCGAGCCGCTCCAGGAGGCCTTCCGCGAGCGCCTCCTTCGAGGCGAAGTGGTAGAGCAGGCCGCCCTTGGAGACCCCGGCCTCGGCGGCGACGGCGGTGAGGGTGGTGGCGCGCTGACCCTCGGTGAGGAGGAGCGACTGATAGGCGTCGAGCAGTGCATCGCGAGCTGACATGAGACCGACCTTACTGGTGAACCGCTCCGCCACCCCTTGAACTGTACCGTCCGGACGGTTTAGCTTAGGTCGGGTCGCGAGGCCGCCAGCGCCCTCTCGACCTCCTGACCGACACCCTGACAGACCCGCTGATCGAACTCCCCGCCCGCGCCCGGAGGTGCCTGTGCTGCCCGATCTCGAGAGCTCCGCGCCCGCCCGCGCCACGCGATCCACCTGGGCGGCGCTCGTGGTGCTGATGCTCCCCGTGCTGCTGATCTCCGTGGACAACACGGTGCTGTCTTTCGCGCTGCCGGCGATCAGCGAGGCGCTCGCCCCCAGCGGCCAGCAGCTGCTGTGGGTGGTGGACATCTATTCGCTCGTGCTCGCCGGGCTGCTGGTCCCCATGGGCTCCCTGGGGGACCGCTTCGGTCGTCGCCGCCTCCTGCTCGTGGGCAGCGCCGGCTTCGCGGTGGTCTCCGCACTGGCCGCCCTCTCCCCGGATGCCGGCACCCTGATCGCAGCGCGCGCGCTGATGGGACTGTTCGGGGCCGTGCTGATGCCCGCCACGCTCTCGCTGATCCGGAACCTCTTCGCCGACCCCACCCAGCGCCGCACCGCCATCGCGATCTGGGCGGCGGCCTTCTCCGGCGGTGCGGCGCTCGGCCCGGTCGTCGGCGGCCTCCTGTTGGAGCACTTCGCCTGGGGTGCGGTGTTCCTGCTGGCCGTGCCCGTGATGCTGCCGCTGCTGATCCTGGGCCCCGCCCTCATCCCGGAATCGAGGGATCCTGCCCCGGGTCCGGTGGATCCGCTGAGCGTGCTGCTGGTGCTGGGCGCCATGACCCCGCTGGTGTTCGCGATCAAGACCCTCGCGGCCAGCGGTCCGAGCCTGCCCGTGGTGGCCTGCCTGGCGGTGGCCGTCGCAGCGGGTGTCGCCTTCGTGCGCCGGCAACTGTCTCGGCCCTCGCCGATGCTCGACGTCTCCCTGTTCACACGGCCGGTGTTCACCGGAGCCGTGCTCGCGAACCTGCTCAGCGTGTTCTCCCTGGTCGGCTTCCTGTACTACATCTCCCAGCACCTGCAGCTGGTCAGCGGGCGCTCACCGATGGACGCCGGGCTGGTGCTCGTGCCCGGGCTGCTGGTGACGATCGTCGCCGGACTCCTCGTGGTGCGGATCGTGCGCCGCGTGCCCGTCCATGTCGTGATCACCTGCGGCCTCGCGCTGAACGCGGTCGCCTTCACCCTGGTGGCCCTCACCGGCACCTGGGGGAGCGACCTGGTGCTGCTGGGGGCCTTCTGCCTGCTCGGCGCAGGGATCGGCGCGGCCGAGACCCTCAGCAACGACCTGATCCTCGCCGCGGTGCCGCCGACGAAGGCCGGAGCCGCCTCGGCGATCTCGGAGACCGCCTACGAGACCGGCGCCGTGCTCGGCACCGCGGTGCTGGGCAGCCTGCTCAATGCGGCCTACGGTCACCACATCGCGCTGCCCGCCGGTCTCACCGGCACCCAGCGGGAGGCCGCCTCCGAGACCCTCGGCGGGGCCACCGCCGTCGCCCGGGACCTGCCCGAGCACATCGCCGGGCCGCTGCTGGAGTCCGCACGCACCGCCTTCGACTCCGGCGTCGTGCTGACCAGCACCATCGGTGCGGTCCTCATGGTGATCGCCGCCGTCCTCGCCCATCGGACCCTGCGTCCGCGCGTCTGAGCCGCCTCGGGCCGCTGTGCCGGGTTGCCGTGCCGGGCCGCCGTGCCGGGCTGCCGTGCCGGGCCGCCGTGCATGATCCCGGATGACCCCCGCGCATCGGCCGGCCGAGTCCTGCTTCGCGGGGGTTCACACGGGAACATCTTCCTTCCCTTCGTGCCGGGCGCGACCGTAGCTTTCCGGGCATGTCCGCGACCACCACGCTGCCCGAGCTCGAACGCACCGCCCCGGTGCGCCACCGTCCTGCGCTCAGCTACGAGCTGTTCCCGGCGCGGTCGGACGTATCCTTCGAGCGGCTCCGCGAGACCATCCGCCACCTCGAGGCCACCGCGCCGGACTACGTCTCCGTGACCAGCCGGGCCGGCCACGGCAATCTCGCACGCGTCCTCGAGGTCACCGAGCACGTCCTCGCCGAGACCGCGCTGCGACCGCTCGTGCATCTCACCTCGATCGGCTCCACCCGGGCCCAGCTGACCACGATCATCCACGCCCTGCTGGACCGTGGGGTGCGCGGCATCCTCGCCCTGCGCGGAGACCAGCCCGAGGGGCACCGGCTCGAGGACGACGAGATCCCCTTCGCCCGCCCGCTGGTCGAGCTGATCCGCGAGATCGAGCGCGAGCGCACCGCCACCCTGGCCGGCGGTCGCGTGAGCATCGGGGTCGCCGCCTACCCTCACCGCCACCCCGAATCGGCCACCACCAGCCACGACACCGAAGTGCTGGTGGCCAAGGAGCGGGCCGGCGCGGACTTCGCGATCACCCAGGTGTTCTTCGACGCCTCCGCCTACTGCCGGCTGCTGGAGCGGGCGCAGACCGCCGGCATCCGTCTGCCCCTCGTGCCCGGCTTCGTCCCCGCCACCAATCCTCGACGTCTCGAGCGCCTGGCCGAGATGAGCGGCGTCGAGGCGCCGCGCGACCTCCTCCACCAGCTGGAGATCGCCTCCGACGACGTCGAGCGACGCCGCATCGGCGTGCGCTTCACCGTCGACCTCGCCCGTCGGGTGCTCGACGCCGGCGCCCCCGGACTGCACCTGTTCACCTTCAACTCCCACGGCGACGCGCTCGACGTGCTCGACCACCTCGACCTGGACCGCTGGTCCACCACCCAAGGAGAGACCCGATGACCGCCCAGACCACCCCGCTTCCCGCCGCGACCCCCGTCGGCTACCCCCGGATCGGCCCGGGCCGTGAGCTGAAGAAGGCCGAGGAGGCCTACTGGGCCGGTCGCATCGACCATGCCGAGTTCGCCCGCCGCACCCGCGAGCTGCGCCGCGCCACCCGTGCCCGCCTCGCCGAGCTCGGCCTCTCCGCCGCGGCCGCCGCACCCGAGTCGTTCTCCCTCTACGACCAGGTGCTCGACGCCGCGCTCGCCGTGGGCCTCGTCCCGGACCGTTTCGCCTCGGTGATCGGGGCCGACGGCACGGTCGACGACGACGGCTACTTCGCGCTCGCCCGCGGCACTGCCGAGCAGCCGCCGCTGGAGATGACCAAGTGGTTCGACACCAACTACCACTACCTGGTCCCCGAGATCGGCCCGGACACCGACCTGCACCTCGCCTCCGCCCGCGTGGTGGACCTCTTCCGCGAATCGCTCGAGGACGGCGCCGGCACCCGCCCCGTGCTGGTCGGCCCCCTGACCTTGCTGCTGCTGGCCAAGGCGCAGGACGGTGCGCCCGAGGGCTTCGACCCGCTCGAGCGCCTCGACGACGTCGTGGGCGTGTATGCGCAGCTGCTCGCGCAGCTCGCCGCCGCCGGAGCGCCCTGGGTGCAGCTGGACGAGCCCGCGCTCGCCGCCGATCAGCGCCTGTCCGCCACCGAGCTGGCCGACGCCCTGCAGCGCTCCGTCGGCCGCCTCGCCGAGGGCGCCGACCGCCCGCAGCTGCTGGTCACCACGCCCTACGGCGGCATCGGGGACCTCCTTCCCGCACTGCTGGCCACCGGCGTCGAAGCGGCGCACATCGACCTCACCCGCGGCGACCTGCCCACCACCGACCAGCTCGCCGGCATCGGCTCCACCCAGCTGGTCGCGGGTCTCGTCGAGGGCCGCTCCGTGTGGCGCACCGAGCTGCCCACGGCCGCCGCGCGCCTGGCCGAGCTGCGCTCACGGGTCGCCGAGGCCGGGGGAGCGGCCGACACGATCTCCGTGTCCACCTCCGTCTCCCTCCAGCACGTCCCGCACACGCTGGAGCTCGAGACCTCGCTGGCCGCGGAGCTCGTGGCCACCCTCGCCTTCGCCGACGAGAAGATCGCGGAGATCGTCACCCTGGCCGGCGGCCAGGTCGAGGCCGGCTCCGTGGACGGTCCTCGGTCCGTGCCGCGCACCTTCGACGGCGTGCGCGTGGACTCCGTGCGGGAGCGCGTCGCGGCGGCCGGACCGGCCGACACCGAGCGCGACGAGTACGCCGTCCGCGCCGAGGCGCAGCGGCGCACCCTCGGCCTGCCGGACCTGCCCACCACCACGATCGGCTCGTTCCCGCAGGTCGGAGAGGTGCGCGCGGCACGTGCAGCGCATCGCCGGGGCACGCTGGACGACGCCGGCTACGAGCAGGCCATGAAGGACGAGATCGCCCGCGTGATCACCCTGCAGGAGGAGATCGGGCTGGACGTCCTCGTCCATGGCGAACCCGAGCGCAACGACATGGTCCAGTACTTCGCCGAGAACCTCGAGGGCTTCGCGACCACCGAGCACGGCTGGGTGCAGTCCTACGGCTCCCGCTGCACCCGCCCCTCGATCCTGTTCGGCGACGTGCACCGCCCCGCCCCCATCACGGTGGGCTGGTCGACCTACGCCCAGTCCCTCACCCCGCACCCCGTCAAGGGCATGCTCACCGGCCCCGTCACCATCCTGGCCTGGTCCTTCGTGCGCGACGACCAGCCCCTCGGCGACACCGCCGCCCAGGTGGGCCTCGCCCTGCGCGACGAGGTCACCGACCTCGAGGCCGCCGGGATCCGCATCGTCCAGGTCGACGAGCCCGCCCTGCGCGAGCTGCTGCCCCTGCGCACGGCCGAGCACGACGACTACCTCGACTGGTCGGTGCGCTCCTTCCGCCTGGCCACCTCCGGGGTCGAGGCGGCCACGCAGATCCACACCCACCTCTGCTACAGCGAGTTCAACGTGGTGGTCGGCGCGATCGACGCCCTGAACGCCGACGTCACCTCGATCGAGTCGGCCCGCTCCCGCGGCGAGATCCTCGAGGCGATCGACCCCGGTGCCTTCCCCCGCGGCATCGGCCCGGGCGTCTGGGACATCCACTCCCCGCGCGTGCCCGGCGCCGAGGAGATCGCCGACCAGCTGCGCCGCGCCCGCGCGGCCGTGGGCCCGGAGCGGCTGTGGGTGAACCCCGACTGCGGCCTGAAGACCCGCGGCTACGCCGAGACCGAGGCCAGCCTGCGCCACCTCGTCCAGGCCACCCGCGAGGTGCGCGCCGAGGTCGAAGCCCCAGCCGCCCTCTGACACCCGACACCAGGCGCCTGCCTCCCGACGCCCGACGCGGCACGACCCGACGCAGCACGACCCGACGCGGCACGGCCTCACGCGGCACGGCCTCGCGCAGCAAACCGGCCCTCCGACGCCTGCCGCCCGACGCGGCACGGCCTCACGCGACAAATGTGAGCTGTGGACCTATCCAGCCCGAGCGGATAGGTCCACAGCTCACATTTGCTCCCGGCCTGGCCTGGCCCGGCCTGGCCCGGCCCGGCCTGGCCTGGCCCGGCCTGGCCCGGCCCGGCCTGTGGCGAGGCAGAGAGGGCGCGGCGAGCTGCCCCGGTTCTTGGGCACCAGCACCGTGTCCACCAGCACCGTCTCCACGAGCACCGTGTCCACGAGCACCGCGTCATGGCAGGCTGGACCCATGAACCTCCCCGCCGACAGCCACGTGCACAGCGAGTTCTCCTGGGACACGGGCGGCCCCGACTCCGATGCTCGCGGCACCATGGACGCCACCTGCGCTCGCGCCGTGCGCATCGGCCTGCCTGCCCTGTTCTTCACCGAGCACCTCGACCTCGAGGACGCCTGGTTCAGCGATTCCGAGGACTTCGGCGCACACGAGGCCCATCTGCTCGGGGACGACGGGATCGTCACTGTCCCGCGCTTCGACGTGGACGGCTACTTCGAGAGCATCGAGCGCTGCCGTGCGGCCTACCCGCAGCTGCGCATCGGTACGGGCCTCGAGTTCGGCCAGCCCCACCTGCGCGTCGGGGCTGCTCGCCGGCAGCTCGACCTTTCGCGCTTCGACCGGATCATCGGCTCTCTGCACACCCTCGAGTTCGAGGGCCGTCGGGCCGAGCCGAACACCCTGTTCCGCCGACTTCCGGCCGACGAGGTGGTCCGCCGCTACCTCGCCGAGATCCCGGCCCTGGTGGCGGGTGACGAGCCTTTCGAGGTCGTGACCCACCTCGACTACGCCCTGCGGTATTGGCCGGAGGAGGCCCGCGGCCCCCTCGACCCCCGGGATGTCGAGGAGGAGTTCCGGGCGGCGATGCGTGCGATCGCCGAGAGCGGACGGGCGCTCGAGATGAACACGCGCCGACTGTGGCCCTGGATGCCGCAGTGGTGGAGCGAGGAGGGCGGGCGCGCGATCAGCTTCGGCAGCGACTCGCATGCTCCGCACAGCCTCGCCCACGGTTTCCCCGAGGCCGTCGCCATGGTCGAGAGCGTCGGGTTCCGGGCTGGCTCGGATCCTCGGGACCTCTGGACGCGCTGAGGCTCACCGCCCCACGCCTCAGGCTTCGCGCCGTTCGCAGCGTTCGCGCCGTTCGCGCCGCCCGCTCCCGCACCTGTTCGTCCCCCGCTGCCAGCCCTGCCAGCTGTCCCGCCGTCAGCGCTGCCACAGCGAGGGTGAGGAGCGCGTCCCATCGGGCGGTGACCCCTTGGCCTTCTGGTCGTCTGTCGATAACCTGAGAGCGGCGTGGGGGCCATCCGGATAAAACCTGAGTACGAGAGTGCGACGGGTGCTGCCGACGGGCCAGCTCTGGGGACCACGTCGATTCGAGACATTCGACGACCCGGAGGGGAAGCACATGACTGTGCCTGGTGAGGAGCAGGGTCCGCAGGATCCGCCGCAGCACGACGGAGGCGCAGGGCAGTCGCCGCAGTATCCACCGTCGACTCCGCCGGAACAGGCTCCGCAGAATGCGTCGGCGCCGTATGAGTCACCCGCCCCTTATGGATCGCCCGTACCCTATGGGTCACCCGCACCCTACGGCTCGTCGGCACCCTATGGGTCTCCGGCTCCGCAACAGGCCTCGCCCGCCCCTTATGGATCGCCGGCACCCTACGGATCGTCGGCTCCGCAACAGGCTTCGCCGGCGCCCTACGGCTCGTCGGCCTGGGCGGGGTCGCCCGCCCCGCAGGGCGCCGCCGGCCCCACCTCCGCCGAGCACACCGCCCCCGCCGCGCCAGCCCCCGGCATGACGCCCGAGGAGATCACCCGGAAGCTCGGCGAGGTCGGCCTGGTCAATCCGCTGCAGTCCCTGGCCGTGGGCGCCATCGCATACGCCGGGGCGTTCCTGATGGCAATCGTCGCCGTGGTGCTGTCGGTGGTCGCCATCGTCGTCAACGGTCTGGGCAACCCGGTGGATTCGGCGCTGGAGTCCGTGGACATGGACCAGGCCGAGGCGGGGAGCGGCGTCGCCTCCCTGCTGCGCCTGCCCTTCCAGCTCGTCGCCATGGCGACCTTCGGGTCCTTCGACGTCGACGGCACCATCGAGGGCGTGAGCTTCGGAGCGGGTCTCCGCATCCTCCCGTTCGGGATCACCCTGGTCATGGTGCTGCTGGCCTTCTACGGCGGGCGCTTCGTGCAGAAGCGCCAGCGGGCCGGTCTCCTCGGCATCTGGACCACGTCGGTCCTCACCGGCTTCGGGGTGGCGCTGTTCACCGTGCTCTCCGCCTTCATCCTCGCCGAGCGCGTCCCGGCCGAGGCGGGTGCCTCGATCAGTCTGCACGCAGCCGGATTCGACACCTTCTTCGGCGCCTTCGCCCTGATCACCCTGTCGCTCGCCCTCGGTCGGCTCACCGTGCGCGCGCGCCGGAGCTGGTGGCCGCTGGTCGCGGACCTCCCGGCCGCCTTCAAGCTCGCCGTCTCCCACGCCCTGATCGTCACCGTGCTCGGCCTGTGCGGGGTGACCATCGTCAGCACCATCCAGGCACTGATCGACGGCGAGACGCCTCCGATGATCTACGTGCTCCTGCTGCTGCCGCTGATCGGTGGCCATGTCCTGTCGTTCGTCACGGGTCTGGACATGCTGTCCGCGGCCACCGCGAACATCGACGGTGCGGGCGCGTTGAGCTACCTCATGGACGGGATGAACGGGACGGAACGGGCGACGATGTTCTCCCTGCCCTGGTACACCTGGCTCGGCGGGCTGCTCCTCGGCGGCCTCGCGCTGCTGCTCGCCTCCCTGCTCTGGCAGCATCAGCGCCGGATCGTCCCGCATCACGTCGTCTCGCTCGGAGTCTCGTGGATCGCGCTGCCCGCCGCGTACTTCCTCGGCGGTCTCGTGCTGCTGGTGCTCTCGCAGGCGTCCGTCGCGGCCCGGCTCTCCGGTGGGGGCTTCTTCTTCGGCGACATGCGGATCGGGGCCTCCGTGGGCCTGGCCGCGTGGACGCCGCTCCTGGCGATGATGGCCGGCGTGATCGTCGAGCTGCTGAGCCGCTTCGTCGCCCCGTTCCTCACCCCGTTCCTGCCGTCCGCGGCACTGTCCTGGTTCCGCAGGCCGCTGGCTCCCGCCGCCGCGGGCGTGACCTCGGGTGCCGTCGGCGCGGCGGGCGCCTCTTCGGCAGCCGGTCCGGCCGGCTCCGGGCCTCTCACGTACTCCGCACCTCTCGCAGGGGCCGCACCCGACGGCGGTTTCTCTCTCGCGCCCTCGGCGCAGGGGATCCCGACGGATATCAACGCCGACGGCGTCGTCGAGGCCGGAACCGTCTCCGCCCAGCATGCCGGGCAGGCTCAGGCGCACGAGGCCGTGCCGACGTCGGCCGACGGAACCGCTGCCGCCGGGCGCTATGCCACGATGCCGATCGGAGCCACCGCCGGGGCACTTTCCTTCGCGGGTGCTGCGGGTGCTGCTGGTGCCGCTGGTGCCGGTGGTGCCGGTGGCGCTGCAGGGGCCGACGGTTCGACCGCCGAGCCCGGCGCCGCCGGGAACTCCACCGGGAAGATCACCGCGGCCGCCGCGTCGCTGTCCCCGAGGACTCGGAAGCTGGTCCTCGCCGGGGCGGTCGTCGTCGGCGCCGGGATCGTGCTGGTCATCGGCCTGATCGTCACCTTCGTGGTCCTCTCGAACACCGTGTTCTCCCCGGAGAAGCGCGTGGAGGCCTACCTCGGCGCCGTCCAGGCGGGCGACGCCGAGCAGGCGCTCGAGATCGCTGCGCCGAACGTGCCCACCGCGCAGCAGGCGCTGCTCACCAATGACATCGCGGGCGCTGCGGAGAACCGCATCAGCGACTTCGAGATCGTCGGCTCCGAAGAGAGCGGCTCGAAGAGCGCGACCGTCACCGCGAAGGTTACCCAGGACGGCGTGACCACCACGCGCACCTACCGGGTCGACCGCAGCGGACGCACCGCGGTGGTGTTCCCGGACTGGACCATGGCCGAGACCGAGTACGCCACGCTCGCCTTGGTGATCCCGGACGGGGCGGCCACCCTCCTGGTCAACGGCCAGGAGGTCGCGGTCTCCGATCTCGACACCTCCGAGGGCTACTACGCACCGGCGGCCGTGCTGCCCGGGCAGTACACGGTGACGCTGCCGGAGTCCTCCGAGCTCGTCGCCGCCGTCGAGAGCGTCGCCTACGTCTCGGCCGATCCGGACGACTGGTACGAGCTGTACGCCGCCCCGGGCTACAGCCTGTCCGAGTCCGGCATGGAGGAGGTCCAGACCCAGGTCGACGCGCTGCTCGACGAGTGCGCGACGAGCACCGAGGAGAGCCCCGACGGCTGCCCGTTCCGCGCCTACGCCTACGGCGTCGTGGAGGACAGCGGCTCCTGGACGATCGACTCCTATCCCACGGTGGAGGTCGAGGAGGGCGAGGAGGGCTGGTACTTCGGCTCGTCCTCGTCCGCCGGCGCGGCCACGTACTCCTACCAGAAGGAGGGCTGGGGGTCCGACGACGAGCCCACCGACGAGACCGACGAATCCTCGTTCTCGGTCTCGGGCACCGTGACCGTCGGCGAGGACGGCACAATGGCCGTGGAGTTCGACGACGGCTGGTGGTGACCCGGCCTGACCGGACCCGAGCGGCCATGTCCCCGCCGGGTCGCTCGGACCCGGCGGGGCTGCCGAGCGGGTCTGCTCAGACCGGCACGACGAGCGGGCGGCCGGTGACCGGGTGCGCGAGGACGGCGACCTTCTGCCGGTAGACGTCCTCGATCCGCTCCGGGGTCAGCACCGACTCGGGCGCGCCGAGCGCGGCGAGCCGTCCTGCCGAGAACATCGCCACCCGGTCGCAGAAGCGGGCCGCGAGCGACAGGTCGTGCAGCACCACCAGCACGCAGCGCCCCTCGTCGGCCAGCTCGCGGGCCCGCTGCATGAGCAGCTCCTGGTGCCGCAGGTCCAGCGGCGCCGTCGGCTCGTCGAGCAGCACGATGGCGGCGCTCTGGGTGAGGGTGCGGGCGAAGACCGTGCGGGCCAGCTCGCCGCCGGACAGCGTGGTCACGTCGCGCTCGGCGAGGTCCGCGATCTCCGCATCGACCAGGGCCGCGGCGACGATCTCGTCGTCCTCGTCGGAGGCGTCGTGCGGAGCGCGGCCCATCTCCACCAGCTCGCGCACGGTGAAGGAGAAGGCCTGGCCGTGCTGCTGGGTCATCACCGAGCGCTCGCGGGCCAGGGCCTTCGCCGTCCACCGATGCGGTGCGATGCCGGCCAGGGTGACCTCTCCCGTGGTGGGCACGAGGTCCCCGGCCAGCAGCGCCAGCATGGTGGACTTCCCGGCCCCGTTCGGACCGACCATCGCCACCAGTTCTCCGGGGGAGGCGGTGAAGGAGACGTCCTCGAGCAGTCGGGCGCCGTCGATCGTGAACCCCGCGCCGTGCACCTCGAGGCAGGGAGTGGGCGAGGGCCGGGGACCCGACGGCGGACCGTCCTGGGGCACGGGGCCGTGCTGACGCGCGCTCACAGCTGCACCGCCCGGGACCGCATCACCAGGGCGAGGAAGAACGGCGCGCCCATGAGCGCCGTGAACAGGCCGATCGGCACCTCCGCCGGGGGAGCGACCACCCGCGAGAGGGTGTCGGCCACGACGATCAGCAGCGCCCCGAGCACTGCGGAGACGGGCAGCAGGGCGCGATGGCCCGGCCCGCACAGCAGGCGCACGATGTGCGGGACCACGAGGCCGATGAACCCGATCGTGCCGGTGAAGGCGACGGTCGCGCCGGTGAGCAGCGCGGTGATCACGATGACCAGGCGCCGGGTGGAGTTGACGTCCAGTCCGAGGTGCTTGGCCTGGCGCTCGCCGAGGGTCAGCAGGTCCAGCCGCCGTGCGAGGCTCATCAGCAGTCCCAGCCCGAGCAGAACCGGGAGGGTCACGATCGCCAGGCGCAGCCAGCTGATCGAGCCCAGCGAGCCCATCTGCCAGAACACGACGGACTCGAGCTCGTCGTCGTCGGCCGCGAAGGTGAAGAACCCGGTCGCGGCGCTGAACGCGGCGCCGACGGCGATGCCGACCAGCAGCAGGCGCGCGGTGCCGGTCCCCGCCGACGGGCGGGCGAGCGCGTAGATCAGGGCGGTGGCGAGCAGGCCGCCGACGAAGGCGGAGGCTGGCACCACCCACGCCACCAGGGCACCGGTGATCGGGGGCAGCATCACGATCGCTCCCACGGCACCGGTCGAGGCGCCGGCGCTCACGCCGATGATGCCGGGATCGGCCAGCGGGTTCCGGAACAGGCTCTGCAGGGCCGCACCGGAGACGGCGAGGGCGGCGCCGGTGAGCGCGCCGAACAGGACCCGCGGCATCCGCAGGTCCATCACCACGGTCGTCTCGAGCGGCCCGGCGCCGGGGCCGAGGCCGAGGATCTCGTGACCGGCGACCGCGAGCACGGTGCGCGGGGTCAGCTCGATCGGTCCGGAGCCGATGGCCACCACGATCGCGATCGCCAGCACGACGGCCACCACCGGCAGCGCCGCGCCCAGCGGGACGCGGCGTGTGCGCTCGGTGAGCGCTCGCTTCACGCCGCGAGGTCCGCCAGTGCGGCCGCGAGCGCCACGGCGCCCGCGCCGACCGCGGAGCCGGAGACCTTGATCTGCTCGCTGGGCATGAGCACGAAGCTGTTCGCCTGGCCGTCCGGGGTCTGCGCGAGGGTCGGGAAGGCCTCCAGGAACCCCTCGAAGCCGCCCCACTCCTCGAGGTCGCCGGTGCCGGTGATGATGACGTCCGGGGCGAGGTCCAGCAGGCCCTCGTCGCTGAACTCGACGGAGTAGCCGCGCAGCCCTGCCTCGACCCCGCAGTTCACGGCGCCCACGGCCTCGAGGATGTCCGCGGCGGCGGTGCCGGTTCCCACCACGGCGTTCGCGCCGCCCGCACCGGAGGAGGTCACCACCAGCACCCGCAGTGCCTTGGCGCCGTCACCGGCGGAGTCGGAGGCCTCGGCCAGCTGCGCCTCGACCGCGGCGGCCAGCTCCTCGCCGGCCTCGGGGTCCCCGATGAGCTCGCCGATGCTGCGGATCTTGTCCACCACCGCCTGCTGGTCGTCGACCACTGCGGCGGAGAGCCCCGCCGAGCGGAACTGCTCGGCGACGTCCCCGTGACGCTTGACGTTGTTGCCGATGAAGCAGGTGCCGTCCACCGAGAGCAGGCCCTCGGTGCCGGTCTGCTGGGAGAACTCGTACTGCTCGGGAGCGTCCAGAGCGGCCTGGGCCACGGAGTTGGTGGGGGCGGCGTAGATCAGGTCGGCGAGGCCCAGAGCGGCCATCATGTCGGCCACGTCCTCGCCGCCGACGATGGTGCGGGAGAGATCCTCGATGGTGACCTCGGTGCCGGTTCCGTCGGTCACGGTGACCGGGAGCGACGGGGAGGCGTCGGCGGTGGGGACGTCGGTGCCCTCCACCCAGGTCCAGCCGTCGGGCAGGTCCGCGGGAGCGCCCGGCGCGACCGCGCCGCCGCCCGCATCGGAGGCGCCGGAGCTCTGCTCGCTCGCGGAGGAGCTGCATGCCGCGAGGGAGGCGAGGGCGGCCAGGGCCGGGACGGTGGTGACGAGGCGACGACGGGAGAGGTGCACGGGGGTCCTTGTGCTCGGGCATGCCGGAGACCTCTGAGGCGACGGCACGCGAAGGCTGATGCAGGGGAGACCTTGGAGGTTAGGCAAGGCTGGCCTCACTGTAAACGTGTCACCGTGATGAGAGTCGCGCACCACCGTCGAGCATGGCGCACGTCACCCTCCCAGGCGCATCCAGGCGTCACCGCGCACGCGCAGCCCCAGGGTCACCGCGCGGGCGATGAGGAAGATCAGCGTGCACGCCACCCACAGTGCGGCCAGCGCCCACGGCCCCTGCCAGCCGGAGACGTACACGAGCGCCGCGAAAGGCAGGGTGACCGCGGCATTGAGCACGCCCACCCTGGCGAGGTACGGGGCATCGCCGGCGCCCATCAGCACCCCGTCCAGCACGAACACGTATCCGGCCACCGGCTGGGCGACCATGAGCACCCACAGCGCCGCACGCAGGTTCTCCTGCACGGCGACGTCCGGGGTGAACAGGCCCGGGATCACGTAGCTGGCGGCGAGCAGCAGGACGCCGGTGACCACGCCGCCGCCCACACCCCACAGCATCAGCCGACGGGTCACGGCGCGCACGGCGACGGCGTCGGCCGCACCCAGGAACCGCCCGGTGAGCGCCTGCCCGGCGATCGCGAGGGCGTCCAGCGCGAGGGAGAGCAGGGTGAAGACGGTCAGCGCGATCTGATGCGCGCCCAGCTGCACGTCCCCGAGCCGGGTGGCCACGAGCGTGCCGGCCAGCAGCACCACCCGCAGGGAGATCGTGCGCACGAACATCGGCACCGACTCGCGGCCCGCGGAGGCCACCTGCCCCAGGTGCGGTCGCAGCGGCACATCGTGGTGGCGGGCCGCCCGCGCCACCAGAACGAGCAGCACGATCGCCATGCCCCACTGGGCGATGACCGTGCCGATCGCGCTGCCGGCGATCCCCAGGTCCAGGCCGAAGATCAGCAGCCAGTTCAACGGGATGTTCACCACCGCGCCGGAGACCGCGACCACGAGCGGCAGCCGTGCGTTCTGCAGGCCGCGCAGCAGCCCGGTCGCGGACTGCACGGTGAGCATGGCCGGCACGCCCAGCGCGCTGAGCCGCAGGTAGGTGACGGCTTCGGAGAGGACCTCGGCCGACGGGCCGAACAGGGACAGGATCCAGGCCCCGCCCAGCAGCAGCACCAGCACGGCGCCCGCGCCGATCATCAGCGCCAGCCAGCAGGCGTCGACCCCGCGGGCGATCGCCTCGCGGCGCCGGCCCGCCCCGAACGCCCGAGCGACCGAGGCCGTCGTGGAATAGGCGAGGAACACCGACAGCCCGATGACGGTGGTGAGGATCGCGGAGGCCAGGCCCAGCCCGGCCAGCGAGACGGTGCTCACGCGGGCGATGAAGGCGGAGTCCGCCATGAGGAAGAGCGGTTCGGCGATCAGGGCGCCGAGGCTCGGGACCGCCAGGCTGAGGATGTCGCGGTCCACTGCCCGGCGCGCGGCAGCGGGGGAGACGGGCGGTGGAGCGGAGGCGGAGACGGGCACGGACCCATTGTCGGCCCCGTCGGCGCACACGTGTCGACCGGGAGCCTCGTGCCGGGCTCGTCCGTGGTGGCGGGCGCCACTGCGCACAGCGTGCAACGAGCCGTCCGCCGGTGGGCTCCCCGCCAGAGAGCACCTGGCTGTCGGGTATTTCCCAGGCCGGGGGACGAATCTCCTACGGAGGTCGTATATCTCGATACGGGCTCGTATGGAACAGTGCGTCGGAGGGCTCGGTGCCGTGCCCTCGGACGCGGGATGTCGCCGTGTCGACCCCGCCCGCAGCATCTCCCGAGGAGCAGGATGAACCGCCTTGCCCGTCTGAGCCTGAACAACAGGTCCTTCATCGCCCTGGTGTGCATCGCCGTGTCGATCATCGGCGCCTTCGCGATGACGACGATGCGCCAGGAGCTCATCCCCTCGGTCTCGCTGCCGCAGGTGCAGGTGATGACCAGCTCGCCCGGTTCCTCCTCGGAGCAGGTCCAGGAGCGGATCAGCCGTCCCGTCGAGCAGGCCGTCAGCGGGCTCGAGAACGTCGAGAGCACCTCCTCGACCTCGCAGGCCGGCGTCTCCATCGTCACGGTCGAGCTCACCTACGGCACCGACACGGCACGCTCCTCGAACCAGATCGAAGCGGCCCTCAGCGGCATCTCCGACGACCTCCCCGAGGACGCGGACCCCGACGTCATGGCCGGCGGCACGAGCGACCTCCCGGCCGTCGTGCTCTCGGTCTCCTCCGACCTGGAGCCCTCCGAGCTCGGCGCCCGCCTGGACTCCGTGGTCACGCCCGACCTCGAGCGCGTGGACGGCGTCTCGTCCGTCGCCGTGATCGGCGCCCCCGAGGAGATCGTGCAGATCACCCCGGACGAGGCGAAGCTCGCCGAGAACGGCCTGACCGAGGACGACATCTCCACCGCGCTGGACGCCAACGGGCTCTCCCTGCCCGGCGGCTCCGTGACCGACGGCGACCGCACCATGGACGTCGTGCTCGGCCAGTCCATCGACAGCCTCGAGAGCCTCGAGGGCATCATGCTGATGCCCCAGGAGGGTGATGCGGCCGACGGGCAGCAGGCGGGCCAGCAGCCCTCCCCGGTCGCCCTCTCCGACGTCGCGACCGTCGAGCGCACCACCGAGGACCCCACCTCGATCTCCCGCACCGACGGCCGCGAATCGCTCGTGGTCATGGTGACTGCCACCGCCGACGGCAACGTCGTGGACATCTCCGACGGCGTCGACGACGTCCTGGCGGACACCCTCCCCGGCGTCGGCGGGAACGCCGAGAGCGCGATCGTCTTCGACCAGGCGCCCTTCATCCAGGAGTCGATCCTCGCGCTCGCCGAGGAGGGCCTGCTGGGCCTGGTCTTCGCCGTCGGCGTGATCCTGCTGTTCCTGCGCCGCGTGCGACCCACGGTCGTCACCGCGATCTCGATCCCGACCTCGCTGCTGATCGCCTTCATCGGGATGCTGGTCACCGGGTACACGCTGAACATGCTGACCCTCGCGGCGCTGACGATCTCCATCGGCCGCGTGGTCGACGACTCGATCGTGGTGATCGAGAACATCATGCGCCACCTCGCCTACGGCAAGACCCGCATGCGCGCCATCCTCGACGCCGTCGGCGAGGTGGCCGGAGCGATCACCGCCTCGACCCTCGCGACCGTGGTGGTGTTCCTGCCGATCGCGATCGTCTCCGGCATGGCCGGCGAGCTGTTCCGACCGTTCGCCCTGACCGTCGGCATCGCGATGCTCAGCTCGCTGCTGGTCGCGCTGACGATCGTGCCCGTGCTCGCCTACTGGTTCCTGCGCGCCCCGAAGAGCCAGGGGGTCGTGGACCCCGACGACGCCGAGCAGGTCGCCCGGATCCGTGCGGAGGCCGAGGCGACGGAGGAGCGCTCCTGGCTGCACCGCCTCTACGCGCCGCTGCTGCGTCTGGTCACCGACTCGCTGCCGCGCCGCCTGCTCACCGTGGGTGCCGCGATCCTCGTACTGGTGGGCACCGCCTTCCTGTACCCGCTGGTCAACGTGAACTTCCTCGGTGACACCGGGCAGAACATCGCCTCGCTCACCCAGTCGCTCCCGGCGGGCACCAGTCTCGAGCAGTCCGAGGACAAGGCCGAGGAGAGCGAGCAGGCCCTGATGGATCTCGACGGCGTCGAGACCGTCCAGACCACCATCGGCGGCGGCCAGTTCGGCATGGGCGGCGGCGGCGCCGAGAACGAGGTCAGCTTCTCGATCACCACCGATCCCGATGCGGACCAGACCGCCCTGCAGGAGTCGATGGTCGCCGCGCTCGAGGACCTGCCCGATGCCGGCACCATCGAGGCGGCGGACGTCGCCTCGCCCACGGGCTCCAGCTCGATCGACATCCTCATCACCGGTCCCACGGCCGAGGATCGCAAGGACGCGAACGACGCGATCCTCGCCGAGCTCGACCCGGTCCCCAGCGGCGTCACGGAGGTCACCAGCGACCTCGAGGCCGACAAGCCCACCGCGGTCGTCACCGTCGACCGCGAGAAGGCGGCGCAGCTCGGGCTCACCGAGGAGGCCGTGATCGGCATGGTCGCCGGGCAGATGTACCCGGGCGCCATCGGCACCGTCACCCTCGATGACACCGAGCTGAGCATCTACGTCGAGCAGGGCGACGGCATCGAGACCTTCGACGAGCTCACGGACATCGAGCTCGCCGGGGGAGTGCCGCTGACCGATGTGGCCTCCATCGACGAGGTGGCCTCGCGGCCCTCGATCGCCACCCAGGACAGCCTGGAGACGGTGACCGTCTCGCTCGCGCCCGACGGCGAGAACGTCTCTCCCGCGACCGAGGCCGCGAACGCCGCGATCGAGGATGCGGACCTGCCCGAGGGCGTCGAGGCCAGCGTCGGCGGCACCGCCGCGGACATCGACGAGACCTTCGGCCAGCTCGGCATCGCCATGCTCGCCGCGATCCTGCTGGTGTACGTGCTGCTGGTGTGGATCTTCAAGTCCCTGATCCAGCCGCTGATCCTGCTGGTGTCGATCCCGTTCGCGGCGACCGGCGCGCTCGGCCTGCTCATCATCACCGGCGTGCCGCTGGGCCTGCCCTCGATGATCGGCCTGCTGATGCTGGTGGGCATCGTGGTCACGAATGCGATCGTGCTGATCGACCTGGTCAATCAGTACCGACGTCGCGGGATGGGCCTGGACGAGGCGCTGCACGCCGGCGCCGCCAAGCGTCTGCGCCCGATCCTCATGACCGCCGCCGCGACCATCTTCGCGCTGCTCCCGATGGCGCTCGGCATCACCGGCAACGGCGGATTCATCGCTCAGCCGCTCGCCGTGGTCGTGATCGGCGGTCTTATCTCCTCGACCCTGCTGACCCTGCTCATCGTGCCGGTGCTCTACCGTCTCGCCGAGGGCCCGGGCGAGCGCCGCCGTCTCCGTCAGGAGGCCCATGACGCCGAGCTGCGCGACGCCCGTGAGCAGGCGGCCGCCGAGAAGCGTGCCGCCCACCGCGCCGAGCAGGAGCGGCAGCGGGAGGCAGCGGTCGCGCCCGAGGAGGCGCAGGCCGTCACCGCCCCGGACGCCACCGGTCCGGACGGGCCCGGCCACCACGGCCGGCGTCGCTCGCTCAAGGAGCGCGGAGGGATCGTCGGGGTCGTCCGGCGCCGCTTCCGCGGTGAGTGATCCCGACCGGTCCGGGTAGGTCGCCTACGATGCGCTCATGGCCGTGACCAGGACCCGCGACGCCGTCGCCGAGCCCGTCGCCGATTCGTCGCGGCGCGGGTGGACCGTGCGCACCCGTGTGCTCGCCACGGTGCTGGCCTTCATGGTGGGCGGCGTCGCGATCATCGGCGTGCTCACCTATGCGGCCCAGTTCCGGGTGCTCGACGAGAACGTCGAGGCAGATCTCCACCAGGAGTACCGCGAGCTCGATCTCGTCGCGCACGAGAAGCAGGCCGACGGCAGCTTCGTGCACACCACGGTGGACTCCGTGCTGAGCACGGCGACCGGTTCGGCCGCGCCCTCGGATCACGAGTCCGTCCTCGCCCTCGTTGACGGACGGCCCGCGCACAAGCCGTACTCCCAGAGCTTCGAGCTGGTCCCTGACCAGTCCGCGCAGTCCCAGCAGGTGCTCGAGGAGCTCATCGCCGCGCACGAGCCGGGCGGCACCGTGACCACGTCGATGACGGTCGACGGCCGTGAGCTGCGGCTGCTGATCGCGTCGGTCGCCGTGGAGGGGGACGACACCGAGGGCATCTACGTGATCGCCAGCGACATCGGGGCCCAGAAGGCCGATCTGTGGCGGTCGGTGCTGACCTTCTCCGCGCTGTCCGTGGTGACGCTCCTGGTCGCGGGGTGGGTGGCGCACGGGGTGATCGGGCGACTGCTGCGCCCGCTGGTGTCGCTGCGGTCCGCCACCGAGCAGGTCACCGTCGACGACCTCGAGCACCGCATCCCGGTGCCCCGAGGGCGGGACGACATCTCCGCACTGGCCCGGAACTTCAACCGCATGCTCGAGCGCATCCAGGCGGGCTTCGCCGAGCAGCGGCGCTTCATGAGCGACGTCGGGCACGAGCTGCGCACCCCGCTGACCATCGTGCGCGGCACCCTCGAGACGACCGACGTCGAGGACCCGGCCGATGTGCGCGAGGCGCACGAGATCGCGATGGACGAGCTGGACCGCATGGGCCGTCTGGTGGGCGACCTCTCCGAGCTGGCCGCCTCGGTGCGTCCGGATTACGTGCGGGCGCGCCCGGTCCAGATGGAGGAGTTCGCCCGCTCCGCCTTCGCCCGCATCGAGCACATCGCCGAGCGCGACTGGGTGCTCACCCGCACCGCGTCCGTGCCGGCAGACGCCGACGAGCAGCGCCTCACCCAGGCGGTCGTCCAGCTGGCCGCCAATGCCGTGCGCTACAGCGACGAGGGCAGCACGATCCGCTTCGGGGTGGACCGGGTGCTGGGGCCGTCGGGGCCCGAGATCCATGTCAGCATGGAGGACGAGGGCGTCGGCATCGCCCCGTCGGACCAGGAGCGGATCTTCGAGCGCTTCACCCGCGGGGACGGCTCGCGCGGCCCCGGCTCAGGACTGGGGCTGCCGATCGTGCGCGCGATCGCCGAGGGGCACGGCGGCACCGTGCGTCTCCACTCCGAGCCCGGGCACGGCTCGACCTTCACCCTCGTCCTCCCGCAGTTCGTCGAGCGGGCGGCCGACGTCCCGCGCGAGCCGACCGACCCCGACAGCACCCCGAGGAGCAGTTCATGAGGATCCTGATCGCCGAGGACGAGGCGCGGATCTCCCGATTCGTCGAACGCGGACTGAAGGCCCACGGCTACGCGTGCACCGTGGTCGAGGACGGGATCAGCGCGCTGGACCTGGCCTCGAGCGGCGACTTCGACCTGCTGATCCTCGACGTCGGCCTGCCTCGGATGGACGGCTTCCAGGTGCTCAAGGCGCTGCGGGAGATGGATGTGCAGATCCCGATCCTCATGGTCACCGCGCGCACCGGCGTGGACGACACCGTGCAGGGGCTCGAAGGAGGCGCGAACGACTACATCGCCAAGCCCTTCCGCTTCGAGGAGCTGCTGGCCCGGGTGAAGCTGCGCGCCCGCGAGGCGACCTCCGGGGCCGGTGCGGTCAGCTCCGATGCGCTCCGGCTCGGCGACCTCCAGCTCGACCTGCGCACCCGCATCGCGACCTTCTGGGCCGAGACGGAGGAGCGCTCGGTGGAGCTGTCCTCCCGCGAGTTCACGATGGCGCGGGTGTTCCTGGAGAATCCGAACCAGGTGCTCACCCGCGACCTGCTGCTGTCCAAGGTGTGGGGGTTCGACTACGACGGCGCCTCCAACGTGGTCGACGTGTACGTGGGCTACCTGCGCGGGAAGCTCGGCGCGAAGCGCCTGGTGACCGTGCGCGGCGCCGGCTACAAGCTCGTCGACCCCGCTGCATGAGGCCCGTCGATGCCGGTCCCCGGCAGATGAGAGACCTCTCATGACGGGTTCACGGCCATCTCATCGAGGAATCGGAGGATGACCCGCATGAAGGCTCTGCGCACTGCCGGGATCATCCTCGCCGTCGCCCTCGTGGCGATCGGGGTCGCCCTGCTGCCCTCGGCCGACGACACCCCGGCCGCCCAGCCGGGAATCGTGGTCGGCGGCGCCTCGGCGGCGTCCGACGCGGGCGGTGACGTGCTCGCCGGCGGGGACGCGGTCTCGCTCCCGTCCGTCAGCGACGGCGGAGCCGACGGCGCGCACCCCGACAGCGGCTCGGCCGGCATGGAGTACGAGGCCCCGGCGTCCCCCCCGCCCCCCGCCCCCCCCCCCCCCCCCCCCCCCCCCCCCCCCCCCGGCGTGGTCCCCCGCGGCTGATCACCGTGAGGGCCCCGGTGTGATCGCCGTTACGATGACGGCATGTCCCCGGATCCCACAGCGCTGCGCGACCTCGCCCACGACCTCGGTGTCAGCACCGAATACTGGGGATGGGACGGCACTCTCCAGGACGTCCACGACGACACCCTGCTCGCGGTGGTGACGTCGCTCGCCTCGCCCGGCCGGGACATCACCGACGACGAAGACCTCGCTCGGCTCCGCAGCGAGCACGGACGCGCTCCCTGGAGCCGCACGGTGCCGCCGGTGACCGTGCTGCGCACCGATCAGGACTCGAGCGTGCCCGTCCACGTCGAGCACGGCACCGCGGTCACCGCCCACCTGCTGCTCGAGAGCGGCGGCCGCCGGGACCTCGAGCAGGTCGAGGACCACACCCCGCCCGTCGAGCTCGATGGGCGTCTGCTCGGCAGAGCCCGGTTCCGCCTGCCCGCCGGCCTCCCCCTGGGCTGGCACCAGCTGGTCGCCTCAACGGCCGACGGACGCCACGAGGGGGACGTCGTCGTCACCCCGGAGACGCTCACGACGCACGAGCCCTTCGCGGCCCGCCGCGCCACGGGACTCCAGGCGCAGCTCTACTCCGTGCGCTCCGACCGCTCGTGGGGACTCGGGGACCTCGCCGATCTGCGTGATCTGGCAGCGATCCTCGGTGTCCACCACGGGGCGGACTTCGTGCTGGTGAACCCGCTGCACGCGAGCTATCCGACCCCGCCGGTGGAGCCCTCCCCCTATCTGCCCGTCACCCGCCGCTTCACCAGTGCGCTGTACCTGCGGCCCGAGGACGTCCCCGAGTACCGCGCGCTGCCGGAGCAGGCCCGGCAGCGCCTCGACCTCCTGCGGACCGAGATCGAGGGCTGGAACACCCGGGTGAACCGTCTCGAGCGCGACGACGTGCTCACCGCGAAGATCGGCGCTCTCGAGGAACTCTTCGCGGTGCCGCTCACGGCAGGGCGGCGCGCACTGCTGGACGCCTACCGTCGGCGTGAGGGGAAGGGCCTGGAGGACTTCGCCCTGTGGTGCGCGCTCGCGGAATCGCTGCGCGGCACGCCCGAGGAGCAGCAGCTGGCACATCTCGACGAGGAGACCGTCGAGCAGGCTCGCGGGCAGCTCGCCGACCGCATCGAATTCCACGTGTGGACCCAGTGGCTGCTGGATGAGCAGATGGGTGCAGCTCAGGCGGCCGCGCGGGAGGCCGGGATGCGGATCGGCATCATGCACGATCTCGCCGTGGGCGTCGAGCAGGTCGGGGCGGATGCGTGGCGGCTGCGCGACGTGCTCGCCCGCGGAGCGACCGTCGGCGCCCCGGCGGACCAGTACAACCAGCAGGGCCAGAACTGGCATCAGCCGCCCTGGCATCCCGAACATCTCAGGGAGGCCTCCTACCGGCCGTGGCGCGACATGCTGCGCACCCTCATGAGGCATGCCGGGGCCCTGCGGATCGACCATGTGCTGGGCCTGTTCCGGCTGTGGTGGATCCCGGAAGGGCATGAGGCGTCCGACGGCGCCTATGTCGCCTACGACCATGAGGCCATGATCGGCATCCTGGCGCTGGAGGCCGAGCGCTCCGGCACGCTCGTGATCGGCGAGGATCTGGGCACCTTCGAACCCTGGGTGCGCGACCACCTGGTGGATCGCGGGATCCTCGGCACGTCGATCCTGTGGTTCGAGGCCGACGACGAGGGCAGTCCGCTGCCGCCGGAGCACTACCGGCCCCTGTGCCTGGCCTCGGTGACCACGCACGATCTGCCGCCCACGGCCGGCTACCTCGCCGGGGACCATGTCACCCTGCGCCATGAGCTGGGTCTGCTGGAGCGAAGTCTCCAGGAGGAGCTCGCGACGGATGCCGCCGGGCGCGAACGCGTGCTGGACGTGCTGCGCGCCGACGGACTCCTGGGGCCGGGAGCCGGCATCGAGGACACGGTGATCGCGCTGCACCGGTTCCTGGCCCGGACCCCGTCGATGCTGCTGGGCGTGTCCCTGGTGGATTGCGTGGGCGAGCGGAGGATCCAGAACCAGCCCGGCACCGACGAGGAATATCCGAACTGGAGGATCCCGCTGGCCGATGCCCACGAGCGGCCGGTGTCGATCGATGACCTGGCCACGGATCCGCGCACCGCGCGCCTGCTGGCGGCGGTGCGCGAGGAGATCAGCTCGCCGTGACCTGGCCCCACTGCTCGCGAGCGTCCAGGAAGCTGCGGGCGGCGGCCTTCGCGCCCTCGAGGGTGTGGTGCGCTCCCCAGCCGCACTGGATCTCGTTGGCGGCGGGGACCTCGTCGGCCGCGAGCAGATCCTGCAGGGTCGCCTCGAGGACCGGGGCGAAGCCCTCCGGGGTGTGGTCGCCGATCAGCAGCACGTAGAAGCCGGTGCGGCAGCCCATCGGGGAGACGTCCAGGACGACATCGCTGTGGTTGCGCATGTGCTCGGCCATCATGTGCTCGAGCGAGTGGACGGTCTCGGACTCCAGGTGCTCGACGTTGGGCTGGGTGAAGCGCACGTCGAACTTCGTGAGCACGTCGCCGCCGGGCAGCTCCTTGCGATCGGCGATGCGCAGATAGGGCGCGGCGACGGTGCGGTGATCGAGGTTGAAGCTCTCGACGTTCATGTGCGGGGCCTGCTCGGTCATGGGTTCTCCTTCGTCGTGGAGGGGTCGTCGGTCGGGAGTTGGCGGGTCTGGCCAGGCTGTCACGGCCGCGCCCGGGGCGCAGCAGCTGCTCAGCGGCTGGAGCGGGCGGTGCGACCGCGCACGACGCCCACGAACTCCTGCCGGGTGTCGTCGTCCGCCTCGCGGGGCCAGGCCAGAGCGATGCGGGTGGGGCCGCCATCCACGAGGGGACGGTGCACGGCGTCCTTGCGATGGTGGAGGCGCGCCAGCGACAGCGGCATCCGCGCGTAGCCGACGCCGGCCGCGGCGATCGCGACCCGGGAGGCGGCATCGTCGGGGTCCTGCTGCGGCAGCTCGGTCTCCTCGACCAGATCCTCCTCGTGGATCTCGTCGAGCACGCTGAGCACGTGCTCGTCCCCCATCACGACGGCTGCTCGCTCCTCCCACAGCGGGACCACGTGGAGCTCGTCCGTGAGCAGCGGCAGGCGCACGAAGCACATGTCGACCTCGCCCTCGTCGAGCGCGGCGCGCTGGCGGGAGACGGGGACGGGCACGAGTTCGAGCCAGGCCTCGCGGCGGCCGGCTTTCCAGCGGCGCACGAAACGGTCCGGTTCGACGCCGGGCACGAAGCCGACGCGGAGGAGGGGGCGGGTCATGGGTCCCAGCCTACGGCGCGATCCATGGCAGGCGCACAGCGAGAGCGGGTTGCGCTCGGACGAGGCCGGCGGTGGCGACTAGATTGAGAGCATGCCGAGCTACCGCATGCACCTGCCCATCGGTGACCTGCATCCAGGGGCGACGCCCGCCGACGTCATGGAGCAGGCGGCGCTCGCCCTCGGCTCCCTGCACATGATCGAGAAGCGTGACGTGGAAGCACCGCTGGTGGACGGGCGGCGCGTCGGTCGGGTGGTGCTGCGCTACGTCGTCGATCCGCTCGAGGGACGTCGCGAGGACGACACCGCCCGGCATGCGGTGCACATGGTCATCGACCATCTCGAGCGCACCACCGCGACCATCTCGCCGCCGCGGGCGGTCCTGCTCACCCGCGGCGGCGGCCGATTCCGCCCGATCTCCTGGCGATGACCCCGTTCCGGTGACCGGCTGCCCGCCTGACGGGCGTCCCCGTCGAGGGCGCTCCCCGTTGCCCGGTGCCATCCGCCGAGCCGCGGTCCGCAGCTGGACACGAAGAAACCCCCTCCCGACCAGTGTGTCGACTGGTGGGAGAGGGTTTCTCCTGCGGTGGAGCTAGGGGGATTCGAACCCCCGACCTTCTCATTGCGAACGAGACGCGCTACCAACTGCGCCATAGCCCCATGTCGCGTGGCGACCATGACAGATTACCACCGGGAAGCCCCGGATGACGACTCGTCATGACCGCCTTGACGAGGATCACAGATCTGCGTCACGCAGAGCTTGGAGCTCCTCGAACACGCCGTCGACCAGGTCGAGGCGCTCCTGACCGGTGCAGGCGACATAGGCCGGGTTCAGGAAATCGGGCAGGCCCTTCTCCCCTCGGCCCGGCCACGTGCGCACAGAGCCACCGGCCCGGTTCAGGATGTGGAACCCCGCAGCGATGTCCCAGGCGTTGATCGAGGCCAGGAAGGTCGCATCGGCCCAGCCGGCGGCGACATAGGCCAGTTCGATGGCTGCCGAGCCGAGATGGCGGATCGCGGAGAGCCCGTCCTCCAGCTGAGGCTGCACCCGTGCGGCGAGCTCAGGGAACTCCGCCCATGTGCGCTGGCCCGGGAAGCCGGACAGCACCAGGGCATCGGGCGCACCGTTCGTGGCGCGGGGCCGCAGCTCGCGACCGTTGAGCATCGCAGGTCCGTCGGCCGCCGTGAACACCTGGCCGAGGATGGGAGCGTCGATCACGCCGGCGACCAGTTCATCGCCGACCGTCACCCCGATCGAGATGCAGAACAGGGGCAGGCCGGCCGCGAAGTTGCTGGTCCCGTCGATCGGGTCGACATAGAAGCTCACGACCTGCTCCGCGGAGTCCGCCTCGCCGGCATGGGGCGTATCGGCAGGGCGCTCCCCGCCCTCCTCGCCGACGATGCGGCAGGTGGGGAGCAGGCGGCGCAGCTCGGCGACGATGATCTCCTCGCTCGCCCGGTCGTGCTCGGTGACGATGTCGTGGCTGGAGGTCTTGTACTCGCGGGCCAGGCCCTCGCGATCCAGGGATCGGATGTAGTCCGCCGCAGCACGCGCTGCGGTGAGGGCGATGTCCAGCAGGTGGTCGGGGCTCGGTGCTGTGGTGGGCGCTGTCTGCGCTGCTGACGTGTTCATCGTCTCGAGCCTAGCCCGGTCCGGTGGGGCACTGCCGGGACGGCCGCCGGGCGGACTGACCCCGGTGCGGGACGTGGACGGACCATCCTCGATGCGCAGCGATCGCCGCACGACGCTCAGAGCAGGAGGTGTCGGAGGTATCCGGTCAGCAGCACCCCGTCGGGATCCACCGCCTCCCGTACCGTGCGGAAATCCTCGAACCGGGGATACAGGGAGGTCAGCTCCTTCCTGCCGAGCCAGTGCCGTTTGCCCCAGTGCGGGCGCGCTGCGAACGGCTCCAGGACGCGCTGGACCATCAGCAGATAGGGCCCGGCTTCCTCGCGATGGTAACGATGCGCGGCGATGTACACGGTGTCCCGGCCGTGAGCGGTGGACAGCCAGACATCGTCCGCCGCGGCCCGACGCACCTCCAGCGGGAAGGTGACGCGCACGTTCTCGTCCTCGACACGCGCCCGCAGCGCGGCGAAGGCCGCGGGGAAGCGCGACGCCGGGATGGCCCATTCGGATTCCTGGAAGCGCACTCGCCGGGGTGCGGTGAAGACGGCGGCAGAGTCATCGACCACGCGCGGCCCGGCGAACACGCGCGAGGCGATCTCGGCCGCCGGGCGGCTGAGATGCGGCACGAGGGCGGCGCTGCGGCACAGCAGTTCCCAGGCCCCGTTGCCGAGGACCTCCTGCTGGAGGAGTTCGGCTGCGCGACTCGGGCGTCGCCGCGCCGTCTCCTGCGGGACCCGCCTGCTGACGCGCACGGTCGCGCGGTCCGTCCGCGGGAACCAGAAGAATTCGTGATGATCGGTGATCGCGGAGTCCGGCAGGAAGGAGCCGACGGTCGCCTCGAGCGGCTCGGTGCTCTCGACCAGATCGAGCCGATACGCGGGCACGCACGCGATCGTCACCTCGAGGACGATGCCGATGGTGCCGAGTCCGAGACGGGCCGCCTGGAAGAGATCCGGATCCTGCGTGGGCGAGGTCTCCACGATGCTGCCGTCGGCCAGGGCGAGGCGCAGGGCTCGCACCATGCCGGCGAACCCCGTGAAGCGGGCGCCGGTGCCGTGGGTCCCGGTCTGGATGGCGCCGGCGATCGACTGGCGATCGATGTCGCCCATGACGGACAGCGCGAGACCGTAGGGGGCCAGCAGCTCCGCGATCTCCCAGAGTCGGGTGCCGCCCCGCAGAGTCACCAGGCCCGATGCTGGGTCCGCACGGACCAACCCGGACAGCGCCTCCAGGCTCATCGCGACGCCGTCGGTCGCGGCCAGCGGGGTGAAGGAGTGCCCGCCGCCGATCACCCTGAGCGGCAGCTTGCGGGACCGCGCGAGCGCGAGCCCCTCGAGCACGCCGGCCTCGTCGCGCGGGGCGAGGAGGTGCTGGGGGCACCAGCGATGCCCACCGCTCCACGTCCTGGTGGGGATGTTCGCTGTGCGCACGGAAGCTCCTCTGCTGCCTGGTGGGAGATCGCCCGGTGGATCCCGATCGCGTCAGCTCTGACGGTGCCGGAGTGCGACGAGCGGCTCGGGCCGGGTGCAGGCGGGGGCGGTCACAGGAAGACCCGCCCCTCGCCGCGGTAGGTGTCGACGACGGAGTCCACGGTGATCGGGTCCGCCTCGTTCCCCGCACCGTGGATGAGAACGTACGAGCTCACATGCTCCGCGGGCTCGCCCGCCTTCGCATGACGCAGCCAGACCGTGTCCCCGACCCGGAGATCATCGGCAGCGGGTCCGAGCACGGGGGTCTGCACCTCCCCGGCCGCCTCCTGCGGAGCGAAGGAGAGCCCGCGCGGGGCGGTGATCGTGGGCAACCTGTCCGCTCCGGGGGCGCCGCTGGCGATCCAGCCTCCCCCGAGCAGGGTCGCCACGCCCGGTGCCGGGCGGCGCACCACGGGGAATCCGAGGTGCAGGGCGGGCTGCGGGCGGAAACCGCGATATCCGTCGAAGAGGCCGGGGCCGATCAGCCCGGACCCGGCCGCGATCTCGGTGACCGCGGGCTCGGCGCCGGTGGACTCGATCGAACCGGTGCCCCCGCCGTTGACGAATTCGAGGTCGGCGACCTCGCGCACCGCCGCGACAGCCTCGGTGCGGCGTGCAGCGACGTCCGGCCGCGAGAGCGCCTTCATCGCGCGCACCGCGAGGCCGTACGGCGTCGACGAGGAATCGGTGACCCCGGCGATGTGGCCCTCGTAGGCCATCAGCCCAACGAGCTCGAGAGCGGGCCGGGCGGCGATCTCGCGAGCAAGGCTCACAGCCTGCTGCGGACCGCGCACCGGGGAGCGGTACGCACCGAAGCGGAGGCCGGGCAGCGGGGAGTAGGAGACGTCGAGCTCGATCGCGACCCGTATGCGCGCACCGGCACGGGAGCGGAGGTCTGCGGTGGCGTCGAGGATCAGGTCGAGCTGGGACGTCTCATCGACCATGAGGGTGATCGAGCCCGCCGCCTTCGGTGCGGTCAGCAGCTGCCGCAGGGCGCCGCGATCAACCGTCGGGTAGGCGACGACGATGTCGCCGAGTCCGTGGCCGACCAGCCAGAGCGCTTCCGGCAGCGTGTACGCCAGGATTCCGGAGAAGGCAGGATGGGAGAGCGCACGCTCCAGCAGGGACCGGACCCGCAACGACTTCGAGGCAACGCGGATCGGGGTGCCGGCGGCGCGACGGGCGAGGTCCTCGAGGTTCGCGTCGAAGGCGTCGAGATCGAGCACCGCGACCGGTCGCTCGCTCAGGCCGGCCCTGGCGAGAGCGCCCTCGCTCTCCACGATCCGCACGGACGCTCCCTTCCCGATCCTGTCTCAGGCCCGACGTCGCGCGAGGATCTCGTCGAGGTGGAGGTCCTGGGCGGGGGCGAAGGCTTCGTCGACCGCCTCGAGCTCCTCGACCGAGTCGCTCTCCAGCGGCACCGTGGCCGACTGCATGCTCTGGCGGTGGGCAGCGTGACGGGTGGCGAGATCGTCCACTTCGCCACGCAGTGCGTACGTGGGCGCCGGGACGGGGCGCGGGGTCCACTCACCGGCCGCCGTGACCTGGTGCGCGGCGCGCTCGGTGGTGGCTTCCAGCGGCTCCCGACGCACCGGGGCGGAACCCGTCTGCGCGGTGGTCCCCGTCGGCTCCACTGCCGCGGACTGCGATCCGGTCGAGGCCGCTCGACGGCTGGTCTCGCGCTGCGCTCGCTCCTGACGGGCAAGGGTTGCCGCGCGGGTGACGCGGGCGCGCCTCTCGAGCTCGGCCCGGCGCAGGCCCAGCAGGTACGTGGTCAGGGCGATGACGGCGATCGCCGGCACCCACCAGGTGAGGATCTGGGCCACAGCGAGCCCGACGAGCGCGAGGGTGATCGCGACCATCCCCACCAGCACGACCTTCATGAGACGCCGCGCTCGGGCGCGCTCCTCGAGCAGGTCGATGCGGGCACCGGGCACTGCGTCGAAGCGCGGGCGACTGGTCGGATCGGCGGGACGCAGGAGCAGGCGGTCCTGGGACATAGCGGCATTCACCTCACGGGAGGAGCGACGGGCGTGGACGGCCTCGGACAGATCACGGGTTCCCGAGCTGATCTCGGTGAGCTCCGTCTCCCGCGCTCGGCCCATCACCTCGCGGCGGCCTGCCGTCCGCGGGAGGGCATAGGCCACCCACAGCAGCAGCAGAAGGCCGAAGAGGACGGCGCCGAGGTTGATGGACTCCACACCGACACACTAATGACAGGGATGTGATTTCCCTGGTCATCCCATGGGCGTGTCGGAGAAGAACTCTCTGTGAAGTCGCGCGAGGACGCCCTTGCCGTCATCCCCCGTCCTCACCTCCTCCGCCGTGAGCGCGAAGACGCTGTGATCGCGCCAGGCGCCGTCGACGTGGATCGCGGCGCGGCGAGTCCCCTCGGGGCGCAGATGCAGTTTCTGGACCACTCTCAGGCTGGCGTCGTTCTCGGGGCGGACCGTCACCTCCACCCGGTGCAGCCCGAGCTCGGCGAAGAGGTGATCGATCATCAGCGCCGCGGATCTCGGCACGAGACCGGCTCCGGCCAGGTCCCGATCGATCCAGTAGCCGAGAGTTGCGGTGCGCAGCGCGCCGTACTGGATCGGACCTGCGGTGATCTGGCCGGCCGGCTTGCCGCGCACGGTGATCAGCAGCGGCAGATACAGCCCCAGGCGTGCCTGCTGCTCGTTCCAGCGTCGCACGGAGCTGAAGGGGAGGATCCTGCGGGGAGCCTCCGGATCCGTGGCGTCCCAGGGCCGCAGCCACTCGCGGTTGCGGGTGCGCAGGCGCTCGAAATCGGCGCGATCACGGCGTCGCAGGGGCCGCAGCACCAGCTCCCCGTCGCGCAGTGTCAGCGGCCACACGTGAACCATCGCGCCATCGTAGACGGGCGCGGCCCGCGCCCGGGGCACGTCTCGCTGCTGGGTGGCGAGGTGGAGTGGCGAGGTGCCCGTCCAGGTGAGGCGCGCGCAGAGGTGCGCTGTGGGATCGTGGAGCACATGGACACGGAGGCGATCACCACGCGGAAGAAGGAGCTGCGCAGCATGCTGCGGGCCCAGCGTCGGGAGCGCTACGGAGGGCAGGACGGTGCGCGACGTCGTGCCCGGGAGTCCCAGCAGCTGCTGGAGGAGGCCGAGCCCGTGATCGCGCGGATCCAGGCGCTCCTGGCAGCGGCCGGCACCGAACGCCCGCTGGTCGCCGCCTATCATCCGACCCCCACCGAAGCCGACGTGCTGCCCCTGGCGCGCCGGCTCGCCGAGCTCGGGGCGGACCTCGTGTTCCCTGCTGCTGCGGGAGCGGAGCGACTCGACTGGATCCGGTGGGACGGGCACTCCGACTTCGTCGCGTCCCCGGGGCGCGGATTCGGCATGGAGCCCGCCGGGGAGAGGATCGGTCCCGATGCCCTCGCCCGTGCCGCCCTGGTGCTCGCGCCGGCGGTCGCGGTGGATCGCCTCGGCACGCGCATCGGCCACGGCGCCGGGTACTACGACCGGGCACTCACCCAGGTGCGCGACAGCTGCGAGGTGATCGCGGTGGTGCATCCCTCCGAGCTCCTCTCGGCGGGTTCGCTCCCGCGCGAGGAGCACGACATCCCGATCCCGGCCGTGCTCACGGCCGACGGGCTCGTCTGCCTGGTCACGATCGATGGCGCAGAGACCCCACACGTCCCGTCCCAGTCGTAGAATCGTCGCGGCCGCGCCTTCCGCGGTCGAGTTCACAGAACATCCCGGAGGACTCCGCGTGCCCACCTATGTTTATGCCTGCAAGAACTGCGGTCATCGGTTCGAGCAGTACCAGAGCTTCAGCGACGCCTCTCTGGTGACGTGCCCCGAGTGCACGCAGGAAACGTTGCGCAAGGTCTTCGACTCCGTGGGGATCGTCTTCAAGGGCCCCGGCTTCTACTCCACGGACTCCGCGTCCTCGGGCGCCTCCTCCTCGGGCTCCTCGGCGGCCTCCGGCACGGGCGACAGCTCGACGGAGTCCTCCTCCGCGGCACGCTCGAGCTCGGACTCCAGCACCAGCACCAGCACCAGCACCAGCACCAGCACGGAGTCCAGCAGCGCCGGCAGCACCAGCAGCCAGCCCGCTCCCGCCGCCTCCTGACCCACGGCCCGGGCGCTGGTCCGACGGCTGCGCGGCCGGCGTCACGACCTCTCCTCCACAGACCGAGCTCGTCCACCGCCGGCTGCGCCGTCGCGCGGCCCGGCAGGAGCGCGCTCTAGCCTCGGGCCATGCTCCCTCGGATCCGTGCCCAGCTCCCCGTCTGGCGGCGCGCTCTGCGTCGACGCCGGCGCACCCTCGCGGCCCTCGCCGCTGCGCTGGTCCTCGCCCTGGTCGTCCCATCTCTGCTGCCACCGGACAGCCAGGCGGCCACCGTCGTCGTGGCGGATGTCGAGCTGCCGGCCGGCACGGTGCTGGATGCCCATCACCTCCGCTCGGTGCGCGTAGCGGTCGACCTGGTCCCGCCGGGAGCCGTCTCGAGCGCCGAGGGGATCGTCGGGCAGGAGACGGCGGTGCGGGTGCCGGCCGACTCCCCTGTGCTGACCGGAGCACTCGATGGAGGCGAGCCCTCCGCCGTCGCCGACGGATCCGCGCTGATGGCCGTGCCCGTCCCCGCGGCGCTGGCGCCGCTGCTGCTCCCCGGGTCCCAGGTGGAGATCATCGGCTCCGCCCCGGAGTCCGCCGTTCCCCGCCGCATTCTCGCCCATGTGGTCGAGGTCCCATCGGATCGCGACCCGGAGACCTCCTCCATGCTCAGCAGCGGAACCGCAGCACCAGCGCAGGTCCTGGTCGCGATCGACCGCGATGATGCGGCCGTCCTCGCCCGCTCCTCGGCGGAAGGCTGGTTGAGCGTCGCGCTGATCGGTTAGAGTCCCGGTGGGCCGTGCAAGCGGCTTTCCCTCTCCCCGAATCAGTAAGGATGACCCTATGAAGGGCTTCAAGGAATTCATCATGCAGGGCAACGTCATCGACCTTGCCGTCGGTGTCGTCATCGGCTCCGCCTTCACGGCCCTGATCACCGCGTTCGTGGAGAACATGATCCAGCCCGTCATCAACGTCTTCGGCGGCAACAACGTCGACGGCCTGGCCTTCAAGATCACGAACGAATCCACCAAGGTGGATATCGGCGCGATCCTCTCTGCAGTCATCGCATTCCTCATCACGGCAGCTGTCGTGTACTTCGTCTTCGTGCTGCCGATCTCGGCCGCGCGCAAGATGGACCGTCGTCGCCGTGGACTTCCTGAGGAAGAGGAGTCCGCCGTCTCCGAGGACATCCTGCTCCTCACCGAGATCCGTGACGCCCTGGCTCCTCAGCACGCTGCTGGCGCTGCTCCCCTCCAGGACGGCAGCACGGCTCCGCAGGACGGCACCACGCCCCCTCAGCAGGGCGGCGCAACGCCTCCCCAGGTCTGAACGACATGAATGGTGCCCCGGCACCACCTCTCCTCACTGCGGGGCGGGACCGAGAGGTCCCGCCCCGCAGTGCTCAGGAGCAGACACCTCCGACAGATCAGGTGTCTGACCTCAGCGTGGAGACGGTGATCGAGTGGTTCGCCCACCACGGCCGCGATCTCCCCTGGCGTCATGAGGACACCTCCGCCTGGGCCGTGCTGGTCTCCGAGGTGATGCTGCAGCAGACCCCGGTCTCGCGGGTGCTCCCCCGGTGGACGGAGTGGATGCAGCAGTGGCCCACCCCCGCGGATCTCGCAGACGCCCCGACCTCGGAGGTCCTGCGCTGCTGGGACCGGCTGGGATATCCGCGCCGCGCATTGCGGTTGCAGGAGTGCGCGAGAACGATCGTGCGCGAGCATGGGGGAACGGTCCCTCGCGGGCTCGACGCTCTGCGCGCCCTGCCCGGCATCGGGGAGTACACGGCCGCTGCCGTCACCGCGTTCGCTCACCATGACCGTGCCGTCGTGGTGGACACCAACATCCGGCGCGTCCTCGCCCGGAGCGTCGAAGGCGTCGCCCTGCCCGCCCGCTCCTACTCGGCGGCGGAGCGCGCGCTGGCCACGCGCAGCCTGCCGGCCGAGCGTGAGCGATCGGTCGCCTGGAACCAGGCGGTCATGGAGCTCGGGGCTCTCGTGTGCACTGCTCGTTCCCCTCGCTGCGCGCAATGCCCCCTGGCCGAGAACGGGTGCGCCTGGGTCGCCGACGGCAGCCCGGCCGCTCCCGTCGACACCCGACGTCGCCAGACCTTCGAGGGCACCGACCGTCAGATGCGCGGTCAGATCATGGCGGCCCTGCGCCGCGACGGCGAGGCGCCGACCAAGGATCTGCTCGCGCTGGATCCCGAGGACCGGCCCCGCGTGGAGCGCTGCATGACGTCCCTCGTGGCCGACGGGCTCGCCGCCCGGACCGAGGAGGGACTGCGCCTCCCCTGACCCACGCGTTCCGACGACGGGGTGTTCCGGTCGCTGCAGCGCCGATCCGGGAGCCTGTCAGTCCCCGCTCGGCAGCGTCCAGATCATGCGGGTGTTGCCGAGCGTGTTGGGCTTGACGCGAGCCAAGTCGAGGAACTCCGCGATGCCTTCGTCCGGAGAGCGCAGGAGCTGGTTGTAGATCTCGGGCTCGACCACCTCGGCCATCACTTCGAAGCCATGACGGGCGAAGAATTCGACCTCGAAGGTGAGACAGAAGACGCGGCTGAGCCCGAGCTGCGTGGCGCGCTCCAGCAGCGCGACGAGGATGCGGTGCCCCAGTCCGGTGCTGCGCTGGCTGTCGTGCACCGCCAGGGTGCGCACCTCGGCGAGGTCCTCCCACATCACGTGGAGGGCGCCGCAACCGACCACCTCCCCTCTGTCGTCCACGGCGACGAGGAACTCCTGCACCGCCTCGTAGTACGACACGAGATCCTTGCCGAGCAGGATCCCGGTGTGCGTCATCGGCTCGACGAGCGCGTTGATGGCTCGTACGTCAGCGGGAAGCGCCGGGCGAATGCTGATGGTCATGCGGGACTGTCCTGTCCTTGTGCGGTGACGGGTTCTGGATCTGCGAGCTCTGGCGTCCCGCTCGCCCGCGGACCGGTGGAATCCAGCGGGACCTGCGAGGCGGAGTCCTGCGGAACCTGGGAAGCGGAGTCCTGCGAGTCCTGCGCCGCAGCGGCGTGGGCGGCCTGGGCCGTCGGCCCCTCCGGTCCGGAGAGCGGCTCGTCCTCGTCCCGGTCCGGGACGATCTCTCCGCGGGCCTCGGCGCGGCGGTCCAGCGTGCGGTGGACGGCGTTGATCACGCGCTCGGCGATCAGCGCGAGCACCACGGCGGCGACGAGCGCGACCGTGATCGCCAGCAGGTTGTGCTCACCGAACCAGGCACCGGCGATGGCACCGATCGCGCAGGAGTACACGGCCCACACGAAGGTCGACAGCAGGGAGCGCGGCCAGAACTTGGCATGCGGGAAGTGCACCGCTCCGGCGACGAGGTTGACGGCCGTGCGTCCGAAGGGGATGTACCTGGCGGTCATGAGGAAGAGCAGCGCGCGTCGCTGCAAGCCACGCTCAGCGGCTTCGACCGCCGTGCGCCCCTTGCCCTCACGCAGGAACCGGAAGCGTTCCCAGCCGATCTTGCTCCCGAGCCAGTAGCCGATGTTGTCCCCGGTCCAGGCCCCGATCCATGCCGCGAGACCGATCAGGAGGAGGTAGGGCCGGCCGGAGGAGGACCACAGGGAGGAGAGCGACACGATCGTCGACTCGCTCGGAGCCGTCGGGAAGAAGCCGTCCAGTGCGGACAGCCCGTAGATGACGAGGTAGACCCACCAGGCGTCGGCGACGACCAGGATCCAGTCCTCGACCTGCCCGGACAAGGACAGCATCCAGTCGATGAATTCGCCCATTCGTGGGTTCCTTCCTCATCGATGTCGAGATCAGCTCTCAGAGCGATCTGCTGCTCGTGGATCTGCTGCACATGGTGATCGTGCGGTGCTGCCCGCGACCGTCAGCTCCGCGTCGCCTGGCCGCCGAGGACGATCCGGGATGCTGGGTGAGGTGCCGAGACCTGCTGACACGTACCGCGCCGGCCCAGGACAGGTCGCCACCGGCCGGCGCCGGGCTCTCAGACCGGCGGTGAGGGCAGCCCTCGCGGTCGCCATGACCGCCCAGCACGCGGAAAGGGCCGGCCCCGCGTGACGCGGGACCGGCCCTCACCGATCAGGAGGTACTGGCCTCCGCACTGTCCGTGCCCGGTTCCACCGGGGCATCAGGGTGAGTGAGCTCCTCCGACCGAGCCTGGGTGACCGCCTCGAGATCGATGTTCTCGCTGATCGGCTCGACCGTGCCGTCGGGCGTACGGCGGCTGAAGGTCAGCTCGCCGAGCAAACCCTCGCCCTCCGCGTCCACGAGGATCGTGTCGCCCACGTGGACCTGGCCGAAGAGGATCTTCTCCGACAGGACGTCCTCGATGTCGCGCTGGATCGTGCGACGCAGCGGACGAGCACCCAGGACCGGGTCGAAGCCCTTCTCCGCGACGACGCTCTTCGCGGCCGGTGCGAGCTCGATCGACATGTCCTTGTCCTGCAGACGCTTGCCGAGCTTGCCCACCTCCAAGTCGACGATCTCGACGATCTCCGAGCGCGAGAGCTGCGGGAACACGACCACGTCATCGACACGGTTGAGGAACTCGGGCTTGAAGTGCTGCTTGAGCTCCTCGTGGACCTTCGCCTTCATCCGCTCGTAGTCGGTGGAGAGGTCTCCCCCGGCGGTGAAGCCCAGGGACACGCCCTTGGCGATGTCGCGCGTGCCGAGGTTGGTGGTCATGATGATCACGGTGTTCTTGAAGTCGACGATGCGACCCTGGGAATCCGTGAGCCGGCCGTCCTCGAGGATCTGCAGCAGCGAGTTGAAGATGTCCACATGGGCCTTCTCCACCTCGTCGAACAGGACCACGGAGAACGGCTTGCGACGCACCTTCTCGGTGAGCTGTCCGCCCTCGTCGTAGCCGACGTAGCCGGGGGGCGAGCCGAACAGCCGCGAGGCGGTGTGCTTCTCGCCGAACTCGGACATGTCCAGCTGGATGAGCGACTCCTCGTCGCCGAAGAGGAACTCCGCCAGCGCCTTGGCCAGCAGCGTCTTGCCGACGCCGGTGGACCCGGCGAAGATGAACGAGCCGCCCGGGCGCTTGGGATCCTTGAGCCCCGCACGGGTGCGGCGGATCGCCTGCGAGAGCGCCTTGATGGCCTCGTGCTGACCGATGACGCGCTTGTGGAGCTCGTCCTCCATGTTGAGCAGCCGCGAGGACTCCTCCTCGGTGAGCTTCACGATCGGGATGCCGGTCGAGGCGGCGAGAACCTCGGCGATGACCTCTTCGGAGACCGTGGTCACCGCGTCGTTCTCACCGTGACGCCAGGCCTTCTCCTTCTCGTCGCGCTCGGACTTGAGCTGCTGCTCCTCGTCGCGCAGGGAGGCGGCGAGCTCGAAGTCCTGGCCGTCGATCGCCTCCTCCTTCTTCTTCCGCGTCTCCTCGATGCGCGTGTCGAACTCCTTGAGCTCGGGCGGCGCGGTGAGACGACGGATGCGCAGACGCGCACCGGCCTCGTCGATCAGGTCGATCGCCTTGTCCGGCAGGAAACGGTCGTTGACGTAGCGGTCCGCGAGGTTCGCGGCGGCCACCAGTGCGGCATCCGTGATCGTCACCTTGTGGTGCGCCTCGTAACGGTCGCGCAGGCCCTTGAGGATCTCGACCGTGTGCGCGACCGAGGGCTGATCCACCTGGATCGGCTGGAAGCGGCGCTCGAGCGCAGCATCCTTCTCGATGTGCTTGCGGTACTCCTCGAGAGTCGTCGCGCCGATGGTCTGCAGCTCGCCGCGGGCCAGCATCGGCTTGAGGATGCTCGCGGCATCGATCGCGCCCTCGGCGGCACCCGCACCCACGAGGGTGTGGATCTCGTCGATGAACAGGATGATGTCGCCGCGGGTGCGGATCTCCTTGAGCACCTTCTTCAGGCGCTCCTCGAAGTCACCGCGGTAGCGGGAGCCCGCCACCAGGGAACCGAGGTCGAGGGTGTAGATCTGCTTGTCCTTGAGCGTCTCGGGGACGTCCCCGGCCACGACGGACTGGGCGAGGCCCTCGACGACGGCGCTCTTGCCCACGCCGGGCTCGCCGATCAGCACCGGGTTGTTCTTGGTGCGGCGGCTGAGCACCTGCATGACCCGCTCGGCCTCGTGCTCGCGCCCGATGACCGGGTCGAGGTTGCCGTCGCGGGCGGCCTGCGTGAGGTTGCGGCCGAACTGGTCCAGCACGAGCGATCCGGCGGGCTGACCCTCGGAGGGGCCGCCGGCGGTGGCCGGCTCCTTGCCCTGGTAGCCGGAGAGGCGCTCGATGACCTCCTGCCGCACGGCCGACGGCTCGGCCTTGAGACGGGAGAGCACCTTGACCGCAGTGCCCTCGCCCTCGCGCAGCAGGCCCAGCAGGATGTGCTCGGTGCCGATGTAGTTGTGTCCCAGCTGCAGCGCTTCGCGCAGGCTCAGCTCCAGCACCTTCTTCGCGCGGGGCGTGAAGGGGATGTGGCCGCTGGGGGTCTGGTTGCCCTCGCCGATGATGTCGCGAACCTGCTCGCGCACGGCATCGAGGGTCACGCCGAGGGCTTCGAGCGCCTTGGCGCCGACTCCTTCGGCCTCGTGGATGAGTCCCAGCAGGATGTGCTCGGTGCCGATGTAGTTGTGATTCAGCAGCCGTGCTTCGTCCTGGGCCAGGACGACGACGCGACGGGCGCGATCGGTGAAGCGTTCGAACATGGTCCTCCCCCGTCCGGTGGTGGTGATGGATCGAGACTACGCGGATTCGGCGCGGAAGCCGCGCCTGTTCGCCGCGGGCGTGACGGGCGGGCGGGACAGGCGGGCGCGACATGAGGTGCGGCATGGGGTGCTGCCGACGAGCGCGACCAGCGGTCTGCCAGGCGCTGCCACTGCACGGGGCTCCCGCGGACCCCCTGGTTCCCCGTGGTTCCGCGACGAACCCGCGCCGTTCGACTCCCGGCTGCAGCCCACTTCGACTAGCATCGAACCGATGCGTGACCGGCACGTACGCCGGTCCGGCGAGGAGTGGGACGCGATGCCAGCACCGCATGCTGTGACGGACCGTGCGATCGATGCGATCAAGCAGATGATCATCGACGGCGAACTCGGCCCGTCGGACCGTCTGCCGCCGGAGAAGGAGCTCGCCGAGCGGATCGGCGTGAGCCGCAACTCCCTGCGCGAGGCCGTCAAGGCCCTCTCCGTGATCCGTGTGCTGGACGTGCGCCAGGGCGATGGCACCTATGTCACCTCCCTCGCCCCGAGCCTGCTGGTGGAGTCGCTGGGATTCATCCTGGACCTGCATCAGGGATCGGGTGAGGGACAGATCCTCGAGGTGCGCCGCCTGCTGGAGCCCACTGCTGTCGAGCAGGCCTGCCCGCACCTCAGCGACCATGACTTCGAGCGGCTCGAGCAGCTCATGGTCGACCTCTCGGACCACTCCTCGGTCGAGGATCTCGTCCAGGCAGACATCGACTTCCATCAGCTCATCACGAGCCGGTGCCCCAACGCCTACCTCGCCTCGATGCTCGAAGGGCTCGCGAGCGCCACCGCCCGCGCCCGGGTATGGCGCGGGCTCACGGAGGACTCCGCGGTGCAGGCGACGCTCGCCGAGCACCGTCGCATCCTCGATGCGCTGCGCGCAGGTCGGGCGGATCTGGCGCGTGTGCATGCCGCTGCCCATATCGGCGGGGTCGAGAGCTGGATCCAGAAGGGGCTCTCGGCCGGCTGAGCGGCGCGCGCCCCGCGCGGGATCAGCGCGGGATCAGGCGGTCGAGAGCCGCCGGTAGACCCGCTGCGCGGTGCCGTGCATGATCTCGGCACGATCCTCGGACGGCAGCTCCCCCAGCAGCTCGAGCAGCGGCCCGGTCCCCGATCCCAGGTCGAAGGGCGTGGGCGCGATCGGCCAATCGCTGCCGAACATCAGGCGTTCCGGCCCGAACACCTCGAGGGCGAGGTCGAGGGCGGTGCGCAGTGCGCCGGACGCTGCGAAGCCCCGGCCACTGGTCGAGAGGCCGGAGATCTTGGCGACCGTGCCCTTCTGCGCCGCGACGCCCCGCAGGGACCGCTCCCACTCCTGCATCTCGGCGACGTCCCCCAGCGGTGGCTTCCCCAGGTGGTCCAGCACCACCACCAGGCCCTCCACCTCCGCCGCGACGCGCGCGGCCTGGCCGAGATGCCGGGGGAAGGCGTCCGGGACGTCGAGCGGGAGGCCCCTGGCGGCGAGCAGGCCGAGGCTCTCGCGCACCTCGGCGCGATCCAGGACGCCGGGATCCGGATCGTCGTGGATCAGCTGGCGCACGCCCACGACGTGGGCCATCGCCGTACCGTCCCCGAGCAGGCGCGCGCACTCACCGGGATCGGCCAAGGGCAGCCACGCGACCACGTCCACGCACTGCACTCCCGTAGCCCCGGACCTGCTCCTGGCGCTCGATTCGATCGCGGTGGCCGCTTCCTGCATCGCGAGGGTGTCCGCCCGGGTGTCGTCGGCCTGCACGAGCACCACGCGCTCCACCCCGAGTGCGTCGAGCTGAGGCGCAGCCGCGTCCCAGCGGGCGTTCCGTCGCAGAGCCTCGGGGGCTTCCGCGAGCCAGCCGTAACCGCCTCCGGCGAGATCCCACAGGTGCAGGTGGGCATCCGTGCGGACCTCACGCATCGATCTGCTCCCAGATCTCCTCGGGGATCTCCCGCAGGCAGCGCTCGATGTTCTGGCGCACCTGATCGGCGGTGCGCATCCCGAGCACGACGGAGGAGATCGCGGGGTGCCGCAGCGGGTAGCGGATCGCCAGCTCGGGGAGCTCGACGCCGTAGCGCACGGCGAGCGCGGCCAGCTCGCGAGCACGCTGCAGGAGATCGACGGGCGCGTCGCCGTACTCGTACTTCGCGCGGTCCGGCACCGTGGGCCGGGAGAGGATCCCGGAGTTGAAGACGGATACCGCGACCACCTCCACCTCATGGTCCAGGCAGGCGGGCAGCAGCTGCTCCGCGGCGGGCTGCTCGAGCAGGGTGTAGCGACCGGAGACCATGACCACGTCCAGCAGGCCGGTGCGCACGGCGCGGGTGAGGACGTCCACGTCCTTGGAGCCGACGCCGATGCGGCTGATCAGGCCCTCCTCCCGCATCGCGGCCAGAGTGGGCAGGGCCTCCGCGAACGCCTGCTCGGTGGGGCCCTCCTCCGGGTCGTGCAGATACAGGATGTCGACCCGGTCCAGGCCGAGCCGCTCGAGGGACTCCGCGTGGCTGCGCCGGATCCCCTGACCGCTCATGTCCCACACCCGGATGTGATCGTCCGGAACGGCGAACTCATGCTCCATGTCGTCGCCGTCACCGGGGCCGGGCACGAGCAGCCGCCCCACCTTGGTGGAGAGCACGTACTCCTCCCGGGGACGGTCCGCGAGGAGAGCCCCGAGGCGCCGCTCACTGGTCCCGATGCCGTAGTGCGGGGCGGTGTCGAACATCCGGATCCCGCCCTCCCACGCCGCGTCGACGGCGCCACGCGCCTCGTCGTCGGTGGTGACGCGGTAGAGGTTGCCGAGCTGAGCAGCTCCGAAGCCGAGCTCCGGCAACGGGTTGCGCCGACGTCGCGCAGGCGCATCCGGCGCCGCAGCACCGGAGAGGCCAGAGGGGTCAGTGGGACCGGCGGGGCCGGCGGAGGCGGTGTCAGGAGGCGTCGGCATCGCTCAGATCCTTCCAGACGTCGCCCTGCGGGAACCGGTGCTCCTGGACGGAGCGCTCGTGCATTCGCGCTCCCGAACCGGGATTCGTGGGTGCGGCGTAGGAACCCTGGTCGATCACGACGGGATCCTCGAAGTGCTCGTGGAGGTGGTGCACGTACTCGATGTAGCGGTCCGAGCGCGGTCCGGCGACGGCGGCGGCATCGAAGAACGCGTAGTGCTGGACGAGCTCGCACAGGCCCACTCCACCCGCATGCGGGCAGACGGGGATATCGAACTTCGCGGCCAGCAGCAGGATCGCGATGTTCTCGTTGACCCCTCCGACCCGGGAGGCGTCGAGCTGGAGCACATCGAGAGCTCCGGCCTGCAGGAGCTGCTTGGCGATGATGCGGTTCTGCATCTGCTCCCCGGTGGCCACCCGCAACGGGGCGATCGCCCGACGGATCGCGGCGTGGGCCAGCACATCATCGGGACTGGTGGGCTCCTCGATCCACGCCGGATCGTAGGGAGCCAGCCGCTCGAGCCAGGCCACAGCGTCCGCGACATCCCAGCGCTGATTCGCATCCATCGCGATCGGGTAGCCCTCCCCCATCGTCTCGCGGGCGATCCGCATGCGTCGCGCATCGTCCTCGACGTCGGCGCCGACCTTCAGCTTGACCATGTCGAAGCCTTCGTCGCGTGCCTCGCGCAGCAGCCGGATGAGCTTCTCGTCGCTGTAGCCGAGCCATCCCGGAGTGGTCGTGTAGGCCGGGACGCCGTCGGCCTGCAGGGCGGCGATGCGCTCCGACTTCCCGGGCTCCGCGCGTCGCAGGATCTCGAGCGCCTCGTCCCGGGTGAGCGCGTCGGACAGGTAGCGGAAGTCGACCAGGTCGACGATCTGCTCCGGGGCGAGCTCTGCCAGCAGCAGCCAGAGCGGCTTCCCCTCACGGCGCGCACGAAGGTCCCACGCAGCGTTGACGACGGCACCGATCGCCATGTGCATGACGCCCTTCTCCGGTCCGAGCCAGCGCAGCTGGGAATCGCCGACGAGTTCGCGGGAGAAGTTGCCCAACCCCGAGAGCAGGGCATCGACGTCCCGGCCCACGACATGGCCGGCGAGCGCCTCGATCGCCGCGCACTGCACATCGTTGCCCCGGCCGATGGTGAACACGAGGCCCTCGCCCGCCTCACCGTCGCTGGTGAGCAGCTCGACGTAGGCGGCCGAGTAGTCCGGGTCCGGGTTCATGGCGTCTGATCCGTCCAGGTCCCGTGAGGTCGGGAAGCGGACGTCATGCACACGCAGGTCACTGATGGTCGGCACGGTTCTCCTCGAATCTGCTCGGATCAGGTTGTGGGCGTTCCTCCCACAGTCCTCCGATGTCTAGACGTAGATTACGGACGGACGGCGGCCGACGCAAGGCTGAGCAACACCATCTACGGCGCTCGGTCGCGCCGGCCGCGCAACACAGTCCGCGCCGCTGTCCGCAGACCTCCTACCTCTAGAAGGGCGCATCCCCTGAGGAGGTGCGCGTCGGACACGCGCGGCGCAGGCCGACCCACCAGGTCTCAGAGCCTCGGCCTCAGGACACGGGCCTCTGCGTGGTCGCGCTGTATGCGATGTCCGAGTCAGGAGTCGGTGCGTCGCCGGCGTCGTGCACGGCGACGGACTCGATCACTGCACCTGGTCCGTCGACCTCGACGACGAGCGAGCCCGACTGCACCGGCGTCTCGAGGCGATGGATGCGCCGCACGCCGATGCTCCCGCCCGTGGCCAGGACCGTGCCGTCCTCGAGCAGGACCCGGTGAGCGGCGACCCGCTGCCCCTCCTCGAGCGCCTCGTGGATCTCGACATGGTCGAAGGTCGTCCCGGCGGGAAGCTGCGCACGGACGGCGCCTGCGCCACCCGTCTCGAGCACGGCCTCGACAGGATCGCCGAACCGCTGCTGCAACGCCTCGGCGAGCTCTCTGACACGCTCCACATCGGCATCGTCGAGCCGACCGCGCCGGTCCGGAGGGATGTTCAGCAGCAGATTGGCGCCCAGGCCGATGGATCGATCATGGATGGCCAGCAGGTGAGAGAGTGATTTGGGCTCCTCCCCCGGCTGCCAGAACCAGCCCTTGCGCAGCGAGACGTCGCATTCGGGCGGCAGGTAGACGGCCTCGCCGGTCTGGATGACGTCCTCGTCGTAGTTGTTGAGGTCGGTGGAGGTGGTGACGTACTCGACCGGATCCGCGGCCAGGCCGTCCTCATTCCCCACCCAGCGGATCGTGGCGGGACCCATGTTGAAGACCATCGCCGTCGGCTGCAGCTCCGCGATCACCTCGCCGATCCGGTCCCAGGCATATTCACGACCGGCCGATCCGGCACCGTCGAACCACAGCTCATGCAGCTCTCCGTAGTTCGTGCACAGCTCGCGCAGCTGTGCGAGGTAGAACTCGTCGTAGGTCTCGGGGTCCTCGTACTGCGGGGCGTTCCGGTCCCAGGGCGAGAGGTAGAGCCCGAGCTTCATCCCGTGCCGACGGCAGGCATCGACGACCTCGGCCACCACATCTCCGCCGCCGTCCTTCCAGGGCGAGGAGGCCACGGAGTACGCGGTGGTCGCCGTGGGCCAGAGGCAGAAGCCGTCGTGGTGCTTCGCGGTGAGCACCACGTACTTCGCCCCGAGGTCCCGGGCGGTGCGCACCCACTGGTCGGCGTCCAGATCGCTGGGGTCGAAGGTGTCCGGGGCCAGGGTGCCGTCGCTCCATTCCTTCCCGGCGAAGGTGTTCACCCCGACATGGAAGAAGACGCCGAGTCCGTCCTTCTGCCACGCGAGCTGGGCGGGTGTCGGAGCGAGAACAGCGGGAGCAGTGGAGAGCGCGTCGGCGCGCGGGGTGCTGTGCATGGAACCCATTCCACCAAAGATCGGGCCTTTGATGAACCGCCGGGTGAAGATTTCCCGAGACAGACCTGAATTCTGCAGCGGGCGCCGATCGCTACGTGACACCCCTCTATAGAGACATCGGTTCTCTGCTGAGAGTGCCCCTTGGACGCTGTGCACGGCCTCACACACGGAGCCGATAGCCTGCCTCCATGAATCGCACCGGAACACCTGCGGGCCCGACGGAGGTCCCCGTCTGGGTGACGCGCCTGAACGAAGGGTTCGAGCTGGTCTATCTGGTCCTGCGGATCAACCTCGTCTGGATGCTCCTCAGCCTCCTGGGCCTCGTGGCACTGGGGGTCGCCCCCGCGAGTGTCGCCGCCGCTGACGCCTTTCGAGCATCTCGCCACGGGGCGAAGGTGAAGGCGCTGCCTGTGATGTGGGAGAGCTACAGGCGCCAGTTCGTCACGGCCACTCTGCGGCTGCTTCCCCTGATGATCGTCCAGCTGGGCTCCGTCTCGATGATCTGGATCGTGATCGGTGGCGGGGCGTCCGGCTCGGTGGCTCCGCTCATCCTGGCTGGCCTGGCCGTGGTCAGCGCCACCTGGTCGACGGTCAGCGCCGCGGTGCTCGTGGCGGTCCCCCGGGTGCGACGACAGGACCTGCTGGTCGCGTGGCGGCTGGCGCTCCTGGTGCCCGGCACCGTGCCGGCGCGGTTCCTCGCTTTGATCCTGCTGCTCGGGGTGTGGATCGTGGTGTGCTCGTTCCTGTGGCCGTTGGCCTTCCTGTTCGGTGCGGCGACCATGATCGTCGTCGCGACGGCCCTGCTCGGCCGGAGGGTCGAGCTGCTGCTGGAGGATCTCGAGGCGCGCAGCGCCGCGACCGTGTGAGCCCGGGCAGGGACCCCTCGACCTCTGCGACGCATCGCTCCGGGCTGTCGGTCCGGTCCCTCGGCCCGGAGCACCTGCCCGGGTCCCTGGTCCGGAAAGCCGGTTCCGATACCTCCTCGCGACAGGACCAGGGTTACGCTGGTGGGCACGGCCACCTCGACGCGCGAGACCGTTCACGCGGCGCGCACCGGTGCGCCCCGAGACCGCTTGAACGGAGAAACATGGCAGACCTGGACGTGACCCGTGCTGACGCAGTGCTGATCGGCGGCGGGATCGCGAGCGCCACACTCGCCGCGATGCTCACCGAGCTCGAACCGGATTGGCACATCGTCGTGCTCGAGAAGCTCGACCAGCTGGGCCTGGAGTCCAGTGACGGCTGGAACAACGCCGGCACCGGTCACAGCGCACTGTGCGAGCTCAACTACACCCCGCAGGACGTCGACGGATCGGTCAGCCCCCACAAGGCGATCACCATCAACGAGCAGTTCCAGGTGTCCCGGCAGTTCTGGTCGCACCTGGTCGAGAACGACCGCATCGGGGACCCCTCCTCCTTCATCAACTCCGTGCCGCACATGAGCTTCGTGCACGGGATGGAGAGCGTGGACTACCTGCGTCGCCGCCATGAGGCGCTGACCGCGAACCCGCTGTTCGACCGTATGGAGTTCACCACCGAGCACGCGAAGCTCGAGGAGTGGGCACCGCTGGTCACCGAGGGCCGTCCCGTCACGGAGACGATCGCCGCGACCTATTCGCCCGACGGCACCGATGTGGACTTCGGAGCGCTGACCAATCAGCTGCTGGACTTCTCCGGCCGCGGCGGCACTACGGTCGCGACCGGTTCCGAGGTCATCGATCTGCGCCGGATGGGCACGGACTGGGGCGTCATGGTGCGCTCCACGACCGATGGTTCGATCCAGGTGGTCCGGGCACCGAAGGTCTTCGTCGGCGCGGGCGGCGCGGCTCTCACGCTGCTCCAGAAGTCCGGTATCGACGAGATCCGCGGTTTCGGCGGGTTCCCGATCTCCGGCCAGTGGCTGCGCTGCACGAACCCCGACGTGATCGCCCGTCACGATGCGAAGGTGTACGGCAAGGCCGCCGTCGGCGCGCCGCCGATGAGCGTTCCCCACCTCGACACCCGTCACGTCGACGGCAAGCGCTCGCTCATGTTCGGGCCGTACGCGGGGTGGTCCCCGAAGTTCCTCAAGTCCGGCAGCTACACCGACCTGTTCGCGTCGGTGAAGCCCTCCAACCTCACCCAGATGATGGCGGTCGCCCCGCCGAACCTGGATCTCATGGTGTACCTGATCTCCCAGGTCGCGGCGACCAGGCACCAGCGCTTCGAGGCGCTGCTGGAGTACATGCCCTCCGCCGTCGACGCCGATTGGGAGGAGGTCACCGCGGGTCAGCGCGTCCAGGTCATCGCCCCTGATGCCACCAAGCACGGAGTCCTGCAGTTCGGCACGCAGCTGATCAGCGCGGAGGACGGCTCCATCAGCGGCATGCTGGGCGCGTCCCCGGGCGCCTCGACCGCGACGAGCATCATGCTCAACCTGCTCGAGCGCATGTTCCCCGACCGCATCGAGGGCTGGCGCCCGACGATCTCGCAGATGGTCCCCAGCTGGGGCACCTCGCTGAACGACGATCCCGACGCCGCGCACCGCTCCCTCGAGGCGACGGCGCACTCGCTGGGGCTCGAGCACCCCTGAGCGGCGTCGTCGGCTTCCTGTCCGGGAGGCCGACGGCCCGTCCGTCGCCGGCAGGCCCGGCGGTTCACCGCAGGACACCCCGATCGAGCAGGACCAGGCCGACCAGGACGTCGGCCGGGAAGACGACCAGGAAAGAAGGACGGCGGATGCGCATCTCGCTGATGACCACGTGCTTGGTGGACGTGATGGCGCCGGACGTCGCCCGGGCCACCGTGACCCTGCTGGAGCGGCTCGGCCACGAGGTCGTGTTCGACAAGCGGCAGACCTGCTGCGGGCAGATGCACACCAACACCGGCTACTACACGGAGGCCGCCCCCGTGGTGCGCAGCTTCGTGGACACCTACGAGCCATCGCTGGACAGCATCGACGCGATCGTGATGCCGTCGGGGTCCTGCGCGGGCTGTGTGCGCGATCAGCACCAGCTGGTCGCTCAGCACGAGGGCGACAGCGAGCTCGAGGAGCGCGCCGCCGCCGTCTCCGCGAAGACGTACGAGCTCTCCGAGCTGCTCGTGGACGTGCTCAAGGTGACCGATGTCGGCGCCTACTTCCCCCACAGCGTCACCTATCACCCGACCTGCCACTCGATGCGGGTGCTCAAGGTCGGCGCCCGCCCCGTGAAGCTGCTGCGGGCCGTCGAGGGGATCGAGGTCCGGAACCTCCCCGAGTCCGACACCTGCTGCGGGTTCGGCGGCACCTTCTCGGTGAAGAACGACGCCACGTCCGACGCGATGGTGACCGACAAGGCCGCGAACGTGGTCTCCACCGGCGCCGAGTTCGTGGTCGCCGGCGATGCCTCGTGCCTGATGAACATCGGCGGCAAGCTGCGTCGCAACGGCGCTGCACCGCAGTCGGTGCACCTCGCCCAGATCCTCGCCTCCACCCGGGAGGAGCCCTTCGTGCCCTCGCAGACCATCTTGGGGAGAGCCTCATGAGCACCGTCGACCTCGGCATCCCGTCCATCCGACCCCAGCATGCCTCGCCCTCCTCGAACCTGCGCGGAACGCAGTCGTTCCCGGACGCCGCCCGCTCGGAGCTCGGCGACGAGACTCTGCGCGGCAACCTGCGCCATGCCACCGCCACCATCCAGACCAAGCGCGCCTCCGCAGTCCGCGAGGTGCGGGACTGGCAGAAGCTGCGCAACGCCGGCAGTGCCCTGAAATGGCAGGTCACCGATCATCTCCCGGAGCTGCTGGAGCAGCTCGAGGACTCCGTGACCGCCGCCGGCGGCGTGGTGCACTGGGCCCGCGATGCCGACGAGGCCGGGGAGATCGTCACCCGTCTGGCCCTCGAGCGCGATGCGCAGGAGGTGCTCAAGGTCAAGTCGATGGCGACCCAGGAGATCGGGCTCAACGAGACCCTTGCCCACGCGGGCATCCACGCGATCGAGTCCGACCTCGCCGAGCTCATCGTGCAGCTCGCCGGAGACACCCCCAGCCACATCCTGGTCCCGGCCATCCACCGCAACCGCGCGGAGATCCGGGACATCTTCCTGCGGTCCATGCCGGACATCGACCCGGACATCACCGATGATCCCGCCGCACTGGCGGAGGCCTCCCGCCGCTTCCTGCGCGAGAAGTTCCTGGATCTCCCCGGAGGGGTCGCCATCTCGGGGGCGAACTTCGCCGTCGCCGACACCGGCACGATGGTGGTCGTCGAGTCCGAGGGCAACGGCCGCATGTGCCTCACACTGCCCAGGACCCTGATCTCCGTGGTCGGGATCGAGAAGATCGTCCCGTCCTTCCAGGATCTCGAGGTCTTCCTGCAGCTGCTGCCCCGCTCCTCCACCGGAGAGCGGATGAACCCGTACACGACGCTGTTCACAGGCGTCACCGAGGGTGACGGACCGCAGGAGTTCCACCTGGTGCTGCTGGACAACGGTCGCAGCGCCGTCCTCGAGGACCCCGAAGGCCGCAGCGCGCTGCACTGCATCCGCTGCTCGGCCTGCCTGAACGTGTGCCCGGTCTACGAGCGCACCGGCGGCCATGCCTACGGCTCCACCTATCCCGGCCCCATCGGTGCGATCCTCTCGCCGCAGATGACGGGGATGCACGGTCCGGATGACCCGAACACGTCGCTGCCCTATGCCTCGAGCCTCTGCGGCGCCTGCTACGACGTGTGCCCGGTGAAGATCGACATCCCCAAGATCCTGGTGCACATGCGCGCAGAGGACGTCGATCAGCGCCGTGAGACCTCGGGACAGTTCCGCGGCACCTGGGACGTGGCGATGAAGGGCGCGAGCAAGCTGATGAGCTCCCCGCGCGCCTACGACAAGGCGGTGCGCTCGGCCGGGCCGCTGTCGAAGGTGCTGCCCGGGGACAACATCGGCAAGCTCCCCGGCATGCTTCCGCTGGTTCCGGGCTGGACCGACCACCGCGACCTGCCCAAGCCCGGCACGTCCTTCCGCAGCTGGTGGGACGCCCGGGAGCGGGACCGAGGCAAGAACCCCGACTCGCCGAGCAGCGACTCGCGCACGGGCGGCCCCGATGCTGCCGCAGACGGCCCCGCCACGGACGAGGAGCAGGCATGAGCGACTGGACGGACGAGCGCCCCGCTCGCACCCCCGGTGTGAGCGCCAAGGACGAGATCCTCGCCAGGGTGCGCTCCGCGCTCGCGGTCCCGCGCCGCGACGAGGTCACCGATGCCGAGGACGTGCCCCGCGCCTACCAGCGGGCCGACGACAAGCAGGAGGTCTCCACCGACCGCGGGAAGGTGCGCGACGTGCTCGTGCAGCGCCTGGAGGACTACACCGCCGTCGTGCACCGCACCACGGCCGACGGCGCAGCCGCGGTGATCGCCGAGGCGCTCGGCGACGCCGCCCGCGTGATCGTGCCGCCCGAGCTGCCCGAGGCCTGGACCTCATCGGTGACGGCCGACGTCTCCCAGGACGACGGGACCGCCGGCCCTCGCGAGCTCGACGACATCGATGCCGTGCTCACCGGCTGCCATACCGCGATCGCCCTAACCGGCACCCTCGTGCTGCGCGCGGACGGCATCGGCGGTCGCCGGGTGATCACCCTGGTCCCCGATCATCACGTCGTGGTGGTCGAGGAGGACCAGGTGGTGCTGGGCGTCCCCAAGGCGATCGAACGCATGGCCGAGGATCCGCGGGCGGCCTGGACGATGGTCTCCGGGCCGAGCGCGACCAGCGACATCGAGCTCAGCCGGGTCGAGGGCGTCCATGGCCCGCGCAGGCTCGACATCGTGCTCATCGAGCCGGAACCGGATCCCGAGGCCGAGGCCGAAGCGGCCGTGAAGAAGGCCTCCGCGCGGAAGCCGACGGCGAAGCGCTCCTCGACGAACCCCACCCAGGAGAAGACCGCATGAACGAGTACGAGCCCACCGGTATCCCTGCCCCGGACGCCACGGGGGCCGACGTCGGCCGCGACCGCGGAGAGCTGTTCACCCTCACCGCGGGGACGTACCGCGCCGAGGTCTCCGCCGTGGGCGCCGTGCTCGAGTCCCTGACCGTCTCCGGCCGGGATCTGCTGGTCCGCAACCCGGAACAGGGACCGATCCAGTTCTACCGGGGCGCGATCGTCGCCCCGTGGCCCAACCGCATCGGGGACGGCGCCTACACCTGGGACGGCGAGCAGATCCAGGCCGCACTCACCGAGCCCGAGCGAGGAAACGCCCTGCACGGTCTGGTGTCCTTCCAGCCCTTCTCCCCCGTGTCCACCACGACAGAGGCGGTCCAGCTGCGCACCGAGCTGTTCCCCTCCCCCGGGTACCCGTTCCACCTGGAGCTGACGGTCCGGCATGCGCTGGACCCGCAGTCCGGCCTGACCACGACCGTCACCGCCCGCAACATCGGACACCGCGACGCCCCCTACGGGGTGTGCCCGCATCCGTACCTGGTCGCGGGTCCGGAGCCGCTGGACGATTGGTCCCTCCAGGTCGAGGCCGGCACCGTGCTGACCGTCACCGAGGACCGTCTGCTCCCCACGGGGACCGAGCCGGTCGCGCCCGGCAGCGACTTCGACTTCCGCTCCGCACGTGTCATCGGGTCACAGTTCATCGACCATGCCTTCACCGGCCTCGGACGGGACCAGGACGGCCATCTGACCGTCTCCGTCACGGCGCCCGGCGGCACCGGCGTCGAGCTCACGGCCGGGGAGGAGTGCCCGTGGCTGCAGATCCACACCGCGGATCGGCCGGAGCCGGAGCAGAACCGTCTCGGGCTCGCCGTCGAACCGATGACCTGCCCGCCCGATGCCTTCCGCAGCGGTACCGACGTGGTGCGCCTCAGCCCTGGACTGCAGCACGAGGCCGCGTGGTCCATCCGGGGCTGGTGACCCGGCCCGGTCCCCCCCGGACCCGGCCCCATGGCCACGGCCTGGTGACCCCACCGGAGCCCTGGTACGAGGAGCCCGCAGCAGAAGAGCCCGTCGCCATTGCTGGCGACGGGCTCTTCTCAGACGGGGAGGTCGATCCCCGGCGGGAACTGCGCGATCACTTCGCGTGGGCGTCCTCGTATGCCTTGCGGATCGTGCCGGAGATGCGGCCACGATCCGGGACCTCGTAGCCCGCGCTCCGGGCCCACTCGCGGATCCGTGCGGAATCGTTCGGGCCGCCGGCGCGGGCTGCGGTGCCGCGGCTGCGACGGCCTCCGACACGACGCGACTTGGCGATCCATCCACCGAGCTCCTCGCGGAACTTCTCGGCGTTCTGGTCGGACAGGTCGATCTCGTAGTCGACGCCATCGACCGAGAAGCTCACGGTCTGCGATGCCTTGTCGCCGTCGATATCGTCGACGAGCTCCACATAGGTCTTCCGTGCCATGGGATGCTCCCTCATTGGTCTGGGTATCTCGGGTGCGCGGTCCGGTGTACAGATCGCGATCGACGCCCAGTATCCACGGGAAATGAACGAATATCAATCCGTCGCAGAAAATGTGTACCGAGCGATACTTCTATTCTTCGGAGGCGCGAAGGTCCCGGTATTCCTGCTCCGCCTGGCGCTGGGCCTCTCGTTCCCGTCGGTCCGCGCGCAGCACGGCACGCATCACGAACCAGAACAGCAGGCCCACGCCGATGGATGGCAGCAATGCGCCGGCCTCGAACCAGAATCCTGAATCCATCTCAGGCCTCCGGCTTCACGAGCGGGAAGAGGATGGTCTCGCGGATGCCGAGTCCCGTGAGCGCCATGAGCAGTCGATCCACTCCCATTCCCATGCCGCCCGTCGGGGGCAGTGCGTATTCCATGGCCTCGAGGAAGTCCTCGTCCAGGAGCATCGCCTCGTCGTCGCCCTGCTCGGCGAGGCCGGCCTGCTGGGCGAAGCGCTCGCGCTGGATGACGGGGTCGACCAGCTCGGAGTAGCCGGTGCCGAGCTCGAAGCCGCGCACGTACAGGTCCCACTTCTCGACCACTCCGGGAGTGCTGCGGTGGGCACGCACCAAGGGGCTGGTCTCGACCGGGAAGTCGCGCACGAACGTGGGCTCGTAGAGGTGATCGCCCACACGGTTCTCGAAGAGCTCCTCGACCAGCTTCCCGTGACCGAACTTCGGGTGCTCCAGGTCGAGGTCGAGCGACCGGGCGATCTCGCGCAGCTTTTCCGGAGTCGTCTCGGGGGTGATCTCCTCGCCGAGGGATTCCGAGAGGGAGCCGTAGACCGTGATCTTCTTCCATTCCCCGGAGAAGTCGTACTCCGAACCATCCGCAAGAGTGACCTGCTGGGAACCGGTGGCACGCTGGGCGGCCTCCTGGATCAGCGTCTGCGTGAGGTCCGCGATCGTGTCGTAATCGCCGTAGGCCTGGTATGCCTCGAGCATCGCGAACTCCGGCGAATGCGTGGAATCTGCGCCTTCGTTGCGGAAGTTGCGATTGACCTCGAACACCCGCTCGAGACCGCCCACGGCGGCCCTCTTCAGGAACAGCTCAGGAGCGATTCGCAGATACAGATCGAGATCGAAGGCATTCATATGGGTGACGAACGGGCGTGCCGCGGCGCCCGAGGGGATCACCTGGAGCATCGGGGTCTCGACCTCGACGAAATCGCGCTCGCGGAACGATTCGCGCAGCGAGTGCATCACCTCGGCGCGCTGGCGCACCGCGTCTCGGGCCTGCTGGCGCACGATGAGGTCGACGTAGCGATGACGCACGCGGGATTCCTCGGACAGCTCCGCGTGGAGCACCGGAAGGGGGCGCACGGCCTTCGCGGCCATTCGCCAGGTCTCGGCGAAGACGCTGAGCTCCCCGCGGCGCGAGGCACCGACCCGGCCGTGGAAGAAGACGTGGTCCCCCAGGTCGACATCGGCCTTGAGGTCCGCCAGCCGCTGCTCGCCGATCTCCGCGAGCGACGCCATGATCTGCAGGCGCTCACCGGCGCCGTCCTGCAGGGTGACGAAGGCGAGCTTGCCGGTGTTGCGCTGGAACACGACACGGCCGGCGACGCCGACGCGGTCCTCGGTCTCCTGGCCGGCCTCGAGATGGCCGTAGGACGCGCGGACCTCGGCGATCGTGGTCGTGACGGGGACCGAGACCGGGTAGGCCTCCTCCCCGCGTTCCAGCAGCCGCTCCCGCTTGGACTTGCGGACCGCTACCTGGTCGGAGGTGTCCGTGGGGTCGAGGGCAGGTGCGTTCTCACTCATGGTCCGCATTCTCTCATCACTCCCCGAGGATCTGCTGGTCCGGTCAGTCCGCTGTCGCCACCACCACAGCCGCATCCAGCAGTCTGACGTCCTCGACGCGCCCGGCAAGCACGACGAGCACCTCTCCCCGGTGGTCCGCGGTGATCTCCTCGAGAGTCGCGGGATCCAGCGCCAGGGCGTAGTCCCAGTCGATCTCCGCCCGGTCGACGGCGGCGACCAGCGCCCGGCGGACGGCTGCTGCCGAGGGCGCTGCGTCCCGGGCCGCAGCGATCGTGCGGGACAGGGCGAGGGCCTGCTCCCGGCCCTGATCGGAGAGGTAGGCGTTGCGGCTGGAGCGGGCCAGTCCGCTCGCCTCCCGGTGGATCTCGACGGGTTCGATCCGCACCGGCAGATCGAGGTCGGCGACCAGCCGCTGGATGATCGCGAGCTGCTGGGCATCCTTGCGTCCGAAGACGGCCAGCTGCGGGGAGGTCAGCTGCAGGAGCTTGGTGACGACGGTGACCACACCGTCGAAATGTCCTGGACGGGCGGCTCCCTCGAGGATCGTGCCCGCCCGTCCCGCAGTCACCGAGACGGTCGGCGGCAGCACCGGATACATCTCCTCGACGGCGGGGGCGAAGACCAGGTCGACCAGGCCGTCGACGACGGCGAGGTCGGCGTCGAGGTCGCGGGGATAGGCCTCGTAGTCCTCGCCGGGTCCGAACTGCAGGGGATTGACGAAGTCGGTGAGGAGCACGTGATCGGCGAGCTCCCTGGCGCGGGCGACCAATGCCAGGTGCCCCTCGTGCAGCGCCCCCATGGTGAAGACCGCGGCGACGGTGCCCTCGAGTTCGGCTCGCCGCGCGCGCAGCTCGGTCTTGGTGGTGATCAGCGTGGTGGTCCGGTCCGGCCCGTCGCCGGCAGGGCGTGCGGCCTGCGGTGTCGTGATCATGCGTCCTCCCTGGGCGGGTTCTCCTCGAGCAGTCCGCGGATCCGGGCCCGGCTGCTCTCGGGGATCTTCGCACGGGACAGCGCGGCCAGCGCCAGTGCGCGGTAGGTGTCCGTCGTGTCTCCGCGCACTCCGGAGGCGTCGGTCGTATCAAGGTCCTCGAGCGCCTCGAGGTGGGTGGCGACGGTTCCCGCGTCCCCGCGCATGACGGGGCCGGTGAGCGCGCGGGCGCCGTGGCGCAGCGACTCGTCCAGCGAGGCCTCCAGCAAGGGCCGCAGATAGGCGCCAGGATCGGCGATGCCGATCCGTGCGAGGGCCTCACGCGCCTGATCCACCAGCACCACCAGGTGATTCGCGGCGTGGGCGAGGGAGGCGTGGTAGAGAGGACGGTCGCCCTCGGCGAGCACCTCCGGATCGCCTCCGAGCTCGACCACGAGCGCCCCCGCGACGGGGAGGAAGGTGTCCGCTGCGGTGATCGCCATCGGGCAGCCGATCAGCCGGGACAGGTCGGCCCGGGTTCCGGTGAAGGTCATCGCCGGATGAATGGCCAGCGGCGCGCATCCGACCTCGGCGAGCGGTGCGAGCACCTCGATGCCGTGGAGCCCGGAGGTGTGCACGGCGAGCTGCCCTCCGGGAGAGAGGCCGGTCGCGGCGATGCCTGCGGCGAGGGGCCCCAGCTGGTCATCGGGAACGGCCAGCAGGAGCATCTCGCTGCGTTCGACGATCTCGGGCACCCCGAGCAGGGGCACCCCGGGCAGCAGGTCCGCGGCCCGGTCCCGAGAGGCGTCGGACACCGCGTAGGCACCGGTGATCGCGTGGCCCTCGGCGCGCAGCGCCGCCGCCAGGACCGCGCCGACACGGCCGGCCCCGATCACGCCGATGCCGAGCCGGGGTGCGTTCATCGGTCCTCCTGGGACGTGTGCGGAGCGGTATGGGACGTGTGCGGAGCGGTCGAGGATCGGCCGAGGATCGGCTGCGGCCACTGCTCGCGATCCCGGTAGCGGCGCAGCGTCCGTGCGTCGCGGGCCAGGGTCCCGTGGAGGGCGAGGGCATCCTGCAGGGGGATCGCAGAGATGTGCAGGTCCTCCCCCGCCACGTGCACCGCGAGGTCGAGCACACCGAGCCGACGGCTGAGCGGACCTTCGCTGAGCGTGGTCTGCTGGATCCGTTCGCGGGGCACGATCTCCACGGTCCTGGTCAGGATGCCGCTGCGATGGATCAGCGCGCCGGGAAGCAGCACGGTGACGTCCGTGCGTCGGGAGATCCAGAACAGCCGGGCGGGGGTCCGGATCCCGTGGATCTCCCGCGCCTTCGCGGTGAGCAGGTGCTCGAGGGCGGCGAGGTCGTCGTCGGTCCCCAGCGGGGCCGCGAGGTGGCCGAGCGTGGCGCCGAGCTCCTCGCGCGTGCCGACGGGCAGCACGCTCTGGGCACCGTTCTCGTCATCGTCATCGATACCGGCGACCGTCACGGTCACCGCCGTCCAGTCGGGTGTGCGCCACAGCAGCGGCCGACGGACCGAGAAGCGCTGGACGCGTCCCGAGGCGATGTTGTCGGTGCGGGTGTTGGCCAGGCCGCGGCGCATGCGCAGGCCGCGGTCGGTGTCCCGGGAGACGAAGCCCCACCCGGATTCGATCTTGCCGAAGACGTACTTCAGCACTGTGAACGCTGCCGGGGCCAGGGCGATGATCATCGCGAAGGAGAAGCCGTCCGTCCAGATCCCGAGCCCGATCGCCACGCCCAGCCCGAGGATGCTCATGACGATGCCGACGAGGAATCCCAGATCGCGCACGAGCGAGCGCACCAGCCGACCGGTGGGGATCGTGGCGATCATGTCGCCGTCGGTCACCCCGTCGTAGAGGAGCTTCTGCAGCGCTCCCGGCGCGTCCTCGCCGGTGCCGTCGACCGTACTGGTCTCGTGGGTCCCCTCGGTCCGGTGCGCCGCGTCGCGGTCGGCCTGCGGGGCGTCGGCCGCGGCCCCTTCCGACTGATCAGGGCTCTCGCCCTCAGGAGTCCGGGCACGGGCGGCGACGCCGAGGATGCGCTGACGCAGCTGCTCGGCGTCGGCGGACTTCACGTACTCGATGTCGAGGTACGACTCCCCGCCCCCGGCGATCTCGACCCGCACCTTCGCGAGCCCCAGCAGCCGGGCGAGCAGCGGGCGCTCGACAGAGACCGATTCGATGCGGGCCCGGGGTGCGTACTCACGCGATTTGCTGATCACGCCGGTATGCAGGGACACCCCCTCCTCATCGACCGCATAGGTCATGAACCACCAGCTGATCGCCGACAGCACGATGGCGATCACGACTGCGGCGAGGATCACGCCGGCTCCGATGAGCGCCTTGGACACGGAGAAGTCGTTGACGAGCCGGGCGATGTTCTGCGCGGAGACCACGGCGACGATGGCGACCACGATCTTCCACCCGGTCACCAGAGGAGTGATCGGATGGGTGCGGCGGCGCGGCGTCTCGGGGGCAAGCTCCGCGCCGGGGGCGTTCGGCGCCTCGGGACCGTTCTCCGCCTCCGAAGGATTCACTGCGTCGGGCGTGTTCACAGGGCGGCCATGGTCTCGATGCCGCGCTCGGTCAGCATCGCCCGCAGCCGTTCGGCCTCCTGCTTGGGCAGGCCCGGCAGCACGACGCTGGAGACGGCGGCGGCAGTGGTCACGGTGAGCTTCGCGAGGCCGTACCGGCGATCCACCGGGCCCTCGTCGATCTTCACCGACTGCACGCGCCCGTACGGGATCGTCTGCACCTTGCGGAACATGATGCCGCTGGCGATCGTGAGATCCTCCTCCGCGTCGAGGTATCCGATCGCCCGCACCCGACGCGGGGTGAGCAGGATGCTCTGCAGCAGGATGACCAGCGGGACCAGTCCGAGCAAGGAGAGCCACCACCAACCGGTCAGCGCCGCGGCGACGATCGCTCCGGCGATCATGAGCACCCAGATCGCATAGCCCACGATCGACGCGACGTAGCGTGCGGGCACCAGCCGTGGCGAGACGGTGCGCAGGCCGTCGGCGCCGAGCCGGGCCCCTGGTGCACGTTGGATCTCCGGCTCGTCGGGGACGACGTGCAGAGGGTGGGCTGATCGCTCGGGAGATTCGGGCGCGGAAGTCATGGTAGCCATCGTGTCACTTCATGCCGCGACGGCGCTTCGCCGAGGGTGGACGGACACCCCCGCCGAACGTCGGAGGTCACGTCGACCCACGGAGCGCACCGGGAGTCAGCGGCTCGCGCCGGCCTCCTCGCCGGAGCCCTCGCCGTCGTCCGGGGGCAGCTGACCCCAGCGCTCGACGACCACGCCGAGCACGCCGAGGGCGAGCCCGGCCACCGCGGCCGTGCCCGTGGGCAGGGTGGCACCGAGCAGGTCCCCGGTGCCGGTGACGAGCAGGAACAGCGCCTGCCCGGTGAAGATCCCTCCGACCACCGCTCCGGTGTAGGCGCAGGCCCGCGCGAGCATGACGGTGCGGAACGCCGTGGGCAGATCGATCTGGTGCCGACGCGGAGCCAGGCTCGGATGCGTTCGCCGCTCCTCGCTCTCGAGCATGTACCGGCGCAGCGGGATCCCGTAGATCAGCAGCACCCCGGCCAGGATGAGCAGCACCAGGGTGGTCAGCCATCCGGCGATCGGGAGGGTGTATCCGCGGGTGGAGAGGGTCTCGAGCAGTTGGGCGCCGAAACCTGCGCCGACCACGAGGATCAGCAGGAGGATCGGCACGTTGAGAGGTCTCACGGACGGTCGAATCCCGGGATCGTCGGGCCCGCGCGCAGACCGTCGCGGTCCGCGGCCAGCTCCAGGAGATCGGAGACCGGCCCGCGGCCGGGCAGCGCCGCCTCCGCGCGGGCGGCGTGCCAGGGGGCCAGCACGAAGGCACGCTCGTGGGCGCGCGGGTGCGGAAGGGTCAGCTCCTCGTCGTCGCTGAGACTGGTGCCGTAGGTGATGACGTCGACGTCCAGCGTGCGCGGGCCCCAGCGGACCAGGCGCTCCCGGTGCGCATCGCGCTCGGCTCGGCGGGCGGCGTCGAGCAGCTCGAACGGACCCAGCACCGTGCTCACCCCGATGACCGAGTTCAGGAAGGCCTCCTGGCCCTCGGGCCCTCCCACGGGGGCGGTCTCCAGCACGGGCCCGGTCCAGGCCACCTCGATGCCGTCCGTCGTGCTGAGCAGCTCGAGCGCCCGGGCGAGGTGCGCCTCGCGGTCTCCGAGGTTGGTGCCGAGCGCGAGGACCGCGTCCACCGGTGCCGCGTCCCGCGTGATCGTGACGGCGACATCGCCCACCGGCAGGCCGACGGGGGCGGAGGGCTTGTGCACCGTCACGTCGACCCGACGCACCAGAGGATGGCCCGTCTCGGTGAGGATCCGGGACGCGATCCGCTCGGCGAGAGCCTCCACCAGGTCGTAGGAGCCGGTGCCGATCTCCTCGTGGACGGCGGCAGCGACCTCGGCGTAGTTCACGGTGCGCGCGAGCGCATCGGTGCGGCCGGCCGGCTCCGTGGACAGGTGCAGCCTCACGTCGACCACGAACTGCTGGCCGAGATCCTTCTCCTGGCTGAGCACACCGTGGCGGCCCCAGGCCCTGATCCCGGTCACCTCGATCAGATCGAGGACGCCGGGCGTGCGCGGGGAGTCCGCGCGGTGGGGGGTGCTGTGGGTGCTGTCGTGCGCTGTGCTCATCGGCGGGCGCTCCGGCGCAGTCTGTCGCCGACGCGGACCGCGGCGAGGGAGGAGGGGACGTCGTGCACTCGCACCGCCCAGGCGCCGCGCTCCGCGCTGTAGGCGCTGATCGCGGCGGTCGCTGCATCGCGGTCCACGCCCAGGGAGCTCACGAAGCGCTTGCGGGAGGCGCCGATGAGGATCGGCAGCCCGTGGGATGCGATGCCGTCCCAGTCGGCGAGCACGTCCCAGTTCTGCTCGCCTGTCTTGGAGAAGCCGAGTCCGGGATCGGCCACCAGGAAGCGGTCCTCGACGCCGGCCTCGCGCAGCGCGATCAGGCGGTCCTCGAGCTCCGTCGCGCTGTCGCGGGAGGCGTCGTCGTAGACGGCCAGCTCGTTCATGACGTCGCTGTGCCCGCGCCAGTGCATCGCGATGAACACCGGGGGCGTCCCGCGCACCGTGCGCAGTCCGGCGACCTCGCTGCCCATGTCCTCATCGGCACGACCGGCCGAGACATCGTTGACGATGAGCGCGCCGGCCTCGACGCTCGCGACGGCCACGGAAGCGCGCATGGTGTCCACGCTGGTCACGATGCCCTCATCGGCCAGGCCGCGGAGCACGGGGATCACGCGCCGCAGCTCCTCGTCCTCATCGACCCGGGGAGCGCCCGGTCGGGTGGACTCGCCGCCCACGTCGATGATCGCCGCACCCTGGGACGCCAACAAGCGGCCGTGGGCGAGGGCGTCGTCCGTCGCGAAGTGCTCGCCGCCGTCGGAGAACGAATCGGGCGTCACGTTCAGCACACCCATCACGAGGGTCTCCTCCGACTCGAGCGAGTCAGGGAGGCCCGCCGGGCGCAGTCGGGCGGTGGAGCTCATGCGATCACGCCCGGTTGATGAGGCTCATGGCCTCGGCCCGGGTGCTCGAGCTCTCGCGCAGCATGCCTCGCACGGCGCTGGTGACGGTGCGCGCGCCCTCGGCCCGCACCCCGCGCATCGACATGCACATGTGCTCGGCCTCGATGACGACGATCGCACCTGCCGCGCCCAGCTCGCTCATCAGCGCGTCGGCGATCTGGAAGGTGAGACGCTCCTGCACCTGCGGACGGCGCGCATAGACATTCACCAGACGCGCGAGCTTGCTCAACCCGGTGACGGTCCCGCCGTCGGGGATGTACCCGACGTGGGCGGTTCCCATGAACGGCAGCAGGTGGTGCTCGCACATCGAGTGGAAGCGGATGTCGCGCACCAGGACGAGCTCCTGGTGGTCGATGTCGAAGGTGGTCGACAGCGGCTCGTGGGCATCCTGGCCCAGGCCTTCGAAGACCTCGGAGTACATGCGCGCCACCCGTGCCGGGGTGTCCAGCAGCCCGTCCCGATCCGGATCCTCGCCGATGCCGGCGAGGATCTCCCGGACGGCCGCCTCCACCCGTGCGTGATCGACGGCCATCTCAGCGCCCCGTCCCGGGGCCGCCGTCGTAGCCGTAGCCCTCGCCCGTGCCGTCGCCGTGCGGGGCGCCGGGGATCTCGGGGCCGTCCCCTCCGGGATGCGGGAGCTCGGGCGGATTCGGCTGCAGGGGCTCGCCCGCGTCATGCGACTCGGCACCGGTCGCCGTCGTGGCCGCACCGGCCTGGGGCGCCGCCAGAGCGGGCCGTTCCTGGCTGGACTGCCACACCTCGCGCAGCGGGCGCTTGGTGACGTCGGAGAAGATCGCCGAGAGCTCGCGCTCGTTCAGGGTCTCCTTCTCGAGCAGCTCCTCCACCAGGCGATCGAGGACGTGACGGTTCTCCACGATCACCGACCAGGCCTCGTCCAGCGCATTGTCCAGGAGCAGGCGCACCTCCTGGTCGATCACGCTCGCGGTCTCGGCGCTGAAGCGGGGCGCCTGCCCCTGCTGCATGCCCACGAAGACCTCGTCCTGCTCGCCCGCGAGGGCGACCTGGCCGACGGCGTCGCTCATACCGAGCTGCATGACCATCGTGCGGGCGATCTTCGTGGCGTTCTGCAGGTCGGAGCTGGGTCCGGTGGTGACGTCATGGAAGATGCTCTCCTCCACGGCATAGCCGCCCATCGCGTAGGCGAGGCGGTCCAGCAGCTCGTTGCGCGACTGGTAGTTGCGGTCCTGGGTGGGCACCACCATGGTGTAGCCGCCAGCACGCCCGCGCGGCAGGATCGTCACCTTGGTGACGGGCGCGGAGTTGTTCATCGCCGCGGCCACCAGGGCGTGACCACCCTCGTGGTAGGCCGTCATCTGGCGCTCGCGATCGGACATCACCTTCGAATAGCGCTGTGGTCCCATGGACACGCGGTCGATGGCCTCGTCCAGAGCACGGTCGTCGATGATCTGATTGCCCGAGCGGGCGGTCAGCAGCGCGGCCTCGTTGAGCACGTTGGCGAGGTCTGCGCCGGACATGCCGATGGTGCGCTTGGCGACGGCCTCGAGGTCGACGTCGTGCGCGAGCGGCTTGCCCTTGGCGTGCACGCCGAGGATGTGCAGGCGGCCCTTGAGGTCAGGGGCCTCCACCCCGATCTGACGGTCGAACCGCCCCGGGCGCAGGAGGGCGGGATCCAGGATGTCCACGCGGTTGGTGGCGGCGATGAGGATGACGTTCTGGTTCTCCTCGAACCCGTCCATCTCCACCAGCATCTGGTTCAGGGTCTGCTCGCGCTCGTCGTGGCCGCCGCCCATGCCGGCGCCGCGATGACGGCCGACAGCGTCGATCTCGTCGATGAAGATGATCGCCGGGGCGTTCTCCTTCGCGGTCGAGAACAGATCGCGCACGCGGCTGGCGCCGACGCCCACGAACATCTCCACGAAGTCCGAGCCCGAGATCGAGTAGAAGGGCACGTTGGCCTCGCCGGCGACGGCCTTGGCCAGAAGGGTCTTGCCGGTGCCGGGAGGGCCGTACAGCAGCACGCCCTTGGGGATCTTGGCGCCCACGGCCTGGTACCGGCCCGGGTCGACGAGGAACTGCTTGATCTCGTCGAGCTCCTCGACGGCCTCCTCGGCGCCGGCGACGTCCGCGAAGGTGACCTTGGGGGCCTCCTTGTTGAACAGCTTCGCCTTGGACTTGCCGAACTGCATGGCCTTGCCGCCGCCGCCCTGGGCGTTCATGATCAGGAACCAGAACACGGCGATCAGGAGCACGAGCGGGAGGAACGACAGCAGCAGGGTGGACCACCACGAGCTCGACGCGATCTCGTCGGTGTAGCCCTTCTCGGGCGCCGCGTTCTCGACCGCCTGCACGACATCGGCGCCGCGGGCATTGACGTACGAGAAGCGGACCTGCTTGCCCTTGTCGTCATCGCCGTCGACGAAGTCCTCGGTCAGGACGAGGTCCACGCGCTGCTGGTTGCCGTCGATGATCTTGGCCTGCTCGACGGTGCCGCCCTCGAGCAGCTCGAGACCCTGCTGGGTGTCGATCTCCTGGTAGCCGTCGCGGCCGAACAGCGAGAACAGGGCCATGCCCAGCAGCAGTGCCACCAGGATCCAGATCGCCACCGACGTGAACGGGCGGCGCTTCCTGCCCTTGGTGTTCTTCTGCTTGGAGGAGGTGTCCGCCATATCAGTCCTCGTAGACCGAGCGCTTGAGCACGCCCACGTAGGGGAGGTTCCGGTAGGCCTCCGAGAAGTCGAGTCCGTAGCCGATCACGAACTCGTTGGGAATGTCGAAGCCGACGTACTTCACGTCGATCTCCACCCGCGCCGCCTCCGGCTTGCGCAGGAGGGTGCAGATCTCGACGCTCTTGGGGCCGCGCGAACGGAGGTTCGACAGCAGCCACTTCAAGGTCAGGCCCGAGTCGATGATGTCCTCGACGATCAGCACGCGGCGCCCGTCGATGTCGGCGGAGAGATCCTTGAGGATCCGCACGACGCCGGAGGACTTCGTGCCCGAGCCGTAGGAGGAGACCGCCATCCAGTCCATCTCGACGTCCAGCGGGATCGAACGGGCGAGATCGGCCATCACCATCACCGCACCCTTGAGGACACCCACGAGGATCGGCGGTTCGTCCGCGTAGTCCGCGGCGATCTGCTCACCGAGCTCGGTGACCTTCTCGCGGATCTGCTGCTCATCCAGCAGAATCCGTTCGACATCGGGATGGTGGTGCGTCTGGGGCACGCGGATCTCCTCCAGGGAACGTGGTGGGGTGCGTCCGCCGCGGCTCACGGATCCGTACGGCGCCACACCAACAGGCCGTCGCGGCGAGCGACCTCGATCCTACCCGGTACGGGTACTGCTGCCTGACCATGCCATGAGACCACCAGAGCGTCGATCGTGAGCACCTGCCGGCGCAGCAGCGACTTGGTGGACCCGGCGCGTTCCGTCTCCTCCTCGCAGAGGTGCCGAGCCCGCCGCGAGGCGTCCCGCAGCACGCGGGTGCGCAGTGCGGCGGGAGCGACGGCCAGAGCATGGACGTCCAGGAGCAGGAGGTCCTCCTCCTCACGCTGCTCGCCGCCGTCCCGGACCAGCGAATCCAGCAGGTCGTGCGCTTCGGCGTCGAGATGGTCGACGTCGGGGCGGAGGAGGTCGGCGGTGCGGGCGAGGTTCACATCGACCTGCTCGCCGAGGACCTCCCGCAGCAGCGGGAGCGCCCGATGCCGCACCCGGGCGCGGAGCATCGACTCGTCCGCGTTCATCGGGTCCTCCCACCACTCCAGGTCATGGAGGCGGCAGATCTCCTCGGTGTCCTCCCGGCGCAGCGCCGTGGACTCGTCGCGGCCGGTGCCGAGGAACGGCCGCAGCAGCGCGTCGCGAGAGCGCGGGATCCCTGCCAGCGCCCGCGGCCCAGCACCGCGTGCCAGGCCCATCAGCACCTGCTCGGCCTGGTCATCGAGGGTGTGGCCGAGCAGGAGGGCGAGGGCGCCTCGATCCTCGAGCAGTGCGTCCAGCGCGGCATGACGGGCATCGCGCGCCGCGTTCTCGAGCCCGCCGGGAGCGTCGGGGTCCACCCCCACCCGCAGCACGTGGGCCGTCGCCCCCAGCCGTTCGGCCTGGGCCCGGGCACGCTCGGCGACGGAGGAGGACTCGTCCTGGAGCCCGTGGTCCACGATCGCCGCCTCGCACTCCAGCCCCATGCGTGACGCCACCCAGACCGTCGTCGCCAGCAGCGCGAGCGAGTCCGCTCCCCCGCTGAGACCCACGACCACGCGGGGCGCGAGCCTGCCCACGGCGGTGTCGTCCGCGAGCGTCTCGAGCCGCTGGGCGAGCGCGCCGCGCACCGCGGTCCTGCCGCGGGCGACGACCGGGGGCGGTCCGGCCATCAGGAACCCCTGACCATCTCTGCGGCGACGTCGTCGACCGCGGCGCGGGCTGCGTCGGCGTCGGCGCCGTCGAAGCCGTGCACCACGATCGAGAAGCCGGCGGTGCGTCCGTCCGCCAGCACGACGGTGCCGGCCAGGGTGGAGGAGCCTCCGAGATATCCGGTCTTGCCTCGCACCAGGCCGCGGGCGTCGCTGACGTCCTGGTCGCCGAACCTGTCGGCGAGGGTTCCGCTGAGCCCGGCGATCGGGACGTCGAACAGGATCTGCTGCAGGACAGGCTCCTCGGGCGAGGATGCCTGGGCGAGCACTGCGGAGAACAGGGCCGGCGGGACCCGGTCCTCCGTCGAGAGCCCGGACCCGTCACGGATCGTGAGCGCCTCGAGATCCTCCGCGGGGACTCCGGCTTCGGTGGCGAGGTCGCGCACCTCGGCCTCGACCGCAGCGGCAGCCCCCTCCGTAGTGGTCTCGTCGCCGCGAGCGGCCGCGACGAGGTGGGCCAGCAGCTCGGCGGTGGTGTTGTCGGAGATCAGGAGCGTGTGCTGCACGATCTCGGAGAGCGGAGCGGAATGCACCTCGACGCTCGGCGCCTCAGTCGGCGCGTCGGCCGACGTGACCTTCCCGGTCACCGTGAGCCCCTGCTCCTCGAGCAGCTCCACGAAACGCCGGGCGACGTCCCCCTCCGGGTCGGTCGACTTGGGTCCGTACTGCTCGCCGTCCAGCCAGCCTTCGTCCAGGGCGAGCGTGGCGGTGGGCGTGACCCACCCGCCCGCTGTGCCGTTGCTGCCCCAAGCAGGGTTCGCGCCGCCGCTGAGATAGCTGGTGTCCAGCGCGAGCGAGACCTCCTCGGTGCCCTGGTCGGTGGCGAGCTGCGCCGCCTGGGTCGCGAGGTCGCGCAGGTCGGCATCGGTGAGAGTCATGTCACCACCGCCCTGGAGAGTGATGAGTCCGTCCTCGACGGTCGCGCGGGTGGTCAGCACCTCGTCCCCGGTGTACAGGCGCAGCACAGCGGCGGCGGTGAGCAGCTTGAGGGTCGAGGCGGGGACCCGTGCGGCGTCAGCATCCCGTGCGGCGATGACCTCGCCGGTCTCGACGTCGACCACGCTGAAGGCGAGCCCGTCGTCCACCACGGGGTCCCCAGCATGCGCGGACATGCGTTCTTCCAGGTCAGCACTGCTGGTGGGGTCGACCTCCGGTGCCACGTCAGGCCCTGGCGCGGCGGCGGGGACACGGTCCCAGTCCTCTGCCTGCGCACGCGGGCCCGCCTCGGGGCCCTCCTGCTCGGAGCTGATCGTGAGCACCCCCGGGAAGGCGTCGGTGAGATCCCCGATCAGATAGAAGCTCGCGGGCACGGCGGCGCACAGCACGATCGCCGTCGTGCGCCACACCCGCTCGGGTACTCGTCCCACCATGCCCCCACGATATGGTGTCCCGGTCAGAACCAGTGCCCACAGGGCCGGAGCAACGGAGCGGCTGTCGTGGAATTCGACGTAACCATCGAGATCCCTCGCGGGAACCGGAACAAGTACGAGGTGGACCACCACAACGGGCGGATCCGCCTGGACCGGATGCTGTTCACCGCCACTCGCTATCCCGATGACTACGGGTTCATCGAAGGCACCCTCGGTGAGGACGGGGACCCCCTGGACTGCCTCGTGCTGCTCGAGGAGCCCACGTTCCCGGGATGCCTGATCCGCTGCCGTGCCCTCGGCATGTTCCGCATGCGGGACGAGGCCGGCGGCGACGACAAGATCGTCGCGGTCCCGGTCGGCGACCGGCGACAGGTGCGCCGCCAGGAGCTCACGGATGTCTCGGAGTTCCATCGGCTGGAGATCCAGCACTTCTTCGAGGTCTACAAGGACCTCGAGCCGGGCAAGAGCGTCGAGGGCGCGCACTGGGAGGGCCGCAGCGACGCGGAGGCCGAGATCCGTCAGTCCTACCAGCGTGCCGTCGGCACGGAGCATGAGAACGACTTCACACAGGAGGTCTGAGTCCGCATCGCCCGGACCTCGCCTGCGGAGCGGACCGGCATGACGAAGGAGGGGCGCCCCGTCGGGGCGCCCCTCCTTCGTCATCTGCGCGTCGGCGTCTGTGTTCGTCGCCTGCGCGTCGGCGTCGGTGCACGGTCATCCGCGCACCCGCTCACCGCGAGCGCCGCCCGACGTCCCGGCGGGACTCAGCCCTCGAGCGCGGGGCCGTCCCCGGCGAGCTCGCCCTCGAGCGTGGGTGCCTGGGAGAAGATCTCCAGCATCGCCTCGACCACGGAGCGGGAGACCGCCCGAGCGCCGAAGCCACCGATGACCGCGCCGACACCGAAGGGCAGCAGACGCCCGAGCCACAGCTTCCCGGTGCGGGCGAACACCCGACGCCGCACGTACTTCGAGATCTGCTTGCTCACCAGACCGGGCAGGAAGCCGCCGCCCCCGCCGAGCACCGCGTTCCACTGCAGGCCCTGCTTGCCCATCGCCTTGGCGATGATCTCGGCGCCGCGGTCACCGCTGAGCACGCCCATGAGCACCAGGCGTCGGGTGCTGCGGTCCGACATGTCGACACCGTGGATGTCCGCCGCGGCGAGGGTGAGGAACGCGCAGGCCTCCGCGAAGGAGATGCCCTCGCCCACCGTCAGCCCCAGGGCAGCGGCCGTGCCGAGACCCGGCAGCGCCGCGACCCCGCCGATGCCCGCACCGGTCAGCGTCATCAGGGAGGAGAAGCGTCCGGTGACCTTCTCCAGCAGCTGCCGGTCGGTGGCCTCCGGGTGCTTGGCGCGCAGACCCTCGACATAACGACGCGCGAGCGGTGCCTGCACCTTCATGGCGCCATCGATCACCGACAGCCAGCGCTCGTCGAGCTGCTCGCGGACGTCGCCGTCCTCGAGCTCTCCGCTCTGCGGTGTGTTCTGGTCATCCGAGCTCACCATCGGCTCCCCTCATCTCGTGTCATGCATGTCGTGAACAGGGACAAGCTACCGCCCCCGCCTGGCAGCACGCCTCCGTCGCTGCTCTGGGCGCGGTCTCAGCGAGCGATGACCTCGCCCTCGCCGAGCTCGGCGATCTCCCCGCTCAGGCCGAGGCGACGCACCGCCTCCCCCAGGTCCGCGTAGTACGGCGCGTACCCGGACTCGATGTACGAGCGCGGGACCATCAGGTCGTGGCAGAGGGTCCCGGCCAGATGGTCGGTCTCGTGCTGGAGGATCCGTGCCGGCCAGCCCACGTGCTCCTCGTCGATCTCGCGCAGCTCACCGCCCGGCAGCAGCTCCAGGGCCTGCACCCGCACCCGGCGGGACCTCGGCACGATGGACTGCCAGCCGTCGACCGACAGGCATCCCTCCCATGCGTAGACGCGCTCGGTGCCCAACAGCGTGACCTGTGGGTCCAGCAGCGCACGGAGGGGAACGGGCCGACGCTCGAGCAGATCGTCCTCGGCATCGCGCTCCTCGAGGTCGTCGAGCTCGTCGGTGTCGTCGACCGCGCGGCGACCGTGGGACTCGTGGGGCTGATCCGGCGCGTCGTCCCCGTTCTCCCCGTGCTCCCCATCCTCCCCGTGCTGTTCCTCCTCGGACCCGACGCCTGCCGCGGCGCGCACGCGATCCTCGATGACGTACAGCGACAGAGGCAGCCCGACCTGCGGTGCGGCGAGCCCGACGCCAGGAGCATCGCGCATGGTGACCGTCATCGCGTCGACCAGCTCCAGCAGCAGCTCGGGGGCCAGTCGCCCGCGTGCGGAGAGGGAGGTGCGGCGCAGGGCGGGATGACCCGCCTGGACGATGCGCAGCGGGTCACCGTCCTTCGCGCGCCGGTCGAGGATCTTCCGGGTGAGCTCAGTGATATCCACTCCCCCAGTATCCCGCAGCGGACCACGCCGCACCGCTGCGGCTCCGTGCTCGCCCTTCCGTCGACACGGGACCGGACAGGGTTTTCCGGCAGATGAGAGATGGGATACACTCACCTCGCCGGTGCAAGGGAGCACCTCTTCGCGAGGGGCGATCGAGACCGGTGACCATCACTTCACAACGGACCGTCCGGCACGTACCTGCCGGTGAAGGAGCACCACCATGGCAACAGTGACTTTCGACAACGCCTCGCGCGTCTACCCGGGCCAGGAGCGCCCGGCCGTCGACAACCTCAACATCGAGGTCGGCGACAGCGAGTTCCTCGTCCTCGTCGGCCCGTCGGGCTCCGGCAAGTCGACCGCCCTGCGCATGCTGGCCGGGCTCGAGGAGATCGACGCCGGCCGCATCCTCATCGGCGACCGCGACGTCACGGACGTGCCGCCGAAGGACCGCGACATCGCGATGGTGTTCCAGAACTACGCTCTGTACCCGCACATGACGGTCGCCGACAACATGGGCTTCGCCCTGAAGATCGCCGGCACCCCCAAGGCCGAGATCCGCAAGCGCGTCGAGGACGCCGCCGCGATCCTGGACCTCAGCGAGTACCTCGACCGCAAGCCGAAGGCGCTCTCGGGCGGTCAGCGTCAGCGTGTCGCCATGGGTCGTGCGATCGTGCGTTCGCCCCAGGTGTTCCTCATGGACGAGCCGCTGTCCAACCTCGACGCCAAGCTGCGTGTGGCGACCCGTACCCAGATCGCGTCGCTGCAGCGTCGCCTCGGCGTCACCACGGTCTACGTGACCCACGACCAGACCGAGGCGATGACGATGGGTGACCGCGTCGCGGTCCTCGACCACGGCGTCCTGCAGCAGCTGGACTCCCCGCGCCGCATGTACGACCACCCGAACAACGTCTTCGTCGCCGGCTTCATCGGCTCCCCCGCCATGAACCTGTTCGACACGAAGCTCACCGATCAGGGAGTGGAGTTCGGCGGCGCCGTGGTGCCCGTGGATCGCTCCACGCTCTCCGAGACGGACGAGACCTCGGTCACCGTGGGCGTCCGCCCCGAGGACCTCGAGCTGGTCTCCGACAACCAGGGCATCGCGATCGAGGTCGACCTCGTCGAGGAGCTCGGCGCCGACGCGTTCATCTACGGTCGCCGCGAGGGTGCGGACGAGACGGACAAGCCGTTCATCGCACGAGTCGACGCCCGTCGTCCCCCGGTCAAGGGCGAGACCGTCCACTTCCGTCCGGCCGAGGGTCACATCCACCTCTTCGATGCGAAGAACGGTCAGCGCCTGGGCGACTGATCCTCCCCGCAGCACCATGCGACGGGCGTCCGGCTCCTGCCGGGCGCCCGTCGCCGTATCCACGGGACGCGACCTCCCGCGCGATGTGATCCGGGGAACGGATGCGGAGCCGGCAGCGTGAGGTTTGTGTATCCGGGCGGTGAAAAACCGTCATCGGGTGGGCACACGAGTCGTGATCAGGAGACAATGGAGCAATGGCACCCCTGGAGATCACCGCGTCCCGGGCCGACCCCGCACTGCTGGACCTCCCCTGGGACCAGCCGCTGGAGGACTGGCCCGAGGACATGCTCGCCGCTCTTCCGCGCGGCATCTCGCGTCACGTCGTGCGCTTCGTGCGCGTCTCGGGACGAGTGCTCGCGCTCAAGGAGATCAACCATCACCTCGCCAAGCGCGAATACGAGATGCTCCGTCTCCTCGGCCGCATCGGTGTGCCCTCGGTGGTCCCGTTCGCAGTGATCTCGGGCCGCACCACGCGCACCGGCGAGCCGCTGGATGCCGTGCTGATCACCCGTCACCTGCAGTTCTCCCTCCCCTACCGGGCCGTGTTCAGCCAGGTCTCCCGGGAGGACACCGCACAGCGCCTGCTGGACGCACTGGCCGTGCTGCTGGTGCATCTGCACATCGAGGGCTTCTACTGGGGCGACGTCTCCCTGTCCAACACCCTGTTCCGTCGCGACGCGGGGTCCTTCGCCGCCTACATCGTCGACGTCGAGACGGGCGCGCTGCACGAGAAGCTCACGGACGGTCAGCGGCACTACGACCTCGACCTGGCGCGCACGAACATCATCGGCGAGCTCATGGATCTGCAGGCCGGCGACCTCTTCGACCCCGAGGCCGATCCGGTCGAGGTGGGCGATGACCTGGTGCGCCGTTATGACGAGCTGTGGGCCGCCCTCACCGAGCGCGAACGCTTCTCCGCGGATGAGCGGTGGCGGGTGTCGGCTCGCATCGAGAAGCTCAACCGCCTCGGGTTCGACGTGGGCGAGCTCGAGATCACCACCGATCTCGACGGCACCACGCTGTCGATCCTCCCCAAGGTGGTCGACGCCGGCCATCATGCCCGACGGCTCATGCGCCTGACCGGCATCGACGCGCAGGAGAATCAGGCACGCCGCCTGCTCAACGACCTCGACCAGTACCGCGCTTCCACCGAGCAGCAGGCCGAGGACGAGGAGTTCGTGGCGCACGAGTGGCTGCAGCACCAGTACGAGCCGGTGGTCCGCGCGATCCCGCGATCGATGCGCTCCAAGCTCGAGCCGCCCGAGTTCTACCACGAGGTGCTCGAGCACAAGTGGTTCCTCTCGGAGAAAGCCGGCACGGATGCCAGCCTCGACGAGACCGTGCGTCATTACATCCTCAACGTGCTGATCCACCGGCCCGATGAGAAGTCCCTGGTCACCACGGAGACATCCGCACTGCCCATCTTCGACAGCTGAGGGCCGCCGACCATGGCCGTTCCCCCTCCTGCCGGCGATCGCACGCTCTCGAACCTCTCCCTGCGCGACCAGCTGCGGGTGGATCGTCTCCCCCTCCGCCTCCTCCAGATGCTGGTGGGGCTGACCGGCTTCGGCTTCTCCCTCGCGATGCTGCTGCGCTCCGGTCTCGGCGGTGCCCCGTGGGACGTGCTGCACGCGGCCCTTGCCGAGCGGGCGGGCCTCACCGTCGGAACGCTCAGCATCGCGGTGAGCTTCGTGGTGCTGCTGCTGTGGATCCCCCTGCGCGAGCAGCCGGGGATCGGCACCGTCGCGAACGCGATATGGGTCGGTGTGAGCATCGATCTGGGGATGCTCGTGCTGCCGTCCGTCCAGGGCCTTCCGATGGCGCTCGTGCTGATGATCGTCGGCGTCGTGGTCAACGGGGTCAGCGCCGCCATCTACATCGGCGCCCAGCTCGGCCCCGGCGCCCGCGACGGTCTCATGACCGGTCTGGCGCGGCGTCTGCGTCGCCCCGTGGGTCCGGTGCGGATCTGCCTGGAGGTGCTGGTGCTGGCGATCGGCTGGAGCCTCGGAGGACCGGTCGGCGTCGGCACGCTGCTCTACGCCGTCGGGCTCGGGCCGGTCATCCAGCTCGCACTCCCCCGTGTGATCATGCCCGTGCGGCGCCCGGTACGGGCACCGAGCGCTCACCGCGATGCTGCTGCGACGGAGCCTCCGGCGGATCCAGCCTGACCTCCTCGCCCCGTCTCGACAGGGCTGAGGCCGTCAGCCGAGCCGCAGACGGGATGGACGCCGACGCGACGGGCCCGGAAGGTACGTCCCCGGGAAACACGGCTCCGGAGAGCTTGGGTGCCAACGGCATGGGAGCCGACAGCGCCGTGGCCGCCGACTCGTGAACAGAGCCCGGACGGTCCGCCACTGGGCAGACCGACCCGGGCTCGGTCACGCGTGCACGATCCCTGGTGCTCTTCAGGCGTGGCCCTGGGCCGCGCGCACTCCGGAGATCTCGTACAGGGCGATCGCGGCGGCCACGGAGGCGTTCAGCGACTCGCTGCGACCGGTCATGGGGACCGAGACGACCTGATCGCTGATCTCCCTGGCGAGCCGGGAGAGGCCCTTGCCCTCGGCGCCCACGACGAGCACGGTGGGCTGGGTGGCGAGGTCGAGACCACGAGTGGTCACGTCGCCGTCCGCATCCATGCCGAGCACGAAGACGCCGTCGCCCTTGAGGGCGCTGAGGGTGCGGTTGAGGTTCGTCACCTGGGCCACGCGCACCCGGCCCGCGGCGCCGGCCGCCACCTTCCACACGGCCGCCGTCATCGACACGCTGCGACGCTCGGGCAGGATCACGCCGTGCACGCCGAAAGCGTCGGCGCTGCGCAGGATCGCGCCGAGGTTGCGCGGATCGGTGATGCCGTCCAGCGCGATCAGCAGCGGCGTCTCGAAGGCATCCGAGGCGATCTTCAGCAGGTCCTCGATCTCCGCGTACTCGTAGGGCGGCATCGTCAGGGCCACGCCCTGGTGGACGACGTGGTCGGTCATGCGGTCCAGGTCGGTGCGCGAGGCCTCGGCGATCGGCACGCCCTGGGCGGTGGCCAGACGCATGATCTCGCGGACCCGTTCGTCGGAGTCCATCCGCACCATGACCGTGAGCTGCGTGGCCGGCACGCTCTCCTGCAGCGCCTCCAGCACGGCGTTGCGGCCGGCGACCTGGTCGCTGCCGGGCTGCTTGCGGCCGCCCTTCGAGCCGGAGCCGCCACGGTTCCCCGCCGCACCCGGGCCGCCCTTGGCGTTGCCGTACTTCTTGTGCGCGGGGCGTTCCTCCGCGCGGGGCGTCGGGCCCTTGCCCTCGAGCGCGCGACGACGCACCCCGCCGGAGCCGACGGTCGCGCCCTTCTTGCCCTTGCGCACCGCGCCGCGACGCGAGCTGTTGCCTGCCATGGGTGTTCTCCTCAGTGGGTGGTCTCGAGTGTCCAGCGCGCGCCGTCCTGGGCGTCCTCGACGCGGATGCCGGCGGCGCTCAGTGCGTCGCGCAGGGCATCGGCCCTGGCCCAGTCCTTCTCGGCGCGGGCCGCCGCACGGGCGGCCAGCTGGCTGGTGATCAGCGCATCCAGCGCTGCGTGCTCGGCGCCCGGGGCGCCGGAGGTGCTCCCCCACTGCGGGGACAGCGGATCCAGGCCCAGCACGTCGAGCATGGCCCGCAGCCGGCCCAGACCGTCCGCGATCCGGTCCGCATCGCCTCCGGCGGCGAGCAGGGAGTTCAGGGCCGACTGCTCACGATGGACGACCGCGAGGGCTTCGGGGACGGCCAGGTCGTCGTCCATCGCCGCGATGAAGTCCTCGGGCAGGTCGATCGCGGACAGTTCGGCGTCGGGGGCCGCGAGCGGAGCGTCGCCGAGCACCTCCGCTGCGCGGCGTGCGGTCGTGCTGAAGCGCTCCCACACCACCTCCGCCTCCCGCATCGCGGTCGCGTTGTACTCGACGGTGGCGCGGTAGTGGCCGCTCACCAGCGCGAGGCGCACGGCCGCGGTGGGGTGCTCGGCCAGTGCGCGCGCCGCGGTGACGAAGTTGTCCAGGCTCTTGCCCATCTTCAGCCCGTCGACCGTGAGCACGCCGGAGTGCATCCACCGCTGTGCGAAGCCGAAGCCTGCGGCGTGCGACTGCGCCTGCTCGTTCTCGTGATGCGGGAACCGCAGGTCGAGGCCTCCGGCGTGGATGTCGAAGGTCTCCCCGAGGTACTTGCGGCTCATCGCGGAGCACTCCAGGTGCCAGCCCGGGCGGCCGCGGCCGAAGGGGGTGTCCCAGGACGCCGTCGCCGGTTCGGTGGGCTTGGCGGCCTTCCACAGAGCGAAGTCACGACGGTCCCGCTTGCCGGGTTCGCTCTCCTCGCCCGCGTCCTGCATGTCCTCGATGCTCTGCCGGGTCAGGGAGCCGTAAGCGGGGTGCGAGGCGACGTCGAAGTACACCGAGCCGTTGCCGTCGGCGTAGGCGTGGCCACGCTCGATGAGCAGCTCCATCAGCTCGATCATCTCGGGCACGTGGCCGGTGGCGCGCGGCTCGTAGGTGGGGCGACGGTTGCCGACGCGATCGAGCACGTCGTGGAACTCGCGCTCGAAGCGGAGCGACCAGGCCCACCATTCGGCATTCGCCTCGTCGGACTTCACGAGGATCTTGTCGTCGATGTCGGTGACGTTGCGGATGTGGACGACCTCGTAGCCGTGGCGCTCGAGCCAGCGGACCAGGATGTCGAAGGCGACGAAGGTGCGCAGATGGCCCAGATGCGGCGCCCCCTGTGTCGTCGGGCCGCAGACATACAACGACACCGCCCCCTCGCGCACCGGGACGAACGGTGCGGTGGTACGGGTGGCGGTGTCGTGCAGATGGAGAGTCACGTGAGCCAGGGTACTGCCCAGCCAGGGTGGAGTCCTCTCCGGATCACTCGGGGATTGCGGGGATCACCCTGCGCACCCGCTGAGAGGTCACTCGGTGCGGGAGCTGACCTGCTTGCCGTAGAGCTCCTCGAAGGTGTCGTCGTAGGAGACGGCGTTGCTGCGTCGCTTGCCCTGGACGGCGTCGACCGCGGACTGCGCGGTCTCGATCGTCGTCTCGGGGGCCTTGATCTTCTTGAAGACGAGGAAGGCGACCAGGCCGGCGATCGCGCCGATCAGGATGAACACCCCGGCGACGATGAGGAAGGCGCCCCAGTAGGGCAGGCCGAGGGCCTGCAGCCCGGTGGCGGCGGCGAACAGCAGCATCACCCAGGCCGAGAGCAGGAGGAACAGCAGCACCGCGGCGCAGGCGGCGATGATGCCGGCCTTGATCGCGATCCCGGTGATCTCCTTCTTGGCGATGTCGATCTCATGATGGACAACGCCGAGGAGCTCGTCGCGGATGGACTGGACGAGTTCACCGATGGACCGCTGGGTGGGCGGCGTGCTCGGATCGTTCGTGGTGTTGATCATGGTCAGAGCCTAACGCAGGGTCGAAGGGTTTCAGGGCTTCTCGGAGCAGGGTGGCCCGGCCACCGGGGACGCGAGCGGAACCGGAGGGGCGCACGCTGCTGTCCGGGGTCGGGATCGGGGCTCAGTCGACGGAGATCCGCTTGCGCTTGGTGGACTCCGGTCGGGGCCCGGCCGAGCTCGAGCGCCGGACGACGATCGACGGCGCGACCGCGACATCCCGTGCCGGGGTGTCCAGGCCCGAGACTCGCTCGACGAGGAACTGCGCGGCCAGCGCACCGAGGCGATCCGAGTTCGGATCCACGCTCGTGGTCTGGGAGATCCCGGACGAGGCCAGCGAGGTGTTGCCGTAACCGGCCACTGCCAGCTCCTCGGGGACGGAGATCCCCGCCTCCCGGGCGGCGGAGAGCAGCCCGACGGCGGTGACATCGTTCGCACAGGTCACGGCAGTGGGGACCTTGCTCCCGCGCAACAGCATCGACCCGGCGGTCTGGCCCACCTGCTCGGTGAAGTCGCCCGGGTCGACGCGGGCGTGCTCGCCCAGTCCGTGGCGCTCCATGGCCGCCCGGAAGGCGTCGGCGCGCTCGCGTGCCACGGCCGCACCGACGCCACCGATATGCGCGATCTCGCGGTGGCCCAGGCCGACCAGGTGGTCGACGAGCAGGCCCTGGCCGACCTCGTCGTCGATGCGCACGGTGTCGAAGCGGCCGACGAACTCCTTGGAGCAGCCGATCCCCACCAGGGGGCGGTCCGCGATGGCCGTGAGCACGCTGTCCATGTCCGCGAGATCCGAGATCATGAGGAAGCCGTCGACCCCGAGCTGGACGAGCGATTCGATCGCGTCGGTATCCGCAGCCACCGGGTATTCCGGCATGCGACGACGGGTGGGGACGACGACGGCGGTGCGGCCGGTGGCCGACAGCTCGATGCGGATGGCGCGCACCAGATCCGAGATCCAGGTGTTGCGCATGGTGTTGACGAGGACGGCGACCACGCCGCGATGGTCCTCCTCCTCGCTGAGCTCCTCGAGCGGGAAGTGCAGTCGCTCCGCCGTCTCATGGACCCGCGTCACCATCTGCGGCTTGACCTCCTCGGCCCCGCGCAGCGCACGCAGCGCGACCGTGCTGGAGATCCCGAGGGAGTCGGCAACATCCCTCAGGGTGCCCCGCTGCTGGCCGCTGTCGGCCAGCTCCTCGGCCGTGCTGTCGAGGTTCTCGACCATCTGGCCCGAGGTGCCGTCGTCGGGGCTCACCGCGTCGGGCTCGGAGGCGTGGTCGATGGTCTCATCGGAGGAGGCACTCGCGTCACTGCTCATGCCCCCATTGAACCGCATCGGCGGCCGTCGGCGGGCACGCATGCCACGTCGTGGCGCTCACTGTTCCCAGGATCTCCTCGGAACGCGGCCCGCCCACTGCGCGGGACACCCGGCAGGAGGGAACGGCTCGAGCCCCCGGAACGTTCGAGCCGCCCCGCGCTCACGATGTCCGCGCCACCCCGCTCTCAAGACGTCCGAGCCACCCCGCTCTCGAGACGTCTGCGCCACCCGTCGGCGGCCGGTTCCGGCGACCCGCACGGCGACGCCCGGGGGTTTTCCCCCGCGAGGGACGCGGGCGGGCCCCGTGGGAGGTTCGCGAGATCCCGAATACTCTCAGGGCCATGGACGATACGACTGTGCCTGCCACGGCACCCCAGCGCCCACGGCTCAGCGCCTCGGCGCTGGCCTCCGTGCTGCTCGGAGGCCTGCTGTTCTACTCCTGGTTCTGGATCAGCATCACGATCTTCTTCACCGGTCTCGGTTCCCTGCCGGCGCTCGGGACCGGATTGCTGCTGCTGATCCCCTGGTTCCTGGTGATGCAGGTCATCGTGCGGATCGAACGTCGTCGCGCCGTCGCAGTGCATCGGCTCTCGGTGATCCTGCCGCCGACCCGCCGCTCGCGCCGTGGCGGGTTCAGAGGCTGGCTGTCGGACCGCTGGCTCGAGTTCTGCACCGGTGCCTTCTGGCGCGGTGTGCTGCACCACCACCTCGCGATGCTCGTGGCCGGAGCCTTCTTCACCCTCTTCGTCATCGCCGTGTGGCTGGGCTGGACCAGCGCCGATGTCGCGCTGCGCCAGGGTGCGCTGCAGCTGGGATCCCTCGAGCTCTCCCGCTGGATGCTCGGGATCGTCGCGCTGTCCTGCGCGGTGGTCGCGGGCATCTCCCTGGTGCTGGGGGCCCTCGCCGATCGCGGGGTGGCCAGGGTTCTCGTCTCCGGCTCCGAGGAGGACCTGCGAGTGCAGGTCGCCGAGCTCGTCGAGCGTCGGCAGGGTGCGGTCGATGCCGCCTCGCAGGAGCGCCTGCGCATCGAACGGGATCTCCATGACGGGGTGCAGCCGCGTCTGGTGAACCTCGCGATGACGCTCGGGATCGCGAAGAACACCATCCGCACGGATCCGGATCGGGCCACCGATCTCGTCGGCCAGGCGCATTCCGAGGCGAAGGCGGTCATGACGGATCTGCGCCAGCTGGCACGCGGGATCCATCCGGCGGTGCTCACCGATCGTGGCCTCGATGCCGCCCTCTCGGCCCTGGCCGCGCGTTCCCGGATCCCTGTCGAGCTCCACGTGGATCTGCACGACGGCCGGGGAGCACGCCTGGACCGCGAACGGGAGGCCGTCGCCTACTTCCTCGTCTCCGAGGCGCTGACCAACATCGCCAAGCACTCCGAGGCCGAGCACGCCTCCGTGAGCGTCAGGCAGACCCGGGACACCGTGGAGGTGCGCATCGAGGACGACGGCCGAGGCGGGGCCCAGGTGCATCGCGACGGCCTCTCCACCGGCCTCGCTGGCCTGACCGACCGCGTCCGCGCCACCGGCGGCCGGCTGGAGGTCGCAAGTCCCGTCGGCGGCGGAACCGTCCTCCTCGCCGTCCTCCCCGTCCCCGCTCGGTCCGCCGCCGTCGCGATGCCTGCCGCTCCCCGACCCGGAACCCAGAACCCTCAGAACACGCAGGACCCCCAGACCATCCAGAACACCAAGGAGGCCCTCCGATGAGGATCGTGATCGCTGATGACGCCGTGCTGCTGCGAGCCGGTGTGGAGCGACTGCTCACCGAAGCCGGACACGAAGTGGTCGCCGCAGTCGGGGACGCCGACGCCCTGCTGGCCGCGGTCTCCCACCACGCACCGGATCTCGCGGTGATCGACGTGCGCATGCCTCCGACCTTCACCGATGAGGGCGTGCGGGCCGCGATGCTCATCCGCCAGCAGAGTCCGGAGATCGCCTTACTGGTGCTCTCGCAGTACGTCGAGGAGCGCTACGCCTCGGATCTCATCGCCGACTCCTCGCGCGGCCTGGGCTATGTGCTCAAGGACAGGGTCGCGGACGTCGACGATTTCCTCTCGGTCCTCTCCGACGTCGGCGACGGAGGCACCTGGCTGGACCCCGAGGTGGTCCAGCAGATCTTCATCCGCTCCCGCCGTCGTCGGACCCTGGAGGGCCTCACCCCGCGAGAGCGCGAGGTGCTCTCTCTGATGGCCCAGGGCCGCTCCAACCAGGCGATCGCAGACACGCTGTTCGTCTCGGCCGGGAGCGTCGAGAAGCACATCTCCTCCCTGCTCACCAAGCTCGACCTTCCGCCGGTGGACGGGGAGAACCGTCGGGTCATGGCCGTGCTGCGTTATCTGGAATCCGAGGAGCACTGATGACCATCCCCCCTCACGATCCACAGCCGCTTGAGGCCACCGGGCCCAGGATCGAGCCCGGGCGCCGTCTGAACCCGTCCCGGCAGGGTGATCGTCCCTGGCGCCTGGTGATCACGCTGCTGGGAGGAATCGTGCTCCTCCTGATGCTGCTGTTCCTGGTGGCCTACTCCACGACGAGCTGGCTGGACGGCCGACGCTATGCGGACGTCCCGGCCACTACCGGGCTCGGCTCCCCCAGCTCGCTCACGCTGAGCAGCGACGTCGGCAACGTGAACGTCGTGCACGATGCCGACGTGGACGACGTGACCCTCGCGCTGGTCGAGAACGGCGAGATCTCCCTCCCCGCCGAGGGCGACGTCACCCGCGCCGAGATCACGCAGCGAGGCGGCGATTCCTCGAAGACCGTCACCGTCAAGCAGCCACAGGGCCCCGCCGCCGTGCCGTGGGACCAGCCCGGACGCGACCTGCTGCTGCTCATCCCGGACGGCCACGGCATGGCGCTGACGGTGACGGCGGGAGTGGGCGACGTCGACATCGACGGCACCTTCTCGACGCTCGAGGTCACCGCCGACGTGGGCGACGTGAGCCTGGATTCCGTCGAAGCACCGGACGGCGTCGCTGTCACCACCTCGGTGGGCGGCGCGGACATCGACCTGGCGGGCTCCGAGCTCAGCACGGTCGACGTCACGAGTTCGGTCGGGGACGTGGACGTGGTCCTGCCCGACGACGCGGGCGGCACGGTGACCGTCCGCACCTCCATGGGCACCATCGACGTCGAGGTCCCGGGCAGCGAGCCCTGGGATGTCGAGGCCCGCTCGGACGTGGGCGAGGCGCGGGTGGACCCGGACCTCACCCGCGGCGCCGACTCCTCCTCCGCGCTCGGGACGCTGACCGCCACGTCGGATATCGGGGACGTGACGATCACCCGCTGAGCCCACGTCAGGGACATGACGATCAACCGCCGGGCTGTGCCCACCCCCGGGGCGCGACGATCGCCCGCCGGGCTCTGACGGGTCGGCGTGTCACGGGCGGGCCGCTGGTGAGGTCATATGCCGTAGGCACCAGAGCTCCTCACCAGCGGCCCGTCCACGACACGATCCGCCCACCACGGCCCGGCCCAGCAACCCTGGCAGCCTCGGCCCGGCAGCCCCGGCGACCCAGGCAACCCTGGCAACCCTGGCAGCCTCGCCCCGGCACCTCGCCCCGGCAGCCCCGGCACCTCGTCCGGGCTGCCCCGGCTCCCGCCAGCCACGACAACCCGGTCCACCCCGGCAGCCGCGGCCACCGCAGGCGCTGGAAACCTCGCCGCGGCAGTCGCAACCGACCGGGCAGGTCCGGATCAACCCTTGGGGTCAGCCCTTGCTGGACATGCCCTCCTGGATGAGGTCCATGACCGAGGCGTCGGCGAGGGTCTGGGTGTCGCCCACCGTGCGGTTCTCGGCGACATCGCGCAGGAGGCGGCGCATGATCTTGCCGGAGCGCGTCTTGGGCAGCTCCGTGACGACGAGGATCCGCTTGGGCTTCGCGATCGGACCGATCTCCTTGCCGACGTGGGCGCGGAGGGTCTCGATGACCTTGTCCTCGCCACCGGCCTCGGCGATCGCATCCTCGTTGCCTCCGCGGAGGATCACGAAGGCGACCACGGCCTGTCCGGTCGTCTCGTCGGCCGCGCCGACCACGGCGGATTCGGCGACCCACTCGTGGCTGACCAGCGCGGACTCGATCTCCATGGTGGAGAGCCGGTGGCCGGAGATGTTCATGACGTCATCCACACGGCCCAGCAGCCAGATGTCGCCGTCCTCGTCGCGCTTGGCGCCGTCGCCCGCGAAGTAGAGACCCTCGAAGCGGGACCAGTAGGTCTCCTTGAAGCGCTCCGGGTCGCCCCAGATCCCGCGCAGCATCGCCGGCCAGGGCTTGTCGAGCACGAGGTATCCGCCCTCGCCGTTCTCGACGGGCTTGCCGGACTCGTCGACCACATCGGCGCCGATCCCTGGCAGCGGCACCTGCGCCGAGCCGGGCTTGGTGGCGGTGATCCCGGGAAGCGGGGAGATCATGATGGCGCCGGTCTCGGTCTGCCACCAGGTGTCCACGATCGGGCAGCGGTCTCCGCCGATGACGCGGCGGTACCACATCCAGGCCTCGGGGTTGATGGCCTCGCCGACGCTGCCGAGCAGCTTCAAGGAGGAGAGGTCGTACTTCGCCGGGATGTCCTCGCCCCACTTCATGGCGGTGCGGATCGCGGTGGGCGAGGAGTAGAACTTCGAGACCTTGTGCTTCTCGACGATCTCCCACCAACGGCCCTGGTGCGGGCTGTCCGGGGTGCCCTCGTAGATCACCTGGGTGGTGCGGTTGGCCATGGGACCGTAGACCACGTAGGTGTGGCCGGTGACCCAGCCGACGTCGGCCGTGCACCAGTAGACGTCGGTCGACGGCTTGATGTCGAAGACGTTGCGGTGGGTATAAGCGGCCTGGGTCAGGTAACCGCCGGTGGTGTGGATGATGCCCTTGGGGTTACCGGTGGTGCCGGAGGTGTAGAGGATGAACAGCGGATGCTCCGCCTCGACCCACACCGGCTCGTGCTCGGCCGAGGCGTCCTCACGCGCCTCGTGCCACCAGACGTCGCGGCCCTCGTTCCATTCGACGTCGCCGCCGGTGCGACGCACCACGAGGACCTTCTCGACGCTGTCGCCGCCGGTGGCGAGCGCCTCGTCGACGGCAGGCTTCAGCGGCAGCTGCTTGCCGCGACGGTTCTGCCCGTCGGCCGTGATGACGACACGGGCCTCGGCGTCCTCGATGCGCGAGCGCAGGGCATCCGCGCTGAAGCCGCCGAAGACGACCGAGTGCGGTGCGCCGATGCGGGCGCAGGCGAGCATCGCGAAAGCTGCCTCCGGAATCATCGGCAGGTAGATGGCGACCCGGTCCCCGGTCTTGACCCCGAGATCGGTCAGGACATTCGCCATCCGGCTGATCTCGTCCTTGACCTGGGCATACGTGTAGGTGGCGTCGGTGCCGTCCTCGTACTCGGCGAGGATCGCGGCCTGGTCGCCGTGGCCGGACTCCACATGCCGGTCCACGCAGTTGTAGGCGACGTTCAGGGTGCCGTCGGCGAACCACCTCGCGAAAGGCGCATCGGTCCAGTCGAGCGTCTCGGTGAACGGTGTCTTCCAACTCAGCAGGCTCGCCGCTGAACGCCAGAACGCCAGGCGGTCCCGCTCGGCCTCCTGGTACAGCGAGGGGCGGGCGACCGCGTTCTGGACGAACTCGGAGGACGGGGAGAAGGTGCGGGTCTCCTGCGAGAGATTCTCGATCGCGGTGGCGGCGTCGTCAGACATCAGTACTCCTGGTTCACGGGCCCCGGGGCCGCCGGGGCGAAACGGACGGCCCAACCGTATCGCAGGAGACCCACGTCACGGGACACCGCCCAGATTCCGCCCCCACCTGGCGGTCCTGCTGCTCAACGAGCCGAACGGGGGTGCACCTCGACGACCTGACCGTCAGGGTCGGTGACGTGCAGACGTCGCTCACCCTCGTCCGTGACCACGTGTGCGGGGTACCCGGCATGTGAGAGTCGCGCCGCGAGCTCGTCGAGATCCTCCGAGGTCTCGAATCCGAGCCGCACCAGTGAGACCTGCAGGTCGGGATGCCCAGGGTCGCCACCGGGCCGACACGCCACCATGCCACTGGACGGCTCGTGCAGCCCGATCGAGCCGTGCCCGGGGCTGGCGAGCGCACGATACCCGTGGTTGCCGCCATCGACGGGAACGAATCCGAGCGCCGCGAAGATCTCGATGTCGCGGTCTCTCTCCGGCCCCTCAGCACTGGCTCGCACCGCTGTGACCGAGAGGCGCGGGTCGGCCTCGGAGCCGTCGTGGAGGACGTAGCCGTAGGGATCGGCCTGATCCTCGTTGATCCCGATGGCCTCGCCATGAGGACCGGTGAGGTTCCCCTGGTGACCGTAGCTCTCGTCCCACACGGTCACCTCGAGGCCGGCCGCCCGCAGGTGCTCCGCAGCCGCCCCGACCGAACGGACCGCCGTGCTCAGCTGGGTCTCGCCCGCAGGCGCGGCGGTGGCAGAGGCCGCTCCCGCGCCGTGCACCATCACCCGGCCGCCTCCGCCGGCCACGAGGTCGGCGAAACCATCGCCCTCGGTCGTGATCAGCGGCGTCATGCCGAGGGTGCGCAGGAACGCGATCAGCGCCGCCGGATCAGCGCTGAACCTCAGCGGGAAGACGGTGAAGGCGATCGCCTGCGGTGACGTGCGCTCAGGTTCGTCGTGGGTCGTGCCGGGGCCGGTGCGGTCAGCCATGGTGTGCTCCTCAGGCGTCTTTGCGGTGAAGATCGGACGGGGAAGACGGGGTCGACGGGGACGGCGGGGCGGAGAGGTACTGCGTCAGCGCTCTGTCGACGAGAGCGCTGAGGCTCGTGGACTCGTCGATCGCGCGATGCTTGACGGCGACGACGAGATCCTTGGGGAGGTACACGTTGAACTGGACCTTGGGGGCCGGTGGAGGGGTCTCCGAACTGTCTTCCATGACAGAATGCTAGCAACCTAGAGAGAGCTGTCAAGAGGCCCGTGGGAGGCCCGCCAGGGACAGGGAAACTCGTGTGCGACCGCCGCCCGGGCGCGAGGACGCCACGGCCGATGCGGCTCAGCAGTCGGGGAGGCTGACCGGGACCGCAGTGACAGCGAGCCCGCCCATCGCGGTCTCCTTGTAGCGCGCGTTCATGTCCTTGCCCGTCTGGCGCATGGTCTCGATGACGGTGTCCAGCGAGACGAAGTGCTCGCCCGTGCCGCGCAGGGCGAAGCGTGCCGCAGTGATCGCCTTGACGGCCGCCATGGCGTTGCGCTCGATGCATGGCACCTGCACCAGGCCACCGACGGGATCGCAGGTCAGCCCCAGGTTGTGCTCCATGGCGATCTCGGCGGCGTTCTCGACCTGGGCGGGCTTGCCGCCCATCGCCTCGCACAGGGCTGCGGCAGCCATCGAGCAGGCCGAACCGACCTCGCCCTGGCATCCCACCTCGGCCCCCGAGATCGAGGCGTGCTCCTTGTACAGCGAACCGATCGCCCCGGCGGTGAGCAGGAAGCGCACCGCGATCTCCTCGGGGTCGACGCCCTCGATGTAGGTGGTCGCGAAGTACAGCACGGCCGGGATGATGCCGGCGGCGCCGTTGGTGGGCGCGGTGACTACGCGGCCTCCGGCAGCGTTCTCCTCGTTGACGGCGAGGGCGGCGAGCGAGACCCACTCGAAGGCGTTCATGGGCAGGCGCACCGGGTCCTCGGCGCTGAGGGAGTCGTACCAGGAGGAGGCGCGGCGCTTGACCTCGAGGCCGCCCGGGAGCACGCCGCTGATGTGCACCCCTCGGTCGATGCAGTCCTCCATGGCGCGCCAGATGCGCAGCAGCCCGGAACGGATCTCCTCGTCGCTGCGCCATTGGCGCTCGCGCAGGAGCATCGCGTCGGAGACGGAGATCCCGCGGTCCTCGCACACCCGCAGCAGCTCGTCCCCCGTGGTGAAGATCGTGCGCCCCTCCCCCTCGGACGCCACCTCGGCGATCGGACGGTCCATGTCCGCCTCGTCCAGCACGAAGCCGCCGCCCACGGAGAACATCGGCCGACGCACTAGCTCCTCGCCTGCGGCGTCGAGGGCGAGGAAGGTCATGCCGTTGGGGTGCTGGGGAAGGATCGTGAGGGGGTGCAGCACGATGGTGGAGGGCCGCAGGTCGATGGCGAGCCAGCCGCCGAGGAGAAGGCCGCCGTCGGCTTCGATCGCCGCCACGCGCTCACGGCCCGTTACCGGGTCGACGTGCTCGGGGTCGTTGCCCTCGAGTCCCATGACCACGGCGTCCAGGGTGCCGTGCCCCGTCGCCGTGGCGGCCAGTGATCCGTACAGGTGCACCTCGACCCGGGCAATGCGGGAGGCGACGCTCGCCTCCTGGAGCACCTCGCGGGCGAACTGAGCCGCCGCGCGCATCGGTCCGACGGTGTGAGAGCTCGACGGGCCGATCCCGATCTTGAACAGATCGAAGGTGCTGATGCTCATCGTCCGCCGCCGCGACGCGGGCTGCGCGACGACGAGCCGGACCGGGTGCCGCCCTTGGCACCCTTCCCTCCCGGGCCGCCCTTGGCGCCCTTGCCTCCGGAACGACCTCTGCTGCCCTGGTCCCCCTTGCCGCCAGTGAAACCGCCGCCGCCCTTGCCCGAGCCGCCGCGACCACGCGGATCACGGCTTGCGGCATCACGCTCCGACGAGTCCGCAGTGCGCTGGCCACGTCGGCCGCCGGCCGGTCGGGACGAGGACGGGCGGGACCTCTCCGCACCGGCCGTCTCGGACCGTCCTCCGCGGCCTCCGCGGTCTCCTCCGCGAGGGGCTCCACCGCGGGCGGCACCGCCGCGTGAGGGGGCGGCTCCGCGACCGCCCCGTCCTCCACGGGCTCCGCCGCGACCACCCTGGGCGGGGCCCTCGGGCTCCTCCTCCCAAGAGGCGCGACGCTCCTCGTTCGCACGACGCTCCTCGGCGCGACGCGCGTCGGCCCCGGAGGTGCGGTTGATGTCGAGCTTGCGGGGTGCCCCCTTGTACTTCACGAGCGCCGGATCCTCGGCGGGCTCGCCGGAGGGGTCCTGCCCGCCGAGCCGGTCCAGCGCGGGGTCGTCCGCCGAGGCGACATCGGCCCAGGCGGCCTCCACGCCGGCATCGGAGACGATGCCCCGGGTCTTGTTGACCTGGTGGGGCAGGGCGAGCGTGACGACCACGCCGGTGGCGCCGGCTCGAGCGGTGCGACCGGAGCGGTGCACGTACTCCTTGAGATCGTCCGAGGGATCGACGTGCACGACCATCGTCACATCATCGATGTGGAGGCCGCGGGCGGCGACGTCGGTCGCGACCAGCACGGGATACGCGCCCTCGCGGAAGCCAGCCAGCACATTGATGCGCAGGCCCTGCTGCTTGTTGCCGTGGAGCGCAGCGGCGCGCACCCCGACCTCGAGGAGCTCCTGGGCGACGCGCTCGGCACCGAGCTGGGTGCGCGTGAACATCAGGGTGCGGCCCTCGCGCGCTCCGAGCTGGGCGGTGACCGATCGCTTGGCGGAGGGCTCGATGGCGAGCACGTGGTGATCCATCGTGGTCACCGCGGCCGAGACCGGCGTGGTCTCGTGGCTGACGGGATCGACCAGGAAGGTGTCGACGATGTCCTCGACCTGGCCGTCGAGCGTGGCGGAGAAGAGCATCTTCTGGGTCCCCATCGGGATCGCTGCGAGGATGTCGCGCACATCGGGCAGGAAACCGAGGTCCGCCATATGATCGGCCTCGTCGATGACGGTGCTCTCGACCAGGTCCAGCTGGAGGGCCCCGCGCTCGGCGAGGTCGATCAGGCGGCCGGGCGTGGCGACGATGATCCCGACGCCGCGGGCGACCGCGTCGGCCTGCTTCTCGATGTTCATCCCCCCGGCGACCAGCTGCGCCTTCACGCCCACCGCACGCGCGAAGGGATGGATGGTGTCGACGACCTGGACGGCGAGCTCACGGGTCGGCACCAGCACGATCCCGAGCGGGCGCTTGCGGTGCACCTTGCGGCCCCGGAAGCGAGCGGTCATCGCAAGCGTGAACGCGAGCGTCTTGCCCGAGCCGGTCTCGGCGCGGGCGAGCACATCACGGCCGGCGAGCGCGTCGGGCAGGATCGCGGACTGGATCTCGAAGGCACGCTCGAGTCCCTGATCGGCGAGGACACCGATCAGTTCATCGGGCAGAGCCATGTCCTCGAAGCGCTCCGCGCTGTGGGCGGGTCGGCGACGGGCCTTGGGCATGGTGATCCTCCTGACGATACGAACACCGCCATCATCCCGCATGTGTCCACCGTGGGAGACTGTCAGGACGATGTTGCGCACACTCATGACTTCGAAGATCCACCGGGCCACCGTCACGCAGGCAGACCTGCACTACGTGGGCTCGGTGACGATCGACCCCGAACTCACCGAGGCAGCCGGCCTGGTCGAGAACGAGCAGGTCTCCATCGTGGACATCACCAATGGTCACCGCCTCGTCACCTACATCATCGACGGCGAGCGCGGCAGCGGCGTGATCGGGATCAACGGTGCGGCCGCCCATCTGGTCACCCCCGGCGACCTGGTGATCATCATGGCGTACGGCCAGCTCGACGAGACGGAGATCTCCTCGCATCGGCCCCGCGTGGTCCATGTCGATGAGAGCAACCGCATCGTCGCGATCGGCCATGACGGAGCTCAGCCGGTTCCCGGCATGCCCGATCAGGTCAGCGGCCGCGAATCCCGCGGCATCGCCTGAGCCTCCGCAGCCTCGCCGCGGACACGGGAACCCCTTTCCCGTGTGCCGTCTAGGATCGCCCTCGTGATCACCCGTCGTCCCCGCGCTCTCTCATGACCGGAGTCCTGGCCGGGTTCTTCATCGTCTGGTCGCTCATCGCCGTGGGCTGGGTGGCCGGGCGCGCCGGCATCCTCGGCCCGCACGGGCGCTATGTCCTGAACCGGGCGACCTTCTTCATCGCCTCCCCCGCCCTGGTGCTCGTGGGCCTGCTGAGCTCGGACGTGCAGGAGATCTTCTCGGTGCCGATGGCGGTCGCCGGGATCTCCGGGCTGGGGACCGGCGCCCTGCTGCTGCTCGTGCTGCGAGTGTTCAGTGAGCGCCGCGGCACCGAGCTCGTGGTCGCCGCGATCAGCGGCTCGGTGGTCAACGGCGCGAACATGGGCTTCCCCATCGCGGCCTATGTGCTCGGGGACATCTCCCACGCCCTGCCGGTGATCCTCTTCCAGCAGGCCGTCTACAACCCGCTGTACCTCTTCGTGCTGCACCAGATCATGGAGAAGGAGTCCCTGGGCCCGGCCGGGATCGCCCGCAGCGTCGCCGCGAACCCCACGATCATCGCCGCGGCCGTCGGACTGGTCCTCTCGCTCGCGCGGGTGCCGGTCCCCGACGTCGTGCTCGAGCCGATCCAGTCCCTGGCCGACATGGCGATCCCCGGGATGCTGCTGGCCTACGGGCTCTCCCTGCACGGCTCCCGTCCCCTCGCGAAGGCCGACGGGTACCGCGGCCTGATCGCCGTCTCCTCGGGCGCGAAGCTCGTGGTAATGCCGCTGATCGCCCTGGGGATCGGACTGTTGTTCGGGCTGCGCGGGCATTCCCTGTACGAAGTGGTCGTGATGGCGGCCCTGCCCACCGCGCAGAACGTGTACGTGGCCGCCGCCCGCTACCGCGCCGCGGAGAACCTCGCACGAGACACGGTGCTGATCACGACCATCGGCACCGTGGTGGTGCTGCTGCTGATCTCGGGAGTGCTCGGGGTCTGACCGCGACCGGGCCTCTGCTGCGCAGGCCCCTCCTCACAGTGATCCGGCGGTGCTGCTGCCCGGCGCGAGCTCCTGGTCCAGGAAGAGGCAGGCCGCCCCGATCGCCCCGATGTCATCGCCCAGGTGCGAGGACTCCATCGTCGCGTGCGCGCCCTCCAGCCACTGCGACACCTGTTCGTGAGCCGGTTGCTCCGCGAGCGCACGCAGCGCCGGCCAGGTGGGTCCCCCGATGATGATCCGCTGAGGATCGTGGATGCCGGCGAGGATGCGGATCGCCTCCCCCAGTGCTCGGCCGTGGCCGGCGAGGATCTCCTGTGCCGGTTCGGAGCCGCGCTCGGCCTCAGCAGCCAGAGCATCGATCGCGGCCGTCATCCCGGCCTCGTCGGGCACCGGGACCCCGGCCTGCTGGGCCGAACGCACGAGCACCGGTGCGTCGGTGTACAGGCACAGGCATCCGTAGCGTCCGCAGTTGCAGGCGTCGTCTCCGCGCCCGATGGGCAGGTGGCCGATCTCGCCGGCCTGGGTGGTCCCCCCTCGGTGCACGGCGCCGTTGGCGCTGACCGCCGAGCCGACGCCGTGGCCCACGTACATATACAGCACGGTCTGGGTGCTCTCGAGGTGGCGCGACCAGATCTCGCCGGTCAGCGCCGCGTTGGTGTCCTTTCCCAGCACTGCGGGCAGGCCCGTCGCAGCGCTCAGCTCCTCCACGATCGGGATGTCGCGCCAGCCGGGCATCCAGGGCGGGTCGCGCAGGATGCCGGCGGTGGCATCGAGGCCGGCGGGCGCCGCGATCCCGATGCCGAGCAGCCGACGTCGCGTGGCCAGTCCATCTGCTGCGCCCGGCGGCCCCTCAGCACCCGCCCCGGAGAGGGCGTCCTCTCGTGCCTCAGGCCCTGTCGGGCCGCGACCTCCCGCAGTGCCCGCTGATCCGCCACCAGCCACATCACCCCCGGCAGCGAGGTCAGCATCGGCCCCGGCCGGACGCGACGGTGCAGCGGCGGCCCCGAGCGACAGCGTGAGCCCGTCGATCTTCGCGGCGATGCGGGAGATGTCCGCCTGCGGGTCGTCGGTCGGCGGATCGAGGGTGGCGCGGGCGACGGGACGGGCCGCCAGATCGCAGACCACCACGGTGATGTGCGCCGGATCCAGATGCACGCCGATCGTGAGGCGGGCATCGGCGACCACGCGCAGCAGCGTATGCGGCTTCCCCGGCCCGGAGACGCGCCGGCCCGCCTGCTCGATCATGCCCTCGGCGATCAGGCGCCGGGTGATCAGGGAGACGGCCTGGCGGGAGAGACCACTGCGGCGGACCACGTCCGACTGTCCGATCCCCTCGGGCGAGCTGCGGATCGTATGGAGCACCAGCCTCTCGTTGTACTCGCCGATGTCGGTCATCGATGATCCGCGCACAGTTCTCCTCGTGTCTTGGTGTCGTGCCGTCGTGCCGTCGTGCCGTCGTGCCCAGCCAGTTTCCAGTCCGACGACGCAACCGCTTAAGCGGTTATTGCCTTTAGTCCATCGGTGTGAGTAACCTACCTCACACGGGAAGACGTGGCCCGGATGGAGACGGTCACGAAGGCACCGACGCCTGATCTTCCCGTGTCACCGCACCGATGGAGGCGCGGCGAGAATCCGAAGGGAGAGCGATGAGCGCGAGCGATGCCGTCGCGACGGGCACACCGAGGACCGGGTCTCCCGGTTCCGTCCCCGCCGCCGACCTCACTGCGCGGAGCGGGCCCCGAGCCCAGAACGGCGGTGGCGGTAGATCCGCCAAGAGGAAGCTGACGGGACGAGAGAAGCGGAATCTCCGACTGGGACTCCTCTTCATCTCACCGTGGATCATCGGGGTCGCTGTCTTCGTCATCTATCCGCTGATCTACTCCTTCGTGATCAGCCTGACGCAGTACTCGGGGATGCAGACTCCGACATTCATCGGGTTCCAGAACTACATCGCCGCGTTCGCCGATCCGATGGTGCACACCTCGGTGGGCAACACCGTCTACTACATGCTGCTGGCGGTGCCGATCGGTCTGATCGTGGCCCTGCTGCTGGCAATGGCGATGAACCGCAACGTGCGCGAGGTCGCGATCTACCGCACCCTGCTGTACCTGCCCTCGCTGATCCCGATGTTCGCGATGTCGTTCATCTTCATCGTGTTCGTGAACCCCCAGTTCGGCATCGTGAACCAGTTCCTGGGCCTGTTCGGCATGCCGGACACCAACCTGCTGGGCGAGCCGCGCTACGCGAAGATCGTGATGATCGTGATGGCCCAGCTGGGCGCAGGCAACGCCGCGCTCATCTATCTGGCGGGCCTGCGGAACATTCCCGAGACGCTCTACGAAGCAGCACGCATCGACGGCGCGGGCAAGTTCCGCCAGTTCTTCTCGATCACCGTTCCGCTGCTGACTCCCACGATCCTGTTCAACCTGATCACGGGCGTCTCCGGCGCGATGATGGTGTTCACCGAGGCGTTCATCATGACCAACGGCGGCCCGGACAACTCGACGCTGTTCTACATGCTGTACCTGTACCGCAACGCCTTCTCGTACGGGCAGCTCGGCTTCGCCTCCGCATTGGCCGTGCTGCTGTTCCTGTTCGGCATGGTGCTGGCCGGACTCATCTACTGGCTCTCGCGCCGGTTCGTGAACTACGACGTGTCGGCCGGCTGAGGAGCAGAACACAGACATGGCTATCAATACTCTCGAGACCGGGACGCAGAATCTCGGTCAGTCCCCCAAGCTCAAGTCGCGGTCCGACTACGGCCGCAACGCGGACGGCTCCCGGCAGAGCCCGGTGGGCGCCTGGATCTCGCGCCTCGTGATGCTCCTCGTGCTCATCCTGTTCTCGCTCCCGCTGTACTGGATGCTCATCTCCGCGCTGAAGACGCCCGAGGAGCTCGCACAGTTCCCGCCCACCCTGTTCCCCACCGAGTTCCGGTGGCAGAACTTCTCCGACGCCGTCACCGTGATGCCGTTCTGGACGTTCTTCCGGAACACCGCGATCATCACGATCAGCGTGGTGGTCTTCAGCGTGATCTCGAATTTCATCGTGGCGTACGGCTTCGCCTGCATCGAGTGGCCCGGGCGGAACAAGGTGTTCTTCATCGTGCTGGCCACCCTGTTCCTGCCCTTCCCCGTCACCCTGATCCCGATGTTCGACATGTGGGCGGGCCTCGGCTTCGTGAACACCTGGGTGCCGTTGATCGCGCCGGCACTGTTCGCCGGCGGGTTCTTCACCTTCCTCCTGCGACAGTTCATGCTGCAGACGCCGAAGGACATGATGGACGCGGCACGTGTCGACGGCGCCAGCGAATGGTCCATCGCCTGGCGGATCGTGTTCCCCACTGCGCGTCCCGCGGTCACGGTGATCGCGATCTTCGCGGCGGTCGGCACATGGAACGACTTCATGGGCCCCCTGATCTACCTCCAGGACACGAGCAAGCAGACGCTGTCGATCGGTATGCAGGTGTTCCGCTCCGTGAATGCTCAGGACATCCAGTTCAACCTGCTCATGGCCGCCTCGTTCCTGGTGCTGCTGCCGCTGGTCATCCTGTTCTTCATGTTCCAGCGCTACTTCATCAGCGGTATCACCCTCGGAGGATTCAAGTGATCGATCGACGAACACTTCTGCGTGCCCTCGGGGCTGGTGCGAGCGTCACCGTCGCCGGCGGTTCCATCGTCAGCTGCACGAATCGCCCCGTGGGTGAGAACCGCGACCCGGACACCGTCAAGGTGTGGGGCATCTGGGCGTCCGACGCCGAGAAGGAGGCGAAGATCGTCGAGGCCTTCAGCGAGAAGCACCCCGACATCAAGATCCAGATCGCCCAGGTGCCGTCGAACGGTCAGGGCGACGCCTCCAGCGTCATCACCGCGGTGCGCGGTCGCACCGGCCCGGATGTCTATTTCATGGACCGCTTCAACGGGGCGCAGTTCGCCTCGCTCGGCCTGCTCGAGCCGATCGACGATCTCATCGAGGAGTACGAGGGCGTCAGCCCTGAGGAATTCATGTCGGGATGGGTCAAGTTCGCCACCGACGAGCTGTTCTACGACGGCAATTACTACGGGCTGCCGATGGACACGGACACCCGCGGTCTCTACGTCAACCTGGACCAGGCGCACGAAGCCGGGATCGACCCGGCTCTGCTGGACCCGAAGAACGGGCCGATGTCCTACGACCAGATGTGGGAGATCAACGATCAGTTCAGCGTTCAGGACGAACGCGGCACCTACGAGAAGGTCACCTGGATCCCCTGGGACGACCAGGCCTCGCTCCTCATGTGGGCCATGGCCAACGATGTGCCGTTCTTCTCCAACGAGTCGTGCCATACGCTGCTGGACTCCCCCGAGATGCTCGCCGTGGCGACGATGTACGAGGGATGGGTCGAGAAGCTGGACTTCCCCCGGCTGGACGCGTTCAAGGCCACCTACCAGCCGCCGAACGCCCCGCCCACCCAGACCTCGTTCTTCTCGGACCGTCAGCTGTTCCAGATCAGCGGTCCGTGGGGCGTGCAGGGACAGGCCGACTACAAGCCGGACATGAACTACGGCGTCACCCATCTGCCCGTCCCGAACGAGGGCGATGACCCGTTCACCTGGGCCGGCGGCTTCGCACTGGTGATGCCCAAGGGAGCGAGCATGTCCAAGGCCTCGTGGGAATTCTTCAAGTTCTACGCCGGGTACGAGGGCCAGAAGATCCTCATGCCGCAGATCAGCCGTATCCCCACGAACATCGAGACCGTCAAGGACCCCGAGGGCTGGAACCGCGACATCTCCTTCTTCGTGGAGCTGATGGGCGTGGCCAAGTCCCGCCCGCCGCTGCCGGTGGGCACCAAGCTGTGGGACGCGATGCTCACGATGCAGGACAGCCTCAACCAGAGCTCCGACACACCGGAGAACCTGGTCAAGGAGGCCCAGGCGTACGTGGACCCGACGATGCAGCAGTTCTGCCCGGTCTCCCTGCCCGAGGGCTTCGGGGAACCGGACCCGAACTTCGGCGTCGAGGACGTCGAGAAGGCCAAGCAGGCGAAGGACGCCTGATCTCCTCACCGGCACGTCCAGGAGCGGAGCGGAAGTCACTGCACTTCCGCCCCGCTCCTGTGGTGTCCTCACCCATGCCCAGTCGCGGTACGGCGTCGCTGACGCGTCGGCCCGGCCCCATCCATCGACATCTCCCCAACGGCCCCATCCTCGGAGGTATTCAATGATCGATCGTCGAACCCTCATCCGTGCCCTCGGCGCCGGCGCGAGCGTGACCATCGCCGGCGGCTCGATCGTCAGCTGCACGAACCGTCCCGTCGGCGACGAACGCGATCCGAACTCCGTGGTGCTCTGGGGACTCGGTGCAGCGGATGCTGACAAGGAGGCAAAGGTCCTCGAGGCATTCTCCGAGCAGAACCCGGACGTGAAGGTCAAGGTCTCCCAGGTGCCGTCGAACGGTGAGGGCGATGCCTCGAGCGTCATCACCGCGATCCGTGGCAGAACAGGGCCCGACCTGTACTGGATGGACCGCTTCAACGCTCCTCAGTTCGCCTCCCTCGGGCTCCTCGAGCCCATCGACGACCTCATCGAGGAGCACGAGGGCGTCAGCCCCGAGGAGTTCATGTCCGGGTGGATCAATTTCGCCACCGACGAGCTCCGGTACGACGGCCAGTACTACGGGCTGCCGACCTCCACGGACACCCGCGCCATGTACGTGAACATGGATCTGGTCGACGAGGCGGGTCTCGACCCCGCCCTGTTCGACCCGGACAACGGCCCCATGACCTACGACCAGCTGTGGGAGATCAACGACTCCTTCAACGTGCAGGACGAGCGGGGAACGTACGAACGCGTCACGTGGATCCCCTGGGACGATCAGGCGAAGCTGATCATGTGGGCGATGGCCGCCGGCGTCACCTTCTACGACAACCAGAGCGGCCATGTGCTGCTGGACTCCCCAGAGATGCTGGCCGTCGCGGAGATGTATGCCGGCTGGATCGATCGACTGGACTTCCCGCGGATGGACGCGTTCAAGGCGACCTATCAGCCGCCGAATAACCCGCCCGCGCAGACCTCCTTCTTCTCGGACCGCCAGCTGCTCCAGATCACGAATCCCGGCGCCGTGCGGAGCCTCGCGGACTACAAGCCGGATATGAACTACGCGGTGACCCACCTTCCCGTGCCCGCCGACGGCGATGACCCGTTCAGCTGGTCCGGTGGCTTCGCCCTGGCGATGCCCAAAGGCTCGAGCATGTCGAAGCCCGCCTGGGAGCTGCTGAAGTTCTACGCCGGCTACGAGGGTCAGAAGATTCTCATGCCGCCCCTCACCGGCATTCCGACGAACCTCGAGACCATTGCCGATCCCGAGGGATGGGACCCCCGCATCGAGTTCTTCGTGGAGCTCCTGGACGTCACGATGTCGCGACCCCCGCTGCCCGTCGGGACGAAGCTGTGGGACGCGATGGAGACCATGCAGGGCAGTCTGACCCAGGCCTCCGACACTCCGGAGAACCTGGTGAAGGAGGCGCAGCAGTACGTGGACCCGACGATGCAGCAGTTCGTGCCGTTCACGCTCCCGGAAGGCTTCGGCGAGCCGGACCCGAACCTGAAGCTCCCGCAGCGCTGACCTCGCTCCGTCCGACCCGCGCCCTCGCGGCGACCGAATTCAGGTCGCTGCGGGGGCGCGGTACCATGACCATGTGACACGACGGCTTCTGCTTATGCAGCCGCGTCGGACAATGTTCGCGCCCGCCCCGCGCTCCTGACCGCGCAGGTGCGCCTGTGCGGGCCCCGACGCGGCTCCCCTCGCCTGCGCGAGGGTTTTTTCATGTCACGAGACACCTGGCGGCGTTCGCCGCACTGAACTTTCGGAGGACGATTCATCCATGAGCGAGGCCCCGTACCGATACACCGCCGCCGTGGCGGACGAGATCGAACGCCGCTGGCAGCAGCGATGGGACGAGGAGGGCACCTTCTTCGCCGACAACCCGGTGGGTTCGCTGCGTGCCACGACGGACTCCCTCGCACAGGCCGCTACGGCGAGCTCCGAGCCCGCCGAGAAGATGTACATCATGGACATGTTCCCGTACCCCTCCGGGTCCGGGCTGCACGTGGGGCATCCGCTGGGCTACATCGCCACGGACGTCGTCGCCCGTCATCAGCGGATGATGGGCAAGAACGTGCTGTACACGATGGGCTACGACGCCTTCGGCCTGCCGGCGGAGCAGTACGCCGTACAGACCGGCACGCATCCGCGCACCACCACCGAGTCGAACGTCGCGAACATGCGCCGTCAGCTGCACCGCCTGGGCCTGTCCCATGACTCCCGCCGTTCGCTGGCCACCACGGATCCCGAGTTCATGAAGTGGACCCAGTGGATCTTCCTGCGGATCTTCGACTCCTGGTACGACCCCGAAGCGACCAACGCCGACGGCATCACCGGCCGGGCCCGCCCGATCGCCGAGCTGCGCGCGGAGCTGCGCGCGGGCACCGTGGACCCGTTCGCCCTGGCGGACCGCCAGAGCATCACCCTGCCTGAGACGTGGGTCGGCCGCTCCGTCGCCGACGTCACCGCCGCGTCCGACGCGGAGATCTCCCGCCTGGCCGATTCCTTCCGTCTGACCTACATCTCCGAGACCCCGGTGAACTGGTGCCCAGGGCTGGGGACCGTCCTGGCCAACGAGGAGGTCACGACCGAGGGCCGTTCCGAGCGCGGCAACTTCCCGGTGTTCACCCGCCGCCTGCGGCAGTGGAACATGCGGATCACCGCCTACGCCGACCGTCTGATCGACGATCTGGACCGGGTGGACTGGCCCGAGTCGATCCGTTCGATGCAGCGCAACTGGATCGGCCGCAGCGACGGCGCGCAGATCACCTTCCCCGCAGCCGGACTGGCCGGGAACCCCGAGGCGTCCTTCGACGTCTTCACCACGCGTGCGGACACGCTGTTCGGTGCGACGTTCTGCGTCCTGTCCCCCGAGCATTCGCTGCTCGAGGATCCGTCCGCATTGCCCGCGCAATGGCCCGAGAGCACCAAGGACGCCTGGACCGGCGGCGCGGCCACCCCGCGTGCGGCCGTCGAGGCCTACCGTGTGCGAGCCGCCTCGCTCGGTGAAGACGAGCGCACCGCGGAGGACCGTGAGAAGACCGGCGTGTTCACCGGTCTGATCGCCACGAACCCGATGGACGGCCGCGAGGTCCCCGTGTTCACGGCGGACTACGTGCTGACGGGCTATGGCACCGGCGCCATCATGGCCGTGCCGGCCGAGGACGAGCGTGACTTCGCCTTCGCCGACCGGTTCGAGCTGCCGATCATCCGCACCGTGAAGCCGGCCGACGACTTCGAGGGCGGGGCCTGGACCGGCGACGGCGAGAAGATCAACTCGGCCAATGCAGATCTGGACCTGAACGGCCTGGACAAGGACGAGGCGAAGGCCCGCGCGACGCAGTACGCCGAGGACCGGGGCTTCGGGCGTGCTCGCACCACATTCCGCCTGCGGGACTGGCTGTTCTCCCGCCAGCGCTACTGGGGCGAGCCGTTCCCGATCGTCTACGACCCCGCGCACCCCGAGGTGCCGATCCCGCTGCCCGAGTCGATGCTGCCAGTCGACCTGCCCGAGGTCGCGGACTTCTCCCCCAAGACGTTCGATCCGATGGACGCCGACACCGAACCGCAGACTCCGCTGTCGCGGGCGGACGACTGGGTGGAGGTCGAGCTGGATCTGGGTGAGGGCCCCAAGACGTACCTGCGCGAGACCAACACGATGCCCCAGTGGGCAGGCTCCTCCTGGTACCACCTGCGCTACATCGATCCGACCGAGGATGACGTCCTGGTGCGGGCGGAGAACGAGGAGTACTGGCTGGGCGCACGCGAGGACGGCGGCGTCGGCGGCGTGGACCTGTACGTGGGGGGCGTCGAGCACGCCGTCCTGCACCTGCTGTACGCACGCTTCTGGCACAAGGTGCTGTTCGACCGTGGGGACGTCTCCAGCCAGGAGCCCTTCCACCGGCTGTTCAACCAGGGGTACATCCAGGCCTACGCCTACACCGACTCCCGCGGGGTGTACGTCCCGGCTGAGGAGGTCGTGGCGGAGGCCGACGGCACGTACTCCTACCAGGGCGAACCCGTCACCCAGGAGTACGGGAAGATGGGCAAGTCCCTGAAGAACGCCGTGGCGCCGGACGACATGTACGAGGAGTTCGGCGCGGACACCCTGCGCGTCTACGAGATGTCGATGGGCCCGCTGGACGTGTCGCGACCCTGGGAGACCCGCGCGGTCGTCGGCTCCCAGCGCTTCCTCCAGCGGCTGTGGCGCTTGGCGGTCGACGAGGAGACCGGCGACATGGTCGTCTCCGACGCACCGGCCGATCTCGCAACGCAGCAGGCCACGCACCGGGCGATCGATGGCGTGAGCCGCGACATGTCCCAGATGCACTTCAACACGGCCATCGCCAAGCTCATCGAGCTGGTGAACCACCTGACGAAGGTCGGCACGGCACCGCGCGAGGCCGTCGAGCCGTTGGTGCTGATGGTGGCCCCGCTGGCGCCGCACCTGGCCGAGGAGCTGTGGTCGCGCCTGGGCCACGACGACTCGATCAGCCGTGCGCCCTATCCGGTGGCCGATCCTGAGCTGGTCAAGGCCGACATGGTCACCTGCGTCGTCCAGGTCAAGGGCAAGGTGCGCCACCGCATCGAGGTGGACCCGGAGATCTCCGAGGCCGATCTCGAGGCCCGTGTGATGGCGGAGGAGCGCGTCCAGGAGGTGCTCGAGGGTCAGACGATCCGCAAGGTCATCGTGCGCGCCCCGAAGATCGTGAACATCGTGGTCTGAGCGTTCGCGCGAGGCGTCTGCGGCCCCGGGACCTCGAGGTCCCGGGGCCGCTCTGCGTCCGTCGGGCGGGCTGTGCTGCAGGGTCCGCACCTGCCTGCCCCGGGCGACCGTTCCTCCACATCGCGGGCCGGACCGGCTCCGTCCACAGGCGACCGGCCTCCTCGGCATGCGCCCGGCACGTCTGGCTACGTTCTGTGCATGGACACCATCTGGGGATGCGACACCGAGACCATGGACGAGCTCGCCGCGGAGGTCGTCGAGCGCGTCGAGCGGCTGATCGCACTGTTCGACGCTCTGCGAGGTGCGTCAGCGGCGGTCACCTGGACGGGGCCGGACGCTGACGACCACCGGGCACGGACCGCGACCGTGGCCCGCCAGGGCGCCGACCTGTGCGGGATCCTGCGCGAGCACGCGCGCCGGCTGCACGACGAATCCGCTCAGCAGTCCGATGCGTCCCGGGCCGACCCGTTCGCCGATCCCGGCTTCGCGGTGAGGGCGGGCGGGATCGACCCGTTGAGGGCGCCCTTCACGGGGACAGGTTCGGCCACCGCTCCCCGATCCGGGAAGTTCACTCTGTTCCCCGAGGTGGATCCCGGTTTCCGTCATCCGATCGACCACGAGAAGATCGCCGGCGTCTGGCGGAAGCTCAACGAGCCGTGGAGCATTCCGCCGTTCGCCGGTCCGTTCGTACCGCGGCTTCCGCACCACGGCGGCGAACTGCCCCAGAGCGAGGAATACGGCCTCACGCAGGAGTCGCTCGAGCGCGGTGAGCTGGCACGACGTACAGCGCTGCGCGGAAACGTCTACACCGCCGGCGGGCAGGCGGTGCTGGACGCCCACACGATGGCAGGTGAGGCGTTGGATGGGGCCGAGGCAGCCCTGATCGACAGCGGCCATGACGAGTTCACACCAGCCGTCTCTCTGGCGCGGGTGCCGCTGGACGCCTCCTCGCTCCTGATCGGGGAGAACTCGACGGCGGCAGGCATCGTGCACGGCGTCGACCACCTCTTCGCCAACTACTCCCAAGCGGGTGGTGACGTGATCGATGCCCTGGGCGAGGGTGATCTCGCCGGGGCGGCCAGGGCGATGGAACGGGGCGGGTATCGGCACCTGGAGGCGCTCGGCGAGATGGCCACCTCCGGTCCGATCTCGGAGGTTCCCGGAGTCAGCGCGGACATGGCTGGACACGCGGCCGATGCCGTCGAGCCTGTCAGCCCGGAGGCCGCTGACTCGCTGCGGGACCTCGAGCACGCCCACCGCGAGATCGCCGACCGTGTCGAAGGCGTCCGGGAGAGCGTGCTGGATTCGGAGACCTGGTACGACATGCGACGCCGCGAGGCGCCGCTCCCCTGGGATGCCCGGTGATGAGACCGGATCCGAACGGGAAGCAGCGCCTCGCGAGGAGACCCGGCCCTGCGAGGCGATCAGGTGATCGGCTGCAGTGGGCCAGGACGGCTCAGGCCGCCTCGGGACCGTGCGCAGAGACTCACGCCTCCGCGGTCGGCTCCTCCTGCTCCTCGCCCGTCGACGAGCCGGACTGCTCCGGCGTCGTTCCGTCCTCCGGAAGGACCACCAGAGACAGGCCGTGGCCGTCCTCCTGGACACCCACGGCGACGCTCTCGCCGTCATGGACCTCGCCCTTCAGGATCAACCGGGCCAGTCCGTCACCGATCTCCTTCTGGACCAGGCGCTTCAGCGGACGCGCTCCGTACATCGGGTCGAAGCCCTCGGCGGCGAGCCATCGGGTCGCCGCCTCGTCGACCTCGAGCCGGATGCGCCGATCCTCGAGACGCGAGGCGACCTCCGCGATCTGCAGGGTCACGATCCGCGAGAGCTGCTCGCGCGAGAGCGCATCGAACATCACCACGTCATCGAGCCGGTTGAGGAACTCGGGCTTGAAGGAGGCGCGCACCACCTGCATGACCCGCTCGTGCTTCTCCTTCTCCTCGAGCGACTGGTCCTGCAGGACATGCGCCCCGAGGTTCGAGGTGAGGATGAGGATCGAGGAGCGGAAGTCCACGGTGCGGCCCTGGCCGTCGGTCAGGCGACCGTCGTCGAGCACCTGGAGGAGGACGTCGAACACATCGGGATGGGCCTTCTCGATCTCGTCGAGCAGCACCACCGAGTAGGGCCTGCGGCGCACGGCCTCGGTCAGCTGACCGCCCTCGTCGTAGCCGACGTAGCCCGGAGGGGCACCGACCAGACGGGAGACCGTGTGCTTCTCCCCGTACTCCGACATGTCGATGCGCACCATGGCGCGCTCGTCGTCGAAGAGGAAGTCCGCGAGCGCCTTGGCCAGTTCCGTCTTGCCCACGCCCGTCGGCCCCAGGAACAGGAACGAACCGGTGGGACGATTCGGATCGGCGATCCCGGCGCGTGACCGCCGCACGGCATCGGAGACCTCGGCGACGGCTCGGCGCTGGCCGATCAGGCGCTCGCCGAGGAGGTCTTCCATGTCCAGCAGCTTCTGGCTCTCGGCCTGCAGCAGCCGACCTGCAGGGATGCCGGTCCAGCTGCCCACCACATCGGCGATGTCGTCCGGTCCCACATGGTCAGAGACCAGCGGACGGTCTCCCTCGAGGCTCCCGGCGGCCTCCTTCTCCTCCGCATCCACCAGCTGCATCTTGAGCTCGGGGATGTCCCCGTAGAGGATCTTGGAGGCTGCCGTCAGGTCGCCCTCTCGCTGGGCACGGTCGGCCCGCATGCGCAGCTTCTCCAGCTGGGCCTTGAGGTCGCCGACCAGGTTGAGTCCGGCCTTCTCCCGCTCCCATCGAGCCGAGAGGGTCGTCATCTGCTCGCTGCGATCGGCGAGCTGGGAGCGCACCGACTCCAGCTGCGCGATGCTGCCGGGATCGTCGCTGCCGTCGAGCGCGAGCTCCTCCATCTTGAGCCGGTCCACCTGCCTGCGCAGGATGTCCAGCTGCTCCGGCGACGAATCCAGCTCCATGCGCTGCCGCGACGCCGCCTCATCGACGAGGTCGATCGCCTTGTCCGGCAGCTGACGCCCGGAGATGTAGCGGCTCGAGAGCGTCGCTGCGGCGACCAGTGCGGCATCGGTGATCGAGACCTTGTGGTGCGCCTCGTACTTGTCCTTGAGCCCGCGCAGGATCGTGATGGTGTCCTCGACGCTGGGCTCGCCGACGAACACCTGCTGGAAGCGCCGTTCGAGCGCAGGATCCTTCTCGATGTTCTCGCGGTACTCGTCCAGGGTGGTCGCACCGACCATGCGCAGCTCGCCACGGGCCAGCATGGGCTTGAGCATGTTGCCGGCGTCCATCGAGCCGTCGCCGCTGCCTCCTGCGCCGACCACGGTGTGCAGCTCATCGATGAACGTGATGATCTGGCCGTTGCTGGTGCGGATCTCGTCGAGCACCGCCTTCATGCGCTCCTCGAACTCACCGCGGTACTTCGAGCCCGCGACCATCGAAGAGAGGTCCAGCGAGATCAGGCGCTTGCCGCGCAGCGAGTCGGGCACGTCGCCGGCGACGATGCGCTGGGCCAGCCCTTCCACGACGGAGGTCTTGCCGACGCCGGGCTCGCCGATCAGCACCGGGTTGTTCTTGGTGCGGCGCGAGAGCACCTGCACCACACGGCGGATCTCGCCGTCGCGTCCGATCACCGGGTCCAGTCGGCCCTCCCGAGCCTGTTCGGTGAGGTCGACACCGAACTTCTCGAGGCTCTGGAAGGATCCTTCGGGGTTCTGGGAGTCCATCTGGGTCATCCGTTCATCTCCTGGGGTCAGTCGGGTCACGGCATCGCGAAGGGAGGTCGGCGTCGCGCCGACGGCGGAGAGCAGCCGGGACGCCGCGTCCTTGCCGAGCGCGATGCCGATCATCAGGTGCTCGGTGGACAGATAGGTCCGGTGCTGGGAATCGGCCTCGCGGCGCGCCGCCTCGAGGGCGTCGAAGCCGGTGCCGACGAAGGTGGGCTGGGCGCCCGCACTGCCGGTGACCTGGGGCAGACCGAGCACAGCCTGCTCGGCGCGTCGCGCGACGTCCTGCGGATCGGCGCCCACCTCGGTGAGCACGGCGCGCCCGATGCCGTCAGTCTGAGCGGCCAGCACCCAGAGCAGGTGCATCGAGCTGATCTGCGGATTGCCGAGCTCGACGGCCTTCTCCGCGGCAGCGGTGACCGCTTCCTGCGAACGAGTGGTGAACTGGAATTCCACGATGCTCCTCTCCCTGGCCTGTCTGGTCTCTCAGGTCTCTACGGTTCTTCGGTTCTTCGGTTCTTCAGCACTACGGGACCACGGTCCGGTGGTGCCGCGAGCCCGGTGGTACCGCGCTCGGCTCACTGCCTGCAACGAACCCTGGGTTGAGTCTATTCCGCTCAACCTTGTCCTCGGTGCCGGTCTGCTCGAGCCAGCGGCGGGCGCTCCGCCGGCGCCTGTCCACAATGCGCTCGGGGCGGTCTCTGCATCAGCGATGATGGATGGTGACAGCTGTAACATCTCCACGGACAGAGACATCGGCGCGTGCGGGGGATGCCGCGATGATGCCTCCGGTCCGCTCCTCTGGCCCTGACCTCTCCCCTGCTGCCGAAAACGAGGCCCTCATGTCCCAGCCCCCTTTCCCGCCGCGGAACGGTCAGCTCATGCCCAACGGGCGCGCACGCCCCGGAGCTCCTGCCGGGGCCCGGTCCGCCTCCCTCGCTCCTCAACCCCGGTATGTCGACTACGGCAATCCACGCGCCTACGACACCTCGGTGCGTCCGGCGACCGGTCTCACCGCCTCGCGCTATGCGCCGGCGCAGCTCCAGCGCCCCGACCACGTCCAGCCGCAGTCGGCATGGTCCACCCAGATGCGTCGGGTGCAGGAGGTCTCCCAGGAAGCGACCAAGCCCCCCACGGTGAGCCTGCTGGTGTGGCTCACGGCGGTCGTGCTGGGGTTCGGACTCGTCGTCGTGCTGGGGCTGACCTTCCTCAGCTTCATCGTCACCTCGAGCGCCAATCCGGCGTGGTGGACGGTCACCGCCTTCCTCGCCCTGATCTCGCTGATCGTGATCGCCCTGGTGATCTTGCTGGCCGACAGATGGGATCCCCAGCCCTTCCCGCTGCTGGGGATCGCGATCCTCTGGGGTGCAGCCGTCGCGGCTTTCGTCAGCTACCTGCTGAACACGGGGGTCTCTCTGCTGACGTACTCCCTGACCGGCAGCAACGGGCTCGTCGAGTTCATCGGCCCGGTGATCTCCGCTCCGCTGGTGGAGGAGACGTCCAAGGGGCTCGGGCTGCTGCTGCTCATGCTGCTCGCGCGGCGGTACTTCAACGGGCCGCTGGACGGCCTGATCTACGGTGCGCTGATCGGCGGCGGCTTCGCCTTCACCGAGAACATCCTCTACTACGCCCGCGGCCTCGAGGACGGTGGCGGAGTCGGCGTGGTGGTCCTGTTCGTCATGCGCGGCGTGCTCAACATCTTCGGCCATGCGATCTACACCTCGGCGACCGGCATCCTCGTCGGTTTCGTGGTGCGCAAATGGGGCACCGGCATGGGGTTCCTCGTATTCATCCCCGCCCTGATCCCCGGCATGCTCCTGCACGGCCTGTGGAATCTCTTCGCCACGCTCGGCGGCGGACTGCCGTTCATGCTCGTCCTGTTCGGCGGCGAGGCGCTGCTGTCCCTGGTGTGGCTCATCCTCATCATGGTGCTGATCTGGGATGAGTCGCGGCTGACCCGGGTGCGGCTGGGCGACTACGCGAACCTGGGCTGGCTCACGCACGAGGAGGTCGACATGCTCGCCACGTGGAAGGGCCGCCGCGAGGGCAAGCGGTGGGCCGCACAGATCGGCGCGAAGCCGGTCATGAAGCGATTCATCCGCGAGAGCGCGGATCTCGCCTCGATCCGGCAGCGGCTGCTCGCTGACGGTGCCCACCCCAAGGTGGTGGGCATCGAGGCGAACCTGCTCGCACGGCTCACCCAGAACCGCCGTGAGCTCCTGTCCCATGCCGGCTGACACCGCGACCCGGCACGGCGAGGCTGAGCCCGCTCCGATCCTCCGCACGGGCCCGGACACGGAGATGGATCCAGCTCCGTGCCCACACGCCTGACGCTCTGGCCACGCAGACGACACCTAGACCGCTGGTTCCGGGCCCCGGGCCCCGGGGCCCGGGCCCCGGCGACAGACGGGTTCAGCGGCGGTCGCTGTCCTCGCGCCCCCGCAGACGGTCCAGCGCGCGGCGCTCACGCTTGGTGGGCCGCCCCGCTCCACGGTCACGGCGGGGCGGCGCCGCGGCCAGCTGCGGCGCGGGTTCGGGGCTGTGGTCCTCGTAGGCCTCCCGGGCGATCGGGGCGCCGACGCGCTTCGTGAGGATCTTCGTGATCACCACGATCCGCTCCTTGCCCGGTGAGCGCAGCCTCAGCTCATCACCCACCACGACGCGCTGAGCAGCCTTGGTCGGCTCCCCGTTGCGGCGCACATGCCCGCCCCGGCAGGCCGTCGTCGCCGCCGATCGAGTGGGCATCAGCCGGGCGCTCCACAGCCAGACGTCCAGGCGCACGGAGGTGGGTCCGCTCGCTTCGGGCTGGGAGTTCGCCGCACCGCCTTGAGCAGTCATGCGGCAGACGGCTCCCGCACCAGTGGCCAGGGGTCCAGCTCCTCCAGCTGCGCCGCCAGCGCCAGCAGGAGGGCTTCCTCGCCGGGCCGGGTCCCTCCGAGCTGGATGCCGAAGGGCAGCTCGGTCCCGTCGATCTCCTCGCGGTGCAGCGGCACCGACATCGCTGCATTGCCGATCATGTTCCAGCTGCTGGTCCACGGGGTGAACGCGCACTGGGCGTCGAAATCGTCGGCACCGCCGGGCAGCTGGAGCTCACCGGGGAAGGCGGGCGGCCCGGACAGCGTCGGGGTGAGCACCACGTCGTACGCGGAGAACGCCTCGCCGGTGCGCCGAGCGATCGCCTGCACCCCGGACAGCGCCTGGGCGAGGTCGACCCCGCTGTACCCCTGACCCTGCTCGCGCAGCCAGCGGGTGAGCTCGAGGAGTTCGCCCTCCTGCTGCGCCTCGAGCGGGATCGAGGCGGCTCCCACGCTCCACAGCGGCATGAACGCCGCCCATTCCTGGGGGGTGAACGGTGCGGGGATCGGGGTCGTCACATGGCCGAGCCCGTGCAGCAGCTCGATCGCACGCTCGACGCCGCGCAGTGCCGCCGGATGCACGTCGGTCACCGCGGCGAGCGGTTCGAGGAGCACCCCGATCCTCAGCGGGCCCGGCGCCCGGCCGACGCTGTCGAGATAGCTCATCGGGGGGCGGGGTCGGGGCATGAAGTCCCCGTCGCGCGGCCCGGCGATCAGGTCGAGGCCGACGGCCGCGTCGCGGACACTGCGGGAGAGGACTCCATCGGTGGCCAGCCCCATGCCCTCGGTCGAGTAGGGGCCCGGCGAGACCACTCCGCGCGAGGGCTTGATCCCGACGATGCCGCAGCACGCGGCAGGGATCCGCACCGACCCTCCGCCGTCGGAGCCATGGGCGATCGGGACCACTCCGCTCGCGACCGCCGCGGCCGCACCGCCGCTGGACCCGCCGGCGGTGCGGCGCAGGTCCCAGGGCGTCCGGGCCGGCGCCCCGGTCGCGGGCTCGGTGTAGCAGGGCATCCCGAACTCCGGGGTGCTGGTCTTCCCGATCGTGAGGGTGCCGGCGTCGAGGAGGCGCTGCGCGACGCCGTCGGTCACGGTCGCGATGTTCCCTCGCAGCGCCATGCTCCCGGCCTCGAAGGGCTGCCCGGCGACCTGGGTGAGGTCCTTGATCGGCATCGGCACTCCCCACAGAGGGGACCGCTGCCCGAGCTCGTCGAGGGTTCCGTCGCGCCGGGCGTCCTCGATCCCCTCTGCTGCGATGCGCGCCTGCTCACGAGTGAGCTCCTCCAGCACGTGCGCGAAGGCGCCCACCTCGGCACCGACGCCCCGGGCCGCGTCCAGGGAGTCAGCGGCGAGTTCGCGAACGTCGATCTCACCGCGACGCAGGGCCGCCGAGGTCTCCAGGGCGCCGAGGGGAGCGTTCGTCACCGTGCGTCCTCGGCGTCGTGCGCTGCGGTGCGCTCATCGGTGTCGCCTGCGAGGAGCGCAGCCCGTATGTGCTCGATGATCCCGTCGGTCGCCTCGTCGATCTGGGACCACGCGAGCTCGAAGTCGCTCTCGTCGCCCCACCAGGGGTCACGGATCCCGGTGTCCTCGACCGGTTCGGGGGCGAAGTCGCGCACCATGAACAGCCGCTCCGAGAGGTCCTCTCCCGCGATCCGGCGCACGGGGGCGACGTGGTCGTGGTCCAGGGCGAGCACGAGGTCGGCCTCGAGGATCTCCTCGCGGTCCATCTGGCGGGCGCGGTGCGCGGACGGGTCGATGCCGTGGCTGCGCAGCAGCGCTCCGGCGCGGCGGTCGATGGTGTTGCCGGCCTCCTCGTCGGAGACGCCCACGGACGACACCTCCACGCGGTCCCCGAGGTGCGCGTCGTCGAGGGCAGCGCGCAGGGCGTACTCGGCCATCGGGGATCGGCAGATGTTGCCGGTGCAGACAGTCACGATGCGGTAGGTCAAGGCTTCTCGTCCTCCTCGGAGGTGTCGGGGCGCCCCAGCAACGGGGCGAACTCTGGATGCCGTTCGATCCAGCCACGGACGAACCAGCAGGTGGGTCGTACGGACAAGTCTCTGGCGCGAATGTCCTCGAGGGCGAAGCGGACCAGTGCCGAGCCCACGCCGCGGCCGCCGCGATCCGGGGCGACCACGGTAGAGCGGAGATCGCGGACTGCGGGCCGCTCCGGTGGACCGGGGGTGTCGTCGCCGTAGTAGAGGACACCGACCACCGTCTCGCCGTCCAGGGCCACATAGCGGTCTCGGTCATCGTCGTGGACCAGGCGTACCGCGCCCGGCCCGGCGGAGGTCTCATCCATGCCGGTCACGGTACACTGCCGGTCATGCCCGCGCCCCTGATCTGGCACATCACCGAACTGCCCGCCTGGGAGGCGGCCGTCCGGACGGGTTCCTACACCCAGGCCACCCGCGGCCGGGACCTCTCCGAGATCGGCTACCTCCACGCTTCCTGGCCCGAGCAGGTCTCGATGGTCGCCAAACGTGTCTACCCCGATCGTCCGTCGAACCTCGTGATCCTCGAGATCGACGTCGCGCGCGTCGAGGCGGCCGGCATCGCGGTCGACATCGAGGCCGACGACGAGGGCAAGGGCCGCGGCTACCCGCACATCAAGGGCCCGCTGCCGGTCAGCTGCGTGCTGCGCCTGCGCCGCACGAAGTGGATCGGCCGCGAGTTCGTCGTCGTCGCCTGAACCGCACCCGCACCCGCACCCGCACCCGCACCCGCACCCGCACCCGACGAGCATCGTGGAGTTCCCGGAGCCGTCGACGTAGCATCGAGCATGGCCAGATCCTCCGCCTCCGCGCGATACCTCGACATCCATCCGGTCGATCCGCAGCAGCGTCTCGTCGACCAGGCCGTCGCCGTGCTCAAGGACGGCGGCCTCATCGCCTACCCCACCGACTCCTGCTACGCCCTGGGCTGCTCCCTGGGAGCGACGGAGAGCCTCGAGCGGATCCGGCGCATCCGCCAGGTGGGCAAGAACCACCACTTCACGCTGGTCTGCGCCGACTTCGCCCAGCTAAGCCAGTTCGTGATCGTCTCGAATCCGACCTTCCGCCTGGTGAAGAACTCGACCCCCGGCCCGTACACCTTCATCCTGCCGGCCACCAAGGAGGTGCCCCGGCGGATGGCGCACCCCAAGAAGCACACCGTCGGCGTGCGCATCCCCGACCATCGCGTCGCCCATGCACTGGTCGAGGCGCTCGGCGAGCCGATCGTCTCCTCGACACTGCTGCTGCCGGGCCAGGAGGACCCGCCCTTGGAGGGCTGGGTGGTCCAGGACCTGCTCGGCGACCAGGTCGACGTGATCATCGATTCCGGCGAGGTGGGCCTCGAGCCGACCACGGTCGTGGACCTCTCCGAGGGGGACCTCGTCATCGCCCGCGAGGGCGCCGGCGACATCACGCGCTTCTGACGGGCGCACGACCGGCCGGTGACCGCTCCGCTCCGGGCGCCTGCGGCTCGACGTCATGGGCTCGACGTAGTGAGCGCCACGTGGTGGGCGCCTGGCTCGACGCAGTTCAGGCGTTCGTGTCGTCGGGGCGCGCGGGGTCGGCGGGTCCGGCAGAGCCGACGGGGTCCGCGTCGTCGGCCCGTCGCGAGTGCGCGCTCAGCACACCGGAGAACGCGAAGATGCCCACCGCGTACAGGGGCACCATCCACAGCGCATACCGCAGCGTGAGGGCGTCGGACAGCGCCCCGACCACCGGCGGGGTCACGAAGAAGCCCAGACGCGCGAACCAGCCCACCACGGTGATCCCCACGCCGTGGGGCACGCCCGGCATGTCGTCCGCGGCGCGATAGGCCGCGGGGAACAGCGTCGCCACGCCCCAGCCCGCGGCCGCGAAGCCGATCAGCGCCGTGCCGGGGCTGGGCAGCAGCAGGGCCAGGCTCATCCCGAGGACGGCGACCAGCGCGCCCAGCCGCGCGGTCCTGCGATCCCCCAGGCGATCCACGACATAGTCCCCGGTGAAGCGCCCGAAGGTCTGTGCGCCCTGCAGGGCCACGAAGGCCATGCCCGCGAGGAAGGGCGTGGCGTCGAAGGTCGACCTCATGAACAGAGCACCCCAGGTGCTGCCGGCATCCTCTGTGGAGCCGGCGAACACGAGGATCATGCCCAGCGCGCTGACCAGGCCCAGCGCACGCAGGCTCATCCCGGCGATGCGGAACCCGGTCGGTGCCAGCTCCGCGAGGACCTCAGCACCGGAGGCGGCCGACGGGGAGGCTGTGGATGTGCGCTCGGTGGCATCGTGTCCCGGCAGCATCCTGCCCAGGCAGTAGGCAGCCAGGGCACCGAAGCCGATCAGGCCGACGATGCCCTGCAGCCACAGCGGCACGCCGAGCTGAGCGCAGGCCGAGCCCAGCAGCCCGCCCGCGACCGCTCCGAGGGACCACCACCCGTGGTAGCTGTTCATGATCGAGCGCCGGTAGCGCCGTTCGACCCGCATGCCGTGGGCGTTCATCGAGATGTCGGTGAGGGAATCCGCGGCCATGGCCAGCATCAGGGAGACGGCGAGCCAGAGCCAGGACCCGGAGAGGTAGACGGCGAGGTGCGTGGTCGACGCAGCGATCTGCGCGACCACACTGACGCGCGCGGAGCCGAAGCGGCGCATGAGGATCGCCGCGCCGAGCCCTGCCACCAGGCCGCCGATGGGCCCGATGCCGACGGCGAGGCCGAAGGCCGTGTTGCTCAGGCCGATGCTCTCCACGAGTTCCGGATAGCGCGGCAGGATCGCGCAGAACGAGGAGCCGTTGAGGAAGAACAGCAGGGAGACCGCCCACCGGGCATGCCGGGCATCGCGGGGCACTGCGGCGGGCACGGCGGACCCGCGCGAGTGGTGAACGTTCACGATCACCTATTGTCCCTCAGCCCGACCGTGAAACCAACCGCTGCACGGCCCTCCTCGATCCTCCCTCGACACGTCGGCGCCGGGACTCCCTCGCACCTGCGCCCGTCGTACTCTGGCGCCATGTCGACACACATCGGTGCCTCACCCGGCCAGATCGCTCCCTACGTCCTCATGCCCGGAGACCCCTACCGGGCGCGCTGGATCGCCGAGACCTTCTTCGAGGATCCCGTCCAGTACAACGACGTGCGCGGGATGCTCGGCTACACCGGCACCTACGGCGGCGTGCGCGTCTCCGCCCAGGGCTCCGGGATGGGCCAGCCCTCGATGGCCATCTACGCCCAGGAGCTCTTCGACGACTTCGACGTCCAGGCGATCGTGCGCGTGGGGACCTGCGGCGCACTCTCCGAGAAGGTCGCCGTGCGCGACGTCGTGCTCGGCGTCTCCGCCTCGACCGATTCCGCGATGAACGCCGCCCGGTTCGGGCGCGTCTCCTACGCTCCGGCAGCAGACTTCGAGCTGCTGCGGCTCGCGGCGGACGTGGCGGAGGAGAAGCTGCTGCCCGTCGTGCCGGGCGGGCTCTACTCCGCCGATCAGTTCTACAGCCCCGACCCCACCATCACGGCGACCCTGGCCCGCTACGGGGTGCTCGGCGTCGAGATGGAGGCTGCTGCGCTCTACACCCTGGCCGCCCAGTTCTCGCGCCGTGCGCTCGCCCTGTGCACCGTCTCGGACCATCTGCTCACCGGTGAGGAGACGAGCGCCCAGGAGCGCCAGGAGACCTTCGAGGACATGATCGTGGTGGCTCTGGACGCTCTGGTCCGGCTGGATCAGCAACACAGCGCGTGAGACCTCAGGGCTTCTGAGGCGTCGGCTCTCGGAGCCGGCGCCCGGAGCCTGCGGCTCTCCGGATATGCGGCTCTGCGGACCTGCAGCTCTCCGGACATGCGAGGGCCCAGCCACCAGATGGTGGCCGGGCCCTCGTCGAAGTTCTCGGGTGCTCAGGTCAGCAGGCGCGGCACCAGGTCGAAGGTGCCGAACAGCGCGACCATGCACATCGCCAGACCGACGACGAACGTCACCGTGGTGAACAGGCTCATCGTCCAGAGCCCGGCGGCGAACAGGACGAACAGCACGAGGAACAGCACGATGCTGAGCACAAGGTTGTTGCCGTTTGACGTCTGATTGCCGGGCTGCCGCTCAGCGGCATCGGCGATCTGCTCCGCCTCGTGGGCGTGGGCCGCCTCGTGGTTGGTCATCGTGGTCATTCCTCCATGTCACCCGTCTGCGTCACCCGTCTGCTCCGCGCGACGCAGGGCACGCGCGGTCGGCCCCATCTTAGACCAATGCCGGGCCGGATGCCGTCGCGGCGCGGTGCTCGATCGCCGTGAGCAGGCTCTCGAAGACCTGCGCCCCGTCGGCTCCGTCGATCTCGGGGTGCCACTGCACCGCGAGCACGGTCGATCCGGAGGCCGCCTCGACCGCCAGCGGCAGCCCGCTGTCGTGACGCGCGACGACGCGCAGATCCCCGGCGACGGCCCGCACTCCCTGGTGATGGAAGGCCGTGACCTCGGCGCGGGTGCCGAGCGCGACGGCGAGGTCGCTCGCGGCCTCGATGCCGACCTCGACGCGTGTGGGCCGCTCCCCGGTGGCGGGATGGCTCGGGACGTCGACGGGAAGGTGGCGGTGGAGCTCGCCGCCCTCGGCGATCACGATGATCTGCAGGCCGCGGCAGATGCCGAGGACGGGGACCCCGGTGCGCCGGGCGCCGCGATAGAGCGCGGTCTCGAAGGCGTCGCGCTCGGGGTCCGGGGTCATGTCGGTGACCAGGGCGCTCTCGCCCCAGGTGGCCGGGTCCAGGTCGGTGCCGCCGGTGAGCACGAGCCCGTCGAGCTCGGCGATCTCCTCATCGGTCCATTCATCCTGCGGGGCGATGATCACGGGCCGGGCGCCGGCGTCGCGGATCGCGCGCACGTAGTGCTCGGTGACGACGACGGCGTCGTGGCCCGCCCAGGCGCCGGACATCATGGCCCGGGTCCCCGCGGTCACGCCGATGAGCGGGCGACGGGTGGTGCGCTGCGCCATGATGTAGTCCTTTCCGCAAAGATCCGAGCCGCCGTGTCGACGACATGACTATTCGACCGCGCGCCGAGGGTGGCGAGCGAGCTGTGTGGCCGAATATGACAAAGGCACGGTGACTCCAGGTGGAGTCACCGTGCCGTCATCGTGCAGCCCACTCGGAGAGGGCCTCGCGCCCGTTCCGCCGCGGCCGCTCTCCGCCGCCTGCAGTCCTCGAAGGCGCTACGCCTCAGAGGCGCTTCGAGGCGATCTCGGCACCCTGCACGAGGGACTCGAGCTTCGCCCAGGCGATCTGCGGGTGGATGCGCCCGCCGAGGCCGCAGTCGGTCGAGCCGATCACGCGATCCGGTCCCACGATCCGGGCGAAGCGCTCGAGACGCTGCGCGACCAGCTCCGGGTGCTCGACGACGTTCGTCGCGTGGGAGACGATCCCGGGCACGATGACCTTGTCCTCGGGCAGCTCGAGCTGCTCCCACACCGTCCACTCGTGCTCGTGGCGCACGTTGGCGGCCTCGAAGCTGTAGTACTTCGCGTCGATCTCCAGCAGCAGCGGGGCGATGTGGCGGAACTCGATGTCGGTGGTGTGCGGTCCGTGCCAGGAACCCCAGCACAGATGGAAGCGGGTCTGCTCGGTGGGGACATTCACCAGGGCGCGGTTGACGGCGTCGACCCGCTTGCGGGTGAAGGCGAGGTAGTCCTCGACGCTGGGCTCGGGGTTGATCTGGTCCCAGTTCTCCGCGATCGACGGGTCATCGATCTGCACGATGAGGCCGGCGGCGGCGATCGCCTCGTACTCCGGGCGCATCACCTCGACCCAGGCGTCGAGGAAGGCGTCCTCGTCGCCGTAGTGATCATCGACGATGCGGCTGCCGGATCCCGGGGACAGGGCAGCGAGGTACCCGCGCTCGTACCCGGAGGCGTCCAGGGCCGCACGGAAGTTGGCGATGTCCTGCTGGCCCAGCTCGCGACCGGCCTCGGAGTAGGCGATCTCGCCGGTGGCCGCCGGGAACGTCACCTGGGTGCCGACGGTGATGCCGGAGGTGGGGTCCTGGTAGGCATCGGCGAACGTCGTCCAGTCGCGGCGGTCCGGGAACGTCGTCAGGCGCACGTTCCCGGGGCTCGAGCGCACGGGTTCGCTGGAGAAGTGGTCGTCCCCGGTGAGCTTCAGGCCGCTGACGCGATCGAAGATGTACGACCACCAGGAGCCGTAGTTCACGGCCGAGCCCATCAGGTGCCCGTACTCGCCGTCGTTGGGGATCGAGATGCCGATCGAGCGCTGCTTGGCGACGACGTCGGCGACCGCCTGCCGCAGGACCTCGCGGAACTCGTCGGTGGGCTCGGGGGTCAGCCCGTCCGCGCCGACCGGGCGGGCGGCGTTGGCGTCGATCAGCTCCGGGCTGCGAGGGAGGGAGCCGGCATGGGTGGTGAGGATCTCGGTCATGATCCGAGGCTAGGAGCAATGACGCCCCGGTCGGAAACCGGGGCGTCACAGGAGTTCACAGGACCGCCGTCATGTGACGATCACACTCACGAGCCGTGCCGCTCTCACGCACCGGGTCCTTCCCGGCGCCGGTCGCGGCTGCGGCGACCGCCGCTCACGGCTCGTCGGACGGCCAGGTGGGCACCAGGTTCCGGTCACCGAAGGCCTGATCGATACGGCGCACCGGCGGCCAGTACTTCGACTGGATCCGCATCTGCGCGCTGTCGTGGGTGGTGAGGTCCTCCGGTGCGGTCCAGCTCCCCGGGTAGACCGCGACCTCGCGGGAGTAGGGGTGGGTCCACTCCCCCGTCGCGATCGACGCCGCGGTGTGCGGGGCGCCCACCAGCGGGTTGTCGTCGACCGGCCAGGTGCCGTCGGCCACCTCGTCGGCCTCCTTCGCGATCATCAGCATCGCCTCGACGAAGCGGTCGATCTCCGCGAGGTCCTCGGATTCCGTCGGCTCGATCATCAGGGTGCCGGCGACGGGGAACGACATGGTCGGGGCGTGGAAGCCGTAGTCGATCAGGCGCTTGGCGACGTCGTCGACCGTGATGCCGGTGCGAGCCGTCAGCGGTCGCAGGTCCACGATGCACTCGTGGGCCACGAGCCCGCTCTCCCCCGTGTACAGCACCTCATAGGCCTCGGAGAGTCGGCGCGCCATGTAATTGGCCGCGAGCACCGCCGAGGCGGTCGCGTGCCGCAGCCCCTCGGGCCCCATGAGACGCACATAGGTCCAGGAGATCGGCAGGATCGACGCGGAGCCGTAGGGAGCCTGCGAGACCGGGGGCCCGCTATGGATCTGCACCCCCTGACCCGTCACCGGATGCTCGCTCTGCTGCATCTCGGGGTGGCCGGGCAGGAAGGGCGCCAGATGGGCCTTCGCCGCGACCGGGCCGACGCCCGGGCCGCCGCCGCCATGCGGAATGCAGAAGGTCTTGTGCAGGTTCAGGTGGGAGACGTCGCCGCCGAACTCACCCGGGCGCGCCACCTCGAGCAGCGCGTTGAGATTCGCGCCATCGACGTAGACCTGGCCGCCCGCGTCGTGCACTAGCTGGCACACGGTGCGCACCTCCTCCTCGTACACGCCATGCGTGGAGGGGTAGGTGATCATGAGGGCCGCGAGCTCGTCGCCGTGGTCCTTGATCTTCTGCTTCAGATCCTCGAGGTCGATGTTCCCCCCGGCATCGGATCCCACGACCACGACCCGCAGCCCGGCGTTGACGGCGCTGGCGGCGTTCGTGCCATGCGCCGAGCTCGGCACCAGGCACACGTCGCGACCGGCTTCCCCGCGCGAGGCGTGATAGGCGCGGATCGCGAGCAGGCCGGAGAACTCTCCCTGGGAGCCGGCGTTGGGCTGCAGGGACACGGTGTCGTAACCGGTGAGATCCGCGAGCCAGGTCTCCAGCTGGGTGATGAGCTCGAGGTACCCGGGCACGTCCTCGGGCGGGGCGAACGGATGGATCGCATTGAAGCCGGCCCAGGTGATCCCAGCCATCTCGGTGGCCGCGTTGAGCTTCATGGTGCACGAGCCCAGCGGGATCATGCCGCGGTCCAGCGCGAAGTCACGGTCCGAGAGGCGCCGCAGGTAGCGCATCATCGCGGTCTCGGAATGGAACGACGAGAACACGGGATGGCGCAGGAACGCGTCCTGCCGCACCAGCTCCTCCCAGCCCCGCCCGGAGTCCGTGGCGACGAGCTCCTGGCCCGGCTCCGGCGCGAAGGGCGCGAAGATCGCCACGATCGCGTCCAGGTCGGACGACGTGATGGTCTCGTCGAGCGAGAGGTGGACGATGTCGTCACCGGCGACATGGACGAGGAACCCGCCTTCCGCAGCCGCCGTCGCGATGTCCTGGGCGAGGCCGGTGGCCCTCACCTCGATCGTGTCGAAGAACGACTCGTGCGTCAGCTCGAATCCGCTGCGCACGAGCAGATCGGCCAGGGTCGCGGTGCGGTCCGCGACCCGGCGCCCGATCCGGGTGAGCCCCTCGGGGCCGTGGTAGACGGCGTACATCGCGGCCATCACCGCCAGCAGCACCTGCGCCGTGGTGATCGAGCTGGTGGCCTTCTCCCGACGGATGTGCTGCTCGCGGGTCTGCAGCGAGAGACGGTAGGCGGTATTGCCGTCGGCATCGACCGAGACCCCGACCAAGCGTCCCGGCAGCTGGCGCTCCAGGCCCTTGCGCACGGCGACGAAGCCGGCGTGGGGACCGCCGAAGCCCAGCGGGATGCCGAAGCGCTGCGAGGTGCCCACGGTGACATCGGCCCCGAGCGATCCCGGGGAGGCGAGCAGGGTCAGCGCGAGCAGATCCGCGGCGACGATCGCGACCGCCTTGGTCGACCTGATCTCCGCGATGACCTCGCTCGGGTCCCAGACCCGGCCCGATGCCCCGGGGTACTGGACGAGCGCCCCGAAGTACGGTCCCTCGGGAACGCCCTCGGTCGCGAAGTCGACCTCGCGCAGCTCGATGCCGAGCCCGGCGGCACGGCCCTGCAGCACGTCCTTGGTCGAGGGCAGCGCGTCCGCGTCCACGAGGAACACGTCGCCGTTGCGCTTGGCGGTGCGGCGGGCGAGCATGAGCGCCTCGGCCGCGGACGTGGCCTCGTCCAAGGTGGAGGCGTTGGAGACGTCCATCCCGGTGAGGTCGCAGATCATCGTCTGGAAGGTCAGCAGCGCCTCGAGCCGGCCCTGGGAGATCTCGGGCTGGTACGGGGTGTACGCGGTGTACCAGGCAGGGTTCTCCAGCACGTTGCGCTGGATCACCGCGGGAGTGTGCGTGCCGTGGTAACCGAGGCCGATCAGGGAGCGGCGCACGACGTTGCGGTCCGCGAGGCCCCGCAGCTCGGCGAGCGCGGCGGGTTCGTCGATGCCGGCGGGCACGGAGGACCGCGCGGCGTCCGCCTCCCGGTCCAGCAGGATCGTGCCGGGCACCGCGGCCTGCAGCATCTCGTCCAGGTTCTCGTATCCGAGGACCTCGAGCATGTGGCGCTGGGAATCGGAGTCGGTGCCGACGTGACGGCGGACGAACGAGGCTGACGAGGCGAGGGACTCGAGGGAGTCGAGAGGATCGGCGACGCCCGCGGGATCTGCGGAGTGCGTGCCGTGCTCGGACGAAACGGTCATGGAGGATTACCCCTGGATGTCGCGGTTCTCGGTGGATGCGTGGGTCCTGCCGCCGTGGCGGCCGCGCTGCGGGGCGCAGCCGCCGCGGCAGAGGTCAGGACGCGGTGAAGGCCTGGTACCCCGCCGCGTCGAGCAGGTCTTCGGGGAGGGACTCGAAGCTGGCCCTGAGCAGCCAGCCGTCCTCGAACGGAGCGGAGTTCACGAGCTCCGGGGAGTCGACGACGGCCTGATTGATCTCGGTGACGGTGCCGTCGATCGGGGAGAACAGATCGGAGACGGACTTGGTGGACTCGATCTCGCCCATCTCGGAGCCGGCGCTCAGCTCGGCCCCGGTCTCGGGCAGATCGACGTAGACGACGTCACCGAGCTGCTCGGCCGCGTAGTCGGTGACGCCGATGACGGCCACGCCGTCGGACTCGACGCGCACCCACTCGTGGTCCTTGCTGTAGAGGAGCTCTGCGGTCATGGGATGGGTCCTTCCTGGAGGGATGACAGAGGGATCGAGCGGAGACAGTTCGGGAGGATCAGGAACGGGAGTAGAACGGCAGCGCGACGACCCGTACGGGCAGGTCCTTGCCGCGCACGTCGACCACGAGCTCGGTGCCGACGTCGGTGAGCTCTGGCCGCACGAAGGCCATGGCGATGGGGTGGCCGAGCGTAGGAGACAGGGCGCCCGAGCTCACGGAGCCCACCTCGGAGCCGTCGGGCCCGCGGACCACCGACCCGGCACGGGCAGCGCGTCGGCCCTCGGCGACCAGGCCCACCAGCACCGGGAGGTCGTCGACCTCGGCGCTCTCGAACGCGGAGCGGCCCACGAAATCCTGCTTGGACGTCAGCGCCGGGAGCCGGCCCAGGCCGGACTGCGACGGGTGCAGGTCGGCACCCAGCTCGTGGCCGTACAGCGGCATTCCCGCTTCGAGGCGGAGGGTGTCGCGGCAGGCGAGACCGCACGGGGTGAGGTCCTCCCCGCCGACCTCGGTCAGCTGCGTCCACAGCTCGACGGCGGTGGCGTCGGGGACGTACAGCTCGAAGCCGTCCTCCCCGGTGTAGCCCGTACGGGCCACCAGGAGGTCCTGGCCGCGATAGGTGCCCGTGAGGAAGCGGTAGTTCTTCATGGCGGTGATGTCCTCGGCACCGATCCCCACGACACCCTCGCCCTCGTCGACGCTCCCGGCGGCGAGCAGGCGCAGGAGGATCTCCTCGCTGAGCGGTCCCTGCACGGCGAGCAGGGACGTGCCATCGGAGGAATCCTCCACCTCGACGTCGAAGCCGGCCGAGCGGGAAGCGAGCGCTTCAGCGTCCGCGTCGGCATTGGAGGCGTTGGCGACCACCAGGAAGTGGTCGTCGGCCAGTCGATAGGTGATGACGTCATCGATCACGCCGGCGTCCTCGGTCAGCAGCAGCGAGTACTTCGCGCGCCCCACGGAGACGGCGGAGAGCTTGCCGGCCAGGGCATGGTCGAGGGCTGCGGCCGCTTCCGGCCCCCGCAGGTGGATCTCTCCCATGTGGCTGAGGTCGAAGAGTCCGGCGCGCTCACGGACAGCGGCGTGCTCGGCGAGATCCGAGTCGTAGCGGACCGGCATCCGCCAGCCCGCGAAATCGGTGAAGGTCGCTCCGAGCGACTCGTGGACGGCCTCCAGCGCTGTGCTGCGCAGGGACTGCTCGACCATGGTGCTCCTTCTCGTCACGGGGCGGGGTCACCGCCCTCTCCGCATCAACCGCGTCGCACGGCACCTGCCAGGGGCCGACGGGGGCGGCACATCGATGTGCCGCGGGCCTCACCATACCGTCCGGTCCGCGCACTCACCGCACGGACGGGGCCTCTCCGTCCGCTCCGGGCTCTCGACGCGAAGAACGTCTGTCGGGAGGGGAGTACCTAGTACGGTGGCCCCGTGACAAAGGAAGGCACGAGCGACTGGCCGGTCCGGATCCCCACGCCTCGCCTGGTGATCCGCCCGCCAGGGGACGCCGACCGCGAGGCGATGATCCGTCTCCTGACCGATCCCGTCACCCGGGAGTACCTGGGGGGCTCCGTGGACTACGCCTCCCGGCAGGCGCTCGAGCTCTCACCGCTGGGGCTGACCTGGGGTCGTTGGGCTCTGGCGCATCCCGAGGACGACACGATGATCGGGTCGATCACGCTGGACTACGACCGCGGAGAGCTCCAGCTCTCCTATGCGCTGCTGCCGGAATGGACCGGTCAGGGGTACGCCGCCGAGTCCTGCATCGCCCTGCTCACCTGGGCACGTCACGCGCTCGAGGACGACCACGTCATCGCGATCAGCCAGACCCGCAACAAGCGCAGCGTCGCCCTGCTGCGCAAGCTCGGCTTCACGGTGCGCAAAGGCCTCGAGGAGTTCGGCACGCAGCAGCTGCTGATGGAGCGTCCGCTCGCCGAGCCGCTGCCGGCGCAGGCGCAGAGCCTCCAGACCGAGGCGGACCCTCCCCCGCCCACGCGGCGCTGACCTCCTCGCTCGGTCCTGCGGAGGTCTCAGCCCCTCGCGACAGGACAGCTCATGCAGCGCGGCCCGCCGCGGCCGCGACCCAGCTCGTCCCCGGAGAACTCGAGGACCTCCACGCCCTGTGACCGCAGGTAGTCGTTGGTGGACGCGGCCCGCTCGTACGCCACCACCCGGCCCGGGGCGAGGGCGAGCACATTGCAGGAGTCGTCCCACTGCTCGCGCGCCGCGGCATACGCGTCCAGAGGAGCGGTGAGCACCCGCAGGGAGTCGACGCCCATCCCGCGGGCGAGGACCTGGTCCATCTCGTCGGCCGGCCGAGCCCGGGAGTGCAGGCGGTCCCCGGTGCGCTCGATCTCGAACGTCTCCAGCACCCCCAGCGGCCCGTAGCGCAGCATCGACTCCTCATCGACCACCGTCGTGACCGTGTCCAGGTGCATCATCGAGCGCTGGTGGGGCAGAGCGACCGCGATGACGCGCTCCACGGTCCCGTCCTCCAGGAGATCGGCGGCGAGCCGCTCCACTCCGACGGCGCTGGTGCGCTCGGACAGGCCGACGGCCACCACGCGCGGAGACAGCATCATCACGTCGCCGCCCTCGACGGTGGCAGCGCCGGCTCCCTCCGGCCCCAGGATCCTCCGTGGCGCCGCGGTTCCCGAGAACAGGGGATGGTGTCGGTAGATCGCCTCGAGATGGAGGCTCTCGCGGCGTCGGGCGGGAAGGCGCATCGGACTGACCGAGACCATGTCTCCGATCCACGCCGAGGTGTCCCGCGTGAACAGATGGTTGGGCAGCGGGTCCAGGATCAGATGGTCCTCCCGCGCGTTCTGCAGGGACAGCGAGCGCGGGCGCACTCCGAGCGCGCGCAGCTCCGCGACCGTGATGCCCGCGATCAGCACCCTTCCCACCTCGGAGGCGGACAGCTCTGCGAGAGCCTCGGAGAGGTCCTGCACGGCGATGTCGCCGAGCACCGTGGGATCGAGCGCTCCCTCGAGCAGCCGAGCACGCGGCTCGGGCAGATCGAGCAGGTCCGTGAGCAGACGGGTGAGCTCGAGCACCTCGACCCCGTCGGCCTCGAGAAGGCTGGTGAACTCGCGATGCTGCGCCTCGGCCCGGCCTCGCCAGAGCACTTCATCGAAGAGGAGCTCCTCCCGGCTGTCCGGCGTGAGCCGTTCGAGCTCGGGTCCAGGACGGTGCGCGATCACCCGACGCAGAGGAGAGATCTCGTCGTGCACGCCGGTGGGCGAGGCCGACTCCGCGCGTTCTGTCATCAAGATCTCCTCATCGAGTCATCGGATGCGAGCACGCTAGCAGGACCCTCCGCCACCGCAGCGCCGTCATGACTACGCTGGTGGTATCCACGTCCACCGCTGCAGGAGGTCCTCATGACCACGCTGTCCATCCCCACCACGACCCTCTCCGACGGCGCGGAGCTCCCGCTGATCGGATTCGGCACCAGCAGCATGAAGGGCACCGGCGCCGTCGAGGGCATCGCCGCGGCGCTGCGCTCCGGCTACCGGCTGATCGACACCGCTGCGCAGTACGGCAACGAGGCCTCCGTCGGAGAGGCGATCCGCGCCAGCGGCGTCGACTCCGACGAGGTGCTCGTGACCACCAAGATCGCCGGCGGCGACCAGGGCCGCGAGGCGGCCCGCACCGGCTACCTCGAGTCCCTGCGCCGCCTCGGCCTGGACAGCGCCGCGCTGGTGCTCATCCACTGGCCCAACCCCTCGCGCGGCCTCGCCGTGGACACCTGGCGCACCCTCATCGACCTCAAGGAGGAGGGCAGGGTCCAGCACATCGGGGTGTCGAACTTCCGTCCCGAGCAGACCGAGGAGCTGGTCGAGGCCACCGGCGTGTGGCCCGAGGTCAATCAGATCCAGCTCTCCCCCGCTCTGCAGCGCCGTGACACGCTGGCCTTCCACCGGGAGCACGGGATCGTCACCGAGGCCTGGGGCCCGCTCGGCGGCCGCGAGGGCCTCGCCGAGCAGTTCGCGCTGCGCAAGGTCGCGGAGAAGCACGGCGTGCAGCCCTCCCAGGTGTCGCTGCGCTGGGCGATCGACCAGGGCATCGTCGTGATCCCGAAGTCCTCCAGCCCCGAGCGCCAGCGCGACAACGCCACCCTCGACCACATCGCACTCGACGATGCGGACCGTGAGCTGCTGGCCTCCCTCGATCTGGGGGAGCAGGCCGCCTGGGACTCCCGGGAGCATGAGGAGTGGTGAGGTCCGGACGCTTCGTCCCCGGACCGGAGCATCAGGAGATCGTCTTCCTGACCGGGTCGGGGATCAGCGCCCGCACGGGCCTGGGCACCTTCCGCGGGCCCGAGGGGCTGTGGACCCTCGCCCCGGAGACGGAGCAGGCGATGCACGCCGAGCTGCTCCCGGAGTCGCTTCCCCAGCTCTGGTCCGTATGGGGCAGGATGGCCGCGATCGCGGCAGAGCACGGCCCCACGCCGGGCCATCGGGCGATCGCCCGGCTCGGCGCCCCGGTGATCACGCAGAACATCGACGGCCTGCATCAGGCCGCCGGCAGCGAGGTCGTCGCCGAGCTGCACGGGAGCGCCCTGTTCGCGGTCTGTCTGTCCTCGGAGTGCCGGTGGCGGGCCCCTCTGGACCCCGGTGACGGCGACCGACCCGAGGACCACGGGGTGCCGGCGACCTGCCCGGAGTGCGGCGCGCCCACTCGGCCGGACGTCGTCCTCTTCGACGAGACGCTGCCCGAGGCTCCGCTCGCGCAGGCGGTGCGCCTGGCTCAGCAGGCGGAGCTGTTCGTGGTCGTCGGCACCAGCAGCACGGTGTTCCCTGCGGCACAGCTCGCCCCGACGGCGAGGGCGCACGGCGCCACCACGGTGCTGATCGACATCGCCCCTCCGCCGGAGACCTCGCTGCGCGCGGTCTTCGACCACATCATCGCGGAGGACGCGCACGAGGTGCTGCCCGACTGGGAGCGCACGCTCAACCAGGTGGGCGGCACCTCGTTCCTCGATCCGTTCTGAACCGCCCGATACTGCTCGGCACGGCTCGGAACGGCTCAGCGCGGCTCCGTACTGCTGCGTCAGATCCAGATCGCCGGGTCTATCTGCACCTCGGGATGTGCGGCTCCCGTGCGCACCTGGGCCGGGACGCCGACGGCGGTGGCGAGCTCAGGGACGTCCTTGACGACCACGGCGTTCGCGCCGACCTGCGCTCCTCGACCGACGACCACCGGGCCGATCACCCGCGCCCCGGCCCCGATGGTGGCGCTGTCCTCGACCGTCGGGTGGCGCTTGGTGCGCTCCATCGAGCGGCCGCCGAGCGTCACCCCGTGGTAGAGCATCACGTCATCGCCCACTTCCGCCGTCTCCCCGATCACCACGCCCATGCCGTGGTCGATGAAGAAGCGGCGGCCGATGGCGGCACCGGGGTGGATCTCCACCCCGGTGAGCGACCGGGCGCCCTGCGCGACCACCATGGCCGGGAGCTTCGCCCCGCGTGCCCACAGTCGGTGGGCCACCCGATGGGTCCAGATGGCGTGCAGCCCCGGGGAGGTGAGCAGGACCGTGAGGTCATCGGTCGCGGCAGGGTCGCGGCGGCGCGCCGCCGCGAGGTCCTCCCGGACCGTCGCGACGGCGTTCATGACCCGGTCGGTCAGGCCGGTGACCATCGGCACGGTCAGTCCGCGTACTCGGCGAACAGCGGGGTCGAGAGGTAGCGCTCTCCGAAGTCCGGCACGATGACCACAATGGTCTTGCCCGCGAACTCCTCGCGAGCGCCGATGCGTGCGGCCGCCTCGATCGCGGCGCCGGAGGAGATGCCCACCAGCAGGCCCTCCGTGCGGGCCACGGTGCGGGCACGGTCCATCGACCTCTCGGCGTCGATGTCCACGACCTCGTCATAGACCTCGCGGTCCAGGATGCTGGGCACGAAGTTCGCGCCGAGGCCCTGGATCTTGTGGGGACCGGCGGCGCCGCCGTTGAGGATCGCGGATTCCTCGGGCTCGACCGCGAAGACCTTCACGTCGCCCTTGCGCTCCTTGAGCACCTGTCCCACGCCGGAGATGGTGCCGCCGGTTCCGATGCCGGAGACCACGGCGTCCACGTCGCCGTCGGTGTCGGTCCAGATCTCCTCAGCGGTGGTGCGGCGGTGCACCTCAAGGTTGGCCGGATTGTCGAACTGCTTGACCTGGACCGCGCCGGTCTCGGCGGCGATCTCCTCGGCCCTGTCGACCGCGCCCTGCATGCCCTTGGCGGGCTCCGTGAGGATCAGCTCGGCACCGAAGGCGCGCAGCAGCATTCGCCGTTCCTTGGACATCGACTCGGGCATCGTGAGGATGACCTTGTACCCGCGGGAGCCGCCGACCATCGCGAGCGCGATGCCGGTGTTGCCGCTCGTCGCCTCGACGATCGTGCCGCCGGGCTGCAGCTGGCCGGAGTTCTCGGCCGCATCGATCATGGCGGCGCCGATGCGGTCCTTGACGGAGTTGGCGGGGTTGTAGAACTCGAGCTTGGCGAGCACGGTGGCCTTGACGTCGTCACCGAGGTGGTTGAGCTTGACCAGCGGGGTGCGACCGATCAGCGCGGAGACATTCTCGTAGACAGGCATGGTTCCTCCTGGTTGGCGGGCCCCTCTGAGAAGACCCACAACGATTGCTTGGACCGATCATAACGTCGACGGCGCGACAGTCGTCCAGAGGGCGTTCATCCTGGGACCCGTCGGCCGACGACCATGCCCCGTCCTCCGTTCCGACACGCACGCACCGACCATCGTCGGGACCCTTCCCGGCCGTCCCCCCATAGTGTCTCCCCATGCCTTCCTCTCGTGTCTCCCCCGAGCTCCGCACCCTGCCCTCCGTCGCACCCTCGGTCACCCGAGAGCGGGAGCAGCGCTCGGGAGGTCGTGCCGCTGCCGTCGTCACCGGCCTGCTGGCGCTGATGGTCCTGCTCGGGCAGATGACCCTCGCGAGTGCTCCCGCCCGGGCCGAGGCCCCGCACTCCGTGAACGTCACCGACACCACCGGGGAGGTCGACCCGGAGATCCTCGAGAGCAGGCTCGTCGACGTCGACTTCCGGCGCGATGTGGACCTGGTGGTGCTGGTCCTGGACGTGACGGACTACGGCTTCGAGCAGTCTCAGGACACGGCGCTGAACGACGCCGCGGTCGCCTACTCCCGGGACGCCGCGCCCGAGCTGCTGGCCGCGGACGACGACCACTGGGCCGACGGCACCGTGATCCTCGCCCTGGATCCGGAGAACCGCTTCCTGGGCACCTACGCCGGGGAGGACGTCAAGCTCGACGACAGCGGTTTCGAGAGCGTGCAGGATGCGATGCGCGACAAGGCGGACGACGGGGAATGGGAGGAGTCCCTCGAGGACGGCGCCGAGAAGTACGCAGATCTGCTGGACCGTCCGTGGTGGCAGCATCCCGGAGTGCTGATCGCCGGACTCGTGGTCGTGGGAGGCCTCGCTGTGGGCGCGCTTTCTGCCCTCGGGCTGCGTCGGGCGGCTCGACGACGTGTCGACGACGCGCTGCCCCGCTTCGAGGGCGTGCTGGCGAAGCACCGCCTGACCGCCGCGGCGGCGAGCACCCTGCCCGTCGAGTCCCCCTACGCGGAGGCAGCGCTCAGCGACTACCGGACCTATCTCGAGAAGATCGACGAGGCGACGCAGCTGCGCGCCCGGATCCCGGCCGGGAATGATCGCCCGTGGGGGTGGGGCCTGAAGGGTCGGCAGCGGGAGCAGGCACGCGAGTTCGAGAGCACCGTGACGTACCTCGACGACACCGATGACGACATCATCGCCACGAACGATCTGCTGCATCGCCTCGGCGGCTGGCGCGCGGCCTGGGACCGGGAGCTGCAGCCTCTGCAGGACTCGATCGACGCCCTCGACAGTGCGCTGGACGACGGCGAGGACATCTCGGCGGAAGAGACGGCCGCCGTCGCTGATCTGCTCGAGCTGAGCAGCGACATCTCCGCGGAGATGGGCGAGCTGACGACGAAGCTCGAGGCTGACGAGATCGATCCGGACAGCGCTCTGGAGCGCTTGGACACTCTCACCACTGAGCTGTCCGCGAGCGTCGCCTCGCTGCAGAGCCTGCGGATCTCGCGGCTCGCCGAGGACGACGACGAGGCGGAGGTGATGCGCGACGCCTCGTGGGACGCCGATCTGGAGCACGAGGAGCGTGGGTACCGCTCCGTGCGGGGACGCCGCCACGCGATGGATGCCGCGATCTCCGGGAACCCGACCGACATCTGGCACCTCAGCCCGCTGGTCTGGTACTCCGCCTGGCAGCACGAGTCGAACAGCGATCTGGAGTCGCACCGCAACCCGTCGAGCTCGAGCGGGAGCACCTCGGGCTATTCGGCGGCCTCGGGAGGCTTCTCGGGCGCCGGCAGCTCGAGCAGGTTCTGAGCGCACCCGATCGACTCGGGACGCGGCCGCGCCGAGGACTCCTCGGCCCCGGCGGCCCTCAGACGGTCAGTAGACCATTCCCATGACCTCGCGCACCCGGGCGAGCGTGGCGTCGGCGACCTCGTTCGCCCGCTCGTTCCCGGCGCGGAGCACGGAGAACAGGTACTCGGGGTCCTGCTCGAGCTCGTGGCGACGGGCACGGATCGGGGCGAGGTGCTCGTTGAGGACCTCGGCGGTCATGACCTTGAGCGTGCCGGAGCCCTTGTCCCCGATCTCCTCGGCGATCGACTCGGGGGTGCGGTCCAGGCACTGCGCGGCGATGGTCAGCAGGTTCGCGACCTCAGGGCGGTTCTCCGGGTCGTAGGTGATCACGCGCTCGGAGTCCGTCTTGGCCTTCTTGATCTTCTTGGCCGTCTCGGTCTCGTCCATGCGCAGCATCACGGTGTTCCCGCGCGACTTGCTCATCTTGTGCTCGCCGTCCAGGCCCAGGATGGTCGGCGCCTCCGAGAGCAGCGCGTCGGGCTCGATGAAGACCTGATCCCCGTCCGCATAGCGCTCGTTGAAGCGCCGGGCGATGACGCGGGTCTGCTCGATGTGGGGCAGCTGATCGCGCCCCACGGGCACCACGTTGCCGCCGCAGAACAGGATGTCCGCGGCCTGGTGAACCGGGTAGGTGAGCAGGAGCCCGCCCATGGCGGACTTCCCGGCCGCGGCGAGTTCCGCCTTGACGGTGGGATTGCGCTCGAGCTCGGGCTGGGTGACCAGCGACAGGAACGGCAGCATGAGCTGGTTCAGCGCGGGCACCGCCGAATGTGCGAAGAACGTGGAGCGCTCGGGGTCCAGACCCACTGCGAGATAGTCGGTCAGGAGCTCACGCACCGACCCCCTGATATCGCCGATGACCTCACGGTCCGTGATCACCTGGTAGTCGGCGACCAGGACCCAGGTCTCGATGCCCACGTCCTGCAGGCGCACCCGGTTGCGCAACGAGCCGAAGTAGTGGCCGATGTGCAGGGCCCCGGTGGGGCGATCGCCGGTGAGCATGCGCAGCCCCGACGGGTCCTTCTGGATCTTCTCCCACAGTTCGTCGCTGCGTCGCTGGGAGGTGTCATAGCTGGTGCGGGTGCTGGTCGGTTCGCTCACCCATCCATGCTAGCGGGCCGGGCGGGGTTCAGCCCGCCGTGCCGCCCGGGGCCACCGCGGTCGAGCCGCGCACGATCAGCTGGGGCCGCACCACGACCTCCGTGCGCGCCGGGCGCCGCGAATCCTCGCCTCCGCCGAGCGCTGCGCGCACGGCAGCGCGGGCGATCGACGCCACCGCCTGGCGCACCGTGGTCAGGGGCGGGTCGGTCAAGCCCGCCCAGAAGACGTCGTCATAGCCCACCACAGAGACGTCCTCCGGGACGCGCAGCCCTTGGGAGCGGATGCCCTCGAGCGCACCGGCCGCCATCACGTCGGACCCGCAGACGATCGCTGTCGCCCCCCGGGAAAGGAGATCACGAGCGGCCTCGTAGCCCCCGGCGTAGGAGAAGTCGGTGAACGCTGCCGGCCAGGCATCCTCAGGGAACGACCGCGCCACCTCCTCGAAGACGGCGAGCTTCTCGCGTACCGGCCACGTGTGCTCATCACCCACGGCGAGGCCGATCCGGCGGTGGCCGAGGTCCTGGAGGTGGGTGAGCGTCAGCCGCATGGCGTGCTCGTCGTCGGTGGAGAGGAAGGCGGCGTCGAGGTCGTCCCGCACACCGTTGACAAGCACGAGCGGGACGCCGGCGCCGACCACCTCGCGGTAGTGGTCGACCGGCCCGCGCTGCTGGGCGTGATGACCGGAGACGACGATGATCGCCGTTGCCCCAGCATGCAAGAAGCGATGCAAGATTTCGCGCTCTCGCTCCACGGTGCGGGCGCGCATGCCCACCAGCGCGGACGCCCCACGCTCGAATAGCTCCGCTTCGATCCGCTCGGTCCACGCCGCGAACACCTGGTTGTCGAGATCCGGCACGAGCACACCGACCAGCGGTCCCGACCCCGTCACCTCCGGCGCGACATCGCGTCCCAACTCCCTGGCCACCCGGATGACCGTATCGCGCGTGGCGTCGTTGACCCCGGTTTTGCCGTTGAGCACCCGGGAGACCGTGGCCTCACTGACCCCGGCGGCGTGGGCGATGTCTATCAGTCGTGCCATCCCCTCATCCTTCCAGACGCGCGCATCCCCGCCCGTCACCGGATCGATACCTGCAAGTTCTTGCCCATTCTTGCACAACCAGGCTCACTCGATCTAGTGTCTCCCTCATCGAGCACCGCCAATGGAAGCCGGTCGCTCCACGATTCGAAGGAGAAGACGTGCAGATTCGTCGAAAGAGTTTCCTCGCCCTCAGCGGCGCCGCAGCCGGTTCCGCGCTGCTCGCCGCGTGCGGCGGGGACGAGACCGCAGCTGGTTCGAGCGACGCGGGCGGGGCCTCCGATGCCGGTGGCGCCGAAGAGGGTGCGGCGCCCGCCCGCGCCGACGCCGATCTCGTGATCTGGACCGATGAGGAGAAGGCCGCCTCGCTCGAGGAGCCCGTCGCGACCTGGGGCGAGGCCAACGGCCTTTCCGTCGCGGTGCAAATCGTCGCCGATGATCTTCAAGGCAACTTCATCACCGCCAACCAGGCCGGCAACGGCCCGGACATGATCGTCGCCGCCCACGACTGGATCGGGAACCTGGTTCAGAACGGCTCGATCTCCCCCGTGCAGCTGCCCGGCGACGCCACGGAGGACATCGCACCGATCGGGCTGGAGGCCGTCACCTATGACAGTCAGACGTACGGTGTGCCCTACGCGGTGGAGACTCTGGTGATGTTCGCGAACAAGGAGCTCACCGACGTCCCCGAACCCAAGACCGTCGAGGAGATGGTCGCCGCCGGCGAGGCCGGTGGCGCGGACAACGTACTGTCCCTGCCGGTCGGCGAGCAGGGCGACGCTTACCATATGGAGGGTTTCTACACCTCCGCCGGCGGGTACCTCTTCGGCACGGACACCGAGGGGGACTTCGATCCGTCCGACGTGGGCGTGGGCCAGGAGGGCTCGATCTCCGCGGGCGAGAAGATCAAGGAGCTCGGCGACCAGGGCGTGCTGTCCACGTCGATCACCGGCGACAACGCGATCTCGCTGTTCACCGACGGGAAGGCCGCCTACCTGGTCTCCGGCCCGTGGGCGCTCGAGGACATCCGCACTGCCGAGATCGACTTCGCCATGGGTCCGGTCCCCGGCTTCGAGGGCCTCGAAGCGGCCGTGCCGTTCGCGGGCGTCAACGCGTTCTACGTCGCCGCCGGCGGCAAAAACCCCGCAATCGCCCAGCAGTTCGCGACTGCGGTGGCGTCCTCTCCCGACATCGTCGAGCAGATGTTCCCCCGCAACGAGCTGCCCCCGGTGAACCTCACGCTGCAGGAGAAGCTCGCGGCGGACTTCCCCGAGATCGTGAAGATCGCCGAGCTCGCCGAGGGCGCGGACCCGATGCCCGCACTCCCGGAGATGGCCACGATCTGGGAGCCGCTCGGCCAGGCCCAGGCGAACATCGTCGGCGGCGCCGATCCGGAGTCCACGATGACCTCCGCCGGTGAGGAGATCACCAGCCAGATCGGCTGATCCCTCGCCGTCGCGGGCGGGGCGCAGCGCAGGCACGCTGCATCCCGCCCGCTCCCTGCCGAGCTCGGCGTCCTCTGTGCACCCCCGCCGTCAGCGCCCCGTCGGCCCCGGTTCCAGGACGCCGCTCGGCCCGATCTGCCGTCTCGCGCCCCGGTATCCCTCATCCCTGCATCCCTGCATCCCTGCATCCCTGCTTCACCGAAAGGCAGCGTCGCCATGCCCTCCACCCATGCGCCCGCGCACCGTGAACGCACCACCACGATCCCGACGATCCTGGCGCGCGTGCTGTTCCTCGGCGCCGTGCTCGCCGTGGCCGCGTTCTCCGTCCCGGTCATGATCCAGCTGCAGCAGTGGATGTGGCTGAGCATCGTGGTCCTCGCGACGATCGCGATCTTCGCGCTGTACTCCACGAAGCGCTTCGTGCCGGGCAAGTACCTCTTCCCCGGCACCTTGTTCCTAGTGGTCTTCCTGATCACCCCGATCATCCTCACGATCGGCTATTCCTTCACGAACTTCGGCGACGGCACGCGCGGCACCAAGGAGCAGGCGATCGACTCGATCGTGGCCAACTCCGTGCAGCAGTCCGACGATTCCACCTGGTACAACCTCTCCGTCGCGACCCAGGGCGACCCGGTCGAGGGACCGTTCACTCTGTTCCTCGTGGATCCGGGGACCGGCACCGTCTACCAGGGGGACGAGACTGCACCGGTCCAGGAGGTCCCGTCCGGAGACGTCGAGGTGACCTCGGGCTTCGTGACCGACGCGGACGGATACACGATTCTCGACGCCCGCGAGGTCAACACCGCGTACGACACGATCCAGCAGCTCGCGGTCCCGATCACCGATTCCGAGGCCGTCCGTATCCAGGGTGCGAACCAGGCCTTCGAGGGCAGCACCGTGCTCAGCTACGACGAGGCCAGCGACACCCTGACCGACTCCCGCAGCGGCGAGGTCTATTCGGTGGGCACCGTCGGCGACACCGAGTACTTCGTGAACGCCGACGGCGAGCGCGCCTTCAGCCAGTCCTGGCTCCAGGGCGTGGGACTCAGCAACTACGAGCGCCTGTTCACCAACGCCGGCATCGCCAAGCAGTTTGGGGCCGCCTTCGTCTGGACCCTGGTATTCTCTCTCGGCTCCGTGCTGCTCACCTTCGTGGTCGGCTTCGCGCTCGCACTGGTGCTGAACGACGAGCGGGTCAAGGGTCGACGTCTCTACCGCTCGGTGCTGCTCATGCCCTATGCGGTGCCCGGGTTCATCTCGCTGCTGGTGTGGTCGAACTTCTACAACCGCGACTTCGGCCTGATCAACGAGACCCTCGGGCTGCATCTGAACTGGATGGGCGATCCCACGCTGGCCAAGGCCGCGGTGCTGCTGACGAACCTGTGGATGGGTTTCCCGTACATGTTCATCGTCTCCACCGGCGCGCTGCAGTCGATCCCGAGCGACGTCATGGAAGCCGCCCGCATGGACGGCGCGAGCCGTCTGCAGACCACGATCAAGGTGGTCACCCCTCTGCTGCTGGTCGCCGTCGCTCCCCTTCTGGTGGCATCCTTCGCCTTCAACTTCAACAACTTCAACGCGATCCAGCTGCTCACCGAAGGCGGACCGTTCCTGCCCGGTGAGTACACCCGCGGAGGCACCGACATCCTGATCTCCATGATCTACCGCATCGCCTTCGGAGGCTCGGGCGCCGACTTCGGCTTCGCCTCGGCGGTCTCCGTCGCGCTGTTCGCCCTCACCGGTGTGCTCGCAGCGATCCAGTTCCGGTTCACCACTGTCCTCGAAGACGTCAACTGAGAGGGGTCCCCACGATGAGCATCTCCACCCCCACCCCCGTCCATTCCCTGTCGCCCGGGGCCTCACAGGAGCCGTCGAGCGCTCCGCACCGGATGCCGTTCGCCCGCTGGATGTCGGAGATCGGCTGGCGTCACGTCGTCGCGGTCGCGGCCATGGCCTTCGCGATCTTCCCGATCCTGTTCGTCGTCTCGGCGTCACTGAACCCGCTGGGCACCGTGTCCTCCTCGGGCCTGCTGCCGACGGCGTTCAGCCTGACCCACTATCAGGAGCTGCTCCGCGGTGCCCGCGGGCCCTTCCTGCAGTGGTACCTCAACACCGTCATCGTCTGCGGCGTCGTCGCCCTTGTCCAGGTATTCCTGTCCACCCTGGCCGCCTACGCCTTCAGTCGTTTCCGGTTCACCGGGCGCCGGATCGGGCTGCTCTCGCTGCTGCTGGTCATGATGTTCCCCGCGATCCTGGCGATGATCGCCGTCTACACGATGCTCTCCGGACTGGGCCAGGTCGTCCCCTTCCTGGGGCTGAACTCCCTGCCCGGCTACATCGTGGTGCTCCTGGGAGGCTCGCTCGGTCAGGTCTGGCTGATCAAGGGCTTCTTCGACACCGTGCCCAAGGAGCTGGACGAGGCGGCCATCATCGACGGCTGCACCCACTGGCAGGTGTTCACGAAAATACTGCTGCCCACGCTCACCGCGATCCTCGCCACCACGGTGCTGCTGGCCCTGGTGGGCGTGCTGAGCGAATTCCTGCTGGGCTCGATCTTCCTCACGGCCGACGACAAGAAGACCCTCGCGGTGGGTCTGTACGGCCTGCTCCAGGGAGACCGCTCGAACAATCTGGGCGTCTTCGCGGCTGGGTCGGTGATGATCATGATCCCGGTGATCATCCTGTACCAGTTCCTCCAGCGCTACATCGTAGGCGGCGCCACCGCGGGCGCCGTAAAGGGTTGAGGTGATCCCGATGAATCAGGTCCCCGCGCCGTCGGCGGAGCCGCCCTCCACCTCCTTCGATGCCCTCGGAGTCGACGCCACCGGTGTCCCGCTGATCGAGCAGCCCCATCACGACTCGGGTCCGTGCTTCGTGGCCGGCGACGCCCCCGCCCTCGACGCACGATCGACGCTGCGCGTGTGGGTTCCCATCGCCTACCCGGCTTCCGCGCTCGCCCTGCGCACGGTGAGCGACGGGGAGATCCGCACCTCCGAGCTCCACGTCGCCGCCCAGGACTCCACAGGCACCTGGTGGGAGGCGGAGCTGAGCCTCACGAACCCGGTCATGCCCTACCGATTCTGCGTGCTCGCCCCGCAGGGATCCGTGAGCCCCTCGGGTGCCGCGGTCCCCTCCTACGCCTGGCTCACCGCCGCAGGCCTCGTGCCCTGGGATGTCTCTGACGCCACGGACTTCCGTCTGCTCGCCCACGAGCCGGCTCCGGACTGGGTGGACGACGCGATCGTGTACCAGATCTTCCCCGACCGCTTCTCCCGCAGCACCCGGATGCCTCTGGACGCGGACGGTCGCCCGGCGCCTGCGGACTTGCCCTGCTGGGCGGTCCCGATGGCTTGGGAGGACGAGCCCGCGATGCACGGCGAGCTCACCGGCCGGCAGTTCTTCGGCGGTGATCTCGACGGGATCCTGGAGCGTCTGGACCACATCGCGTTACTCGGCGCGAACACCCTCTATCTCACGCCGGTGTTCCCGGCGGGCTCGGTGCACCGCTACGACGCCTCGGCCTTCGACCATGTCGATCCTCTGCTCGGCGGCGACGACGCCCTCGTGCGCCTCTCCACGGCTCTCCACGAACGGGGGATGCGCCTGCTGCTGGATCTCACGACACACCACACCGGCGACACCCATGAATGGTTCCGCGCCGCCCAGGCCGATCCTGAGTCCACCGAAGCGGGCTTCTACCTCTTCGAGGAGCATCCCCACCAGTACGCCAGCTGGCTGGACGTGCCCACCCTGCCCAAGCTCGACCAGCGCAACGCGGAGCTGCGATCGCGGCTGACCCGCGGGGCAGGCAGCGTCGTCGGCCGATATCTCTCCGCTCCTTTCGCAGCCGACGGCTGGCGGATCGACGTGGCCAACATGACCGGCCGCCACGGCACGGTGGACCTCACGCACGAGGTGGCTCGCGAGATCCGCGCCACGATGCGCGAGGTCGCGGACTCCCGAGGACAGAGCCGTGCGCACAGCGCCTGGCTCGTCGCAGAGCACGGGCACGACGCCACAGCGGACCTCGCCGGTGACGGCTGGCACGGCACTATGAACTACGCGGGCTTCACCCGTCCGCTGTGGGCATGGCTCGCGGATCCCGAGAGCGACCTGAACTGGCTGGGGCTGCCGATGACCCTGCCGCGTCTGCCCGGCACCTCCATCTGGCGCACCCTGCGCGACTACAACGCCCAGATGCCCTGGCCATCACGCGCCCACTCGCAGAACCAGCTGTCCAGCCATGACACACCCCGCACCCGGACCGTCGTCGGAAGCCGGGAGCGCCAGCTCGCCGCCGTGGCAGCGCTGGCCACCCTGCCCGGCGTGCCCACCGTGTTCGCCGGCGACGAGCTGGGCGCGCAGGGCGAGAACGGGGAGCATTCGCGCGCCCCGATGCCGTGGGAGGCGATCGACCGGGGCGACGGCGAGCGCATCGATCTCGGCATCCTCGAGGCGACCCGTCTGCTGCTGGGCCTGCGCCGTGAGCTGGTCGCGCTGCGCCGCGGGGGGCTGCGCTGGCTGCACGCCGGTACTGACGCCCTGGTCTACGCCCGGACCCATCCGGACGGGGACGTCCTCGTGCATCTCGCCCGTGGCGCCCATGACGAGATCGTGATCGGAACCGATAGCCTGCCCGGCGCCCCCTGCGCCACGGTGCACACCGAGGTCGGCGGAGCGAACGCCCGCCACGACCGTGGAGTCCTCCGCCTGGACGCGTCCGATGCCGGAGCCAGCCTCATCCGCCTCGACTCCGGAGCGTGACTCCGTCGCTCCTCCCCGGCGGCCCATACGTGGCTCCCGCCCGCGCGGCAGCACCCAGCTCGACGTACAGCATGAGATCCGCACTCTCGGAAGGACCCGCATGACCCTCCACACCCCCGCGACGCCCCAGGCCGCGGAGCATGAGACCCGTGAAGCCCAGCAGTGGTGGCGCGACGCCGTCGTGTACCAGGTGTATCCGCGCTCCTTCGCGGATTCGGACGGCGACGGCATGGGTGATCTGCCCGGCGTCACGGCCCGCCTGCCTTACCTGCGGGACCTCGGGGTGGACGCCATCTGGCTCTCGCCCTTCTACACCTCGCCCCAGCATGACGGCGGCTACGACGTCGCCGACTACACCGATGTCGACCCCCGGTTCGGTTCCCTGGCCGACGCCGACGAGATGATCACCCGCGCCCATGAGCTGGGCCTGAAGGTCATCGTCGACATCGTCCCCAACCACTCCTCCTGCGACCACGTGCTGTTCCAGCAGGCGCTGGCCGCAGCTCCCGGCTCCCCCGAGCGCGACATGTACATGTTCGCCGAGGGGACGGGGACGGACGGCGAGCTGCCGCCGAACAACTGGACCTCGATCTTCCACGGCCCGGCCTGGACCCGCGTCACCGAGGCGGACGGCACCCCCGGCCAGTGGTACCTGCACATCTTCGACACCTCCCAGCCGGACTGGAACTGGGAGAACCCGCGCGTCCACGAGCTGTTCCAGGACGTGCTGCGGTTCTGGCTCGACCGCGGGGCCGACGGCTTCCGGGTGGACGTCGCCCACGGCATGATCAAACCCGAGGGGCTTCCGGACGCCACCGTGAACGCCGAGGGGCTGATCGACATCCCCGAGGGCGAGGTGCCGGTCTACTTCGACAACGACGGGGTGCTGGACATCTATCGCGAGTGGCGGCCGATCCTCGACTCCTACGAGGGTGAGCGCATGATGGTGCTCGAGGCGTGGATCCCCGAGCACCGCCTGCCGCTGTACATCGGCGCCGAGAAGGCACATCAGTCCTTCAATTTCGGCTTCCTCCAGGCCCGCTGGGGCGTGGAGACGATGCGCGCGGCGATCGAGAAGCCGCTCGCCCTGGCCGACGCCGTCGGCTCCCCCACCACCTGGGTGCTGTCGAACCACGACGTGATCCGCCATGCCTCCCGGTACGGGTTCGCCCCGGACTACCGCTTCGGCGAGGGCCTGCGCCGCGACGAGGTGCCCGATGCGGAGCTGGGTCTGCGGCGTGCCCGCGCCGCGACGCTGCTGATGCTCTCGCTGCCCGGATCCGCCTATCTGTATCAGGGCGAGGAGCTCGGGCTTCCTGAGGTCAGCGACATCCCCGACGAGCTGCGCGAGGATCCCTCGCACCTGCGCGCCGGGGTGCCCGGCCGCGACGGCTGCCGTGTGCCGCTGCCCTGGGAGCAGGACGCCCCGGCGTTCGGCTTCTCCTCGACCGGGGAGAGCTGGCTCCCCCAGCCGGCGGAGTTCGGTCCGCTCGCGGCCGACGCCCAGCAGGGCGTGGAGGGCTCGACCCTGGAGATGTACCGCACCGCGCTCGGCCTGCGGCGTGAGCTGACCCTGGGCAGGCCCGAGCAGCCGGTGGTCTTCGAGGAAGATCTGCCCGACGGGGTGCTCGGGGTGACCCGCGGCGCGCTGACCGTGCTGGTGAACACGACCTCGGCGGCGGTCTTCCTCCCGGCCGGGCACCGTCTGGTGGACGCCGAGGTGCTCGTCGCCTCCGCGGAGACGACGCCGGGCACCCTGCCCGCGGACAGCGCTGCCTGGGTACGGGTCGGCTGACCCGAGTCGGACGGATCACGGTCGGTCGCGGCGCGCGCTGTGCGCTGCGGCCGACCGTCCTGTCGCGGATAGGATCGGCGCCATGCCTCGACCCGATTCGCTCTCACCCCGCTCCGGCCGTCCCCTCGACGGCGCTCCCGCCGCTCCGGCGGAGTTCGACCTGGTGCTGCTGGGCACCGGGCTCGGCGTGTACACCCTCGCCCGTGCCTTCCATGAGGAGTACGGCGTCGTGGCGACCGTGGTCACCAAAGTGGGCGTCGAGCCGATGCGCCGCTCGGTCACCTGCGACATGCGTGAGCTGGGCGGGGACGCGAGCGACGAGGACCTGATCACCGCACTGGTGGACCTGGCCGGTGAGCGCCAGGGCGGTCGCCCGCAGCTGCTGCTGGCCAATGCCGATTCGCTGATCCAGCTGATGAGCGATCACCGCGAGCGGCTGGCCCCTCACTTCGTGATGCCGATCCTGGAGGCCGACACGCTCGAGCAGTTGTCGGACAAGGCCGAGTTCGCGCGCCTGTGCACCGAGCACGGTGTGGCCACGCCGCGCACCGAGGTCATCGACCTCAGCGCTCCCCGGGGCGAGGGCTGGGAGCCGCCCCGCACCGAGATCCCGTTCCCTCTGGTGATGAAGGCCGCCCGCACCGCGGACATGGCCGGCGTGCGTTTCGCGGGCAAGAAGAAGGTCTGGTTCCTCTCCGAGCCCGCGGAGCTGGAGGAGCTGGTGCGCGCGATCGCCGACGCCGGATACACCGGCCGACTGATCGTCCAGGAACTGATCCCGGGCGATGACACCGCCGAGGGCTCCCTCACCGCCTATACCGACGCCGCGGGACGGGTGACGCTGCTGTGCTCGGCGCGTGTGCTGCTGGGTGAGCACACCCCGGACGCGCTGGGGCGCCCCGCTGCGATGATCACGACCGAGTTCGGCGATGCGCTCCCCCAGGCTCGCGCCCTGCTCGAGGCCACCGGTTACCGCGGTTTCGCGAACTTCGACGTCAAGCGGGATCCGCGGGACGGGATCTGGAAGTTCTTCGAGGTGAACCCCCGCATCGGGCGCAACAACTTCTACGTCACCTCCGCCGGCGCGAACGTGTCGCGCTTCGTGGTCGCCGACGCGATCGAGCATCGCGAGATCGAGCCGGTCACGCGCGTCGACGAGATCCTCTATTCACTGGTGCCGATGCCGCTGCTGATGCGCTACGTGCGGGACCCCGAGATGCGGCGCTGGGTGCGCACCGTCGCGCGCCGTGGGGTCCGCAACCCCTGGACCTACGGGCCCGACGGCGGTTGGGCGCTTCGGTATGCACGGATCGTCGGCCTGAATCATGTGCGCAAGTTCCTGCGCTACTACCCCAAGCCCACGGACTCCGGCTTCTGAGCCAGACCGTCCGGAGGAGACCCTCTGAGCGAGACCCTCTGCACGGGATCCACTGAGGGAGGCCTGTTCGCCGGGGCCCGTCAGGAGGATCGGGGCTCAGCGGCTCGCGGCCACGAGCAGGCTGCTCAGATGTCTGCTCACCGGAAGACTGCTCACCGGAAGGCTGGGGTGAGCTCCTTGCCGCCCTCGCGCACGGTGATCCGTGCGAGCTCGGTGAGCGAGTCGACCAGGCGTGGGTCCCCACGGTAGTCGTGCTGGTCGTAGGCGACCGACAGCTCGGTGCAGCCCAGCACCACAGTGCCCGCGCCCTGTGCGAGAGCCCGGTCGAGGCAGGACTCGAACAGCGTCAGGTCGACCGGCTTACCGGCCTTGACCTGCTCGTAGATGAGCCGGCTGACATCGTCCTGCAGCGCCTGATCGGGCGTCCAGGGGGTGCCTCCGGCGCGCTCGATCTCGTCCTGGTAGACCCGGGCGTGGATGTTGCCCTCGGTCGCGAAGACGGCCACGGGAGCGTCGCCGGCCGTCGCCACGGCCACCTCGGCAGTGGTCTTGACGATGCTCAGCAGCGGGATCGTCACCGCGGACTCGACCTGCAGCGCGTAGTGGTGGGCGGTGTTGCAGGGCAGCACCAGCAGGCTCGCGCCGGCGCGCTCGAGCATGCGGGCGTCCCGTGCGATCACCGGCCCGGGATCGGCGGCGTCGGGGTCGAGGATCCCGGCGGTGCGATCAGGGGTGGTGGAGTGCTGGGAGACCAGCAGATCGAGATGCTCCTGGTCGCTCCCGGCGGAGGTGGCCCGGATGAGCACGTCGAGGAACACGGCGGTGGCCGCCGGTCCCAGACCGCCCAGCACGCCCACCACGGGGCTCGACCAGTCATCGCCGTCCAGCCGACCTCCCTCGAGACGGCCTGCCTCGAGGCTCGTTCCTTCGCGGGGTGATCGCTGGGGCGGGGCTCCGTCGGGGTCGCTCACGAGGGGTCCTGCTCCGTGCGGCTCGCGCGTCGGGGCACGAGCCGCGAGAGGCGGTCACCGCCCTCGGGCCGGTAGTGGCGCTGGAACTTCAGCACGAAATTGGCGGCGGCGGCGAGGGCGTAGCCGCGGCGCTTGGGCTGGGTCTCCGCCTCCGGGTAGTGCAGGGGATTGCGCACCCGACGGGCCTTCAGCACCCGGCGCAGCTGGGCCCTCGCCTCGGGCTGGGTCGTGTAGCGGCGCACCAGCGCGGTGGGCACGACCGTGTAGAGCACCTCGGGCTGGTCCTGGATGATGCCGTCCTCGCCGATGCCGGAGCCGGGGCCCTCGGTGGGCAGGGCGTTCCGGAGGTGCTCGTCGACGTACCAGGTCACCGGGTTGTGCCCGCCTGCGGTGATGTAGTAGTTCGAACGGCCCAGGCGCGGGTTGAGCTCGAAGAACTTGGTGCGGCCGTCACGACGGTCGTACTTGAGGTCGAAGTTCGCGTAGCCGGTCCACCCGAGCTCTGCGCACAGGCGCTGGGCCTGGTCGACCATCTCGCGGTCCACGCCGGTGATGATCGCGGCCGGGTTGCCGATCGCCCCGGGGGCGTGCTCCTCCAGCAGGGTGCGGCCCCAGGAGCCGAAGCGCACGCGGGAGTCCGCGTCGCAGTAGACGGTGAGGATGCGCATGTACTGGTCATCGCCCGGGATCCGGTCCTGGACGATGATCGAGCTGCGGTAGCCGGACTCGCGGATCGTGCGCAGCAGCTCCAGCAGCTCCTCGCGGGAGGGGACGGTGTGGACCTTGCTCTGACCGGGGAACTGGACCCGCTTCCAGTCCGAGACCTCGGCGGGCTTGGCGATGACCGGGAACTCGAAGGGGATCTCGAGGTCGTCGGGGACCTCCTGGGCCAGGTCGACCACGACCGTCCCGGGATGGTCGACGCCCAGTCCCTGGCACAGCCGGGTGAAGTTCTGCTTCTCGGTGGCGGCCACGAAGGTGTCGTGGGAGACGTAGGGCGCGATGTAGCGCTCGTCCAGCCCGATCTCGTCCCGCACCTCGATGATGGCCTTCACCGTCGAGTCCGCGGAGCCGAGCAGGATCAGGGGGAGCCCAGGATGCTCCTCGGCGATGCTCTGCAGCACGGGTGCGAGCTTCTCGGCGTCGAAGGGGTCCTCGCAGCGCACGTTGTCGATGAGGGCCGAGGTGCCGACCACCCATCCGGCGAGCCGCGAGACCACCACGGTCCGCAGGCCGTACGCCTCGTGGAACGCTCGGGCGAGGGAGTAGGCGCCGATGTCGCCGCCGACGACGACGGGCAGGAAGTCCACGCCCTGCGTGGTCAGTGCGTTCTCAGGCATGGCCGCCAGTGTAGCGGCGCGGCACCCGGTGACCGGCTCGACTCGTCGCCGGGCACCACCTAGGCTGGAGGGATGGATCACCACACGAAGGATTCGAGCGATTCCAGCCCCCTGACACTGTCGTCGCAGGCCACGCCCGACGGCACCGTCGTGGCTCCCCAGCAGGTGGTGGAGAACCTCGGCGGGCAGAACCTCTCCCCCGATCTCACCTGGTCCGGAGCCCCGGAAGGCACCCGCTCCTTCGCGGTCACCCTGTTCGATCCGGACGCCCCCACCGGCTCCGGCTTCTGGCACTGGATCGCCTGGGACATCCCCGCCGGCACGACGTCGCTCCCCCTCGGGGTCGCCCGCGACGACACGTCGCTGCGCCAGGCCGTCAACGATTTCGGCAACCCCGGGTATGACGGCCCCGAGCCGCCGGCCGGTCCGTCCCACCGCTATGTGTTCACCGTGCACGCCCTCCCGGTCGAGTCGCTCGACGCGGACCCCGAGGCGCCGCACGTAGGAACCCGGTTCGCGATCTTCTCCCAGCAGCTGGCCTCGGCGTCCTTCACAGGCCATTATCAGGTGGACGGCTGACGCACAAGGGGGAAAGACTCCTCGACGACTCGGGCGCGCCCCGTCGTGCCTACACAGAGCCGGTCGTAGGCTCGGAACATGCGATCCACGAAAATCCACGACGAGCGGTCGGCGCAAGAATCAGACCTGAGTCTGACGTCGTTCATCCGCTCGGAGGACGCCGTCGATCTTCGCAGCTGCGAGCCTTCAGGGGTGAACGCGCTCAGCATGCTCCCTTCCCCACGGACCGCCGCCCAATGGCCGCCCGCGACCTCCGGCTCGTCCCCTCGTGGTCACCGCCCGCTCCGCGTGCTGCTGACCACCGATTGGTGGGAGCCGGTCGTCAACGGAGTGGTCGCCTCGGTCGCGACCCTGCGCCGGGAGCTGATCGCCCTGGGCTGCGACGTCCGCGTGCTCACCCTGTCCCAGGGCATCCGCTCCCGCAGCGAACCCGGCGTGTACCGCATGGGTTCCGTCTCCGCTGCCCTGTTCTACGACCGGGCCCGGATCGGCATGCCGGGCAGCCGCCGGGTCCTGCGCGACATCGTGCGCTGGCAGCCCGACGTCGTCCATTCGCAGTGCGAGTTCTCCACCCACGTGTGGGCCAGGCGCATCGCCCGCACCCTCGGAGTCCCGCTGGTGCACACGTACCACACCATCTACGAGGACTACACGCACTACTACTCCCCCAGCCGCACCGTCGGCCGCAAGATGGTCTCCACCTTCAGCCGCCGGGTGCTCTCGGGAGCTGACGCCGTCATCGCACCGACCGCGAAGGTCGCGACCCTGCTGGACGGCTACGGCGTGACCGAGCCCGTCCACGTCGTGCCCACCGGGCTCGATCTGCAGCGGTTCCGCCCCGCCCGTACCGAGGCCGAGCGGCAGGACGCCGTCGCGCTCCGCGACGGGCTCGGCATCACTGCTGAGCAGAAGGTGCTGATCTCCGTGTGCCGCCTGGCCAAGGAGAAGAACCTCGACGAGGTGCTCGACATGGTCGCCGCCGCCGGACGCGAGGACACCGTGCTCGTGCTCGTCGGAGACGGTCCGTACCGGGAAGAGCTCGAGAAGCGCGCCGCCTCTCTCGGCATCACCGACAGGGTCCTCTTCACAGGCGTGGTCGATCCCGCCGAGGTGCAGCGCTGGTATCGCATGGGCGACGTGTTCGTCAGCGCCTCGCGCAGCGAGACCCAGGGGCTCACCTTCATCGAGGCCCTTGCCTGCGGCCTGCCGCTGCTGTGCTACCGGGACCCGTCCATCGCGAGCGTCGTGCTCGAGGGGCGCACCGGCTGGCAGATCGAGGGCGCCGAGGAGTTCGCCGCCCGTCTGGAGACGCTGCTGGAGGATCCGTCGCTGCAGGCGGAGATGTCCGCCGCGGCCGTCTCCCACGCGGTGGCGACCTGCGGTGCCAGCGAGTTCGGGCGCGCCGTGCTCGACGTCTACGGGTCGACCCTGCAGCGCAGCGGTCCGCAGATCATCACCCGCCAGGCCGTGGCGGCATGAGCACCGCCACCGGCTCCGTGCCGGTGATCGCGCGGCCCCTCGAGCGCGCTCCACGTCTCACGCGCGGCGCTGCCCTCGCTCACGGACCAGCTGGAGCGCACACCGCGCCGTCGTCGGCCGATCCCGTTCTGTCAGTCGGCAGCGCCCCCGCGACGAGCGCGGCTGCTCCGGCCGACGGCGTGCCCTCCCGCCGGGATCCGGTGCGGCTGGCCGCCCGGCTCTCCCCGTTGCTGGGCCTCGCGATCAGCGCGACCCTCGTGGTGTGGGGGCTGCAGACGGGAGTGCTGCAGTCGCTGGAGAACCTGCAGGCGTTCATCGGCTCGCTCGGAGCGTGGGGGCCGGTGGTCTTCCTGCTCGCCTCGACCGCCTCGGTCGTGTTCCCGATCGTCCCCGCAGGTCTCCTGGTGATCGCCGGGCCGGTGCTGTTCGGCGCCCTGGAGGGCACCGTCTACAACTACGTCGCCGTGTGCGCCGGGTCACTGCTGAACTTCCTCATCGCCCGGCACGTGGGGCTTTCACTCATCGAGCGGATCTTCTCCGAGCGAACGGTCGAGAAATTCCTGGGCTGGACCCGCAGCGCCCACTTCACGAGAGCCTTCGCCCTCGCGATCACCCTGCCCGTCGCTCCGGACGATCTGCTCTGCTACATCGCCGGCACCACGCGCATGCGCTGGCGCACCTATGTCCTGATCATCCTGCTGTGCAAGCCGTGGGCGCTGATCGCGTACGGACTCGGCATCAGTGCCCTCGTCCTGCGCTACCTGCCCTGGTGAACGGAGACCCCATGCTCATGAAGAATCGCGCCGTGGCCCGCCCGCACGGTCCCGGTGCCCGGCTGCAGCGCCGGATCGAGCAGCTCGCTCGCCGTGTGCGCACGGGCCATCGGGCCTCCGGCCAGAAGACCGCGGGAATCGCAGAGGACAGTGATCACGCGGAGCAGCAGCTGCGGGTGCTCCTGCCCCGCGGCCTCGCCCGCCTCGCCACGCAGTCGGGCATCGGCGCCGCCATCCGCCATCAGGAGGAGGTGGTGCGCTCGCTCGGCCACGAAGTAGTCACCAATCCCCTGCGACGCTTCGACATCGTGCACCTGAACACCCCCTTCCCCGACACTCCGCTGTTCGCCGCCTGGGCGCGACTGCGGCGACGGCCGGTGCTGGTATGGGCGCATTCCACCGAGGACGACTTCCGGGATTCGTTCCCCGGATCGAACACGCTCGCCCCGACGTTCCGCCGTTGGATCGCCTTCCTGTACCGGCGCGGCGACGCGGTGGTCACGCCCAGCGAGTACTCCCGCGACCTGGTCTCGGCGCCGAAGTACGGGATCACCGCGCCGATCCATGTGCTCTCCAACGGTGTGGACACCACGTTCTTCCAGCCCGACCCGGGAGCACGGGCCCGGCTGCGCACATCCCTCGGGCTGGAACCGGGCGCGAAGGTCGTGCTCAGCGTGGGCATGCAGCTGGTCCGCAAGGGGATCCTGGACTGGGTGGAGGTGGCGCGTGCCCTGCCCGAGGTGACCTTCGTCTGGTACGGGCGCACCGATGAGCGCCTGCTGACCGCCGACGTGCGGCGCGCCCTCGGCTCGGCGCCCCCGAACGCCCTCTTCCCCGGGTACATCACACCCGTGCAGCTGCGGGAGGCCTACTGCGGGGCCGACGCCTTCTGCTTCCTCACCAAGGAGGAGACCGAGGGCATCGTGCTGTGGGAGGCTCTGGCATGCGGCACCCCTGCCCTGGTGCGGGCGATCCCGCTGTACCGCGACCGGATGCCGGACGGGGTGCTCACCCATCAGGTCGCCGGGGACGGGCCCGGTTTCGCCGCAGACGCCGCCGCTCGGCTGAGCGCCCTGCTGGACGGCGAGCTCGAGGATCTCACCGCGGCCGGGCGCCGCGCGGCCGAGGGCGTGGATCTGTCGCAGGTCGCCCAGCAGCTGCAGGAGATCTACCGGGCCACCGGCGTCCTCGCTCCGGCACCGCAGGCGGACTGAGGCGACCGGACGGTCCGCGCCCGCCGGGCGCCCGTCGGACAGGCGTCATATGGACCGAGCCCGTCGGAGGCCCGTCGGACGGGCTGGGACGACCGAGCAGAGGAGGCAGTTCAGATCAGCGCCTGCGCTGCGGATCCCACAGCACGAGCGCTCCCCCGCCCCGACGCTGAGGGCGCTCGCCACGACGCAGCGCGCTGATCTGCCCGTCACGGTCGGCGGAGAACACGCGGCGCTGGGCGGGGCTGAGCGAATCGAGGGTCTCCCGAACCCCGTCGAGCTGCCCGTTCAAGGCCCTGACCTCGTCCTGCAGCTCGAGGATGCGCTTGATGCCGGCGAGATTGATGCCCTCCTCCTGCGAGAGCTGCTGGATCTCCCGGAGCCTGGCGACGTCCACGACGCTGTAGCGCCTGCCCCGCCCGCGCGTGCGGCGAGGAGTGACCAGCCCGATGCGGTCGTACTGGCGCAGGGTCTGCGGGTGCATCCCGGACAGCTCCGCGGCGACGGAGATCACGTAGACGGGCGCGCGCTCGTCGATGCGGTGCCGGGCTGCCAAGGGAATGCCCCTTCCGGGACGGCGGAGAAGCACGATCGGTGGCGCTTCTCCTGCTGCTCCCACTGTGCCAGGTGGCCCCCGGCCGTGGGGTGGGACGGGTGCGGTGGTGACCGTCCCGAGGAGAGGGACGGTCACCGGTTGCTCAGCGCGCGGCAGCCTCGCGGAGGCCGGCGCGCGGGTCCTCGTCGGTCAGCGCCTCACGGAGGTCCTCGACCGCCTTGCGGGCGGCGCCCTCGACATGCGTGGGGACGGCGATCTGCACAGTGACCAGGAGGTCCCCGGTCTTCTTCTTCGTCGCGATGCCCTTGCCGCGCACCCGCAGGGTGCGGCCGCCGGGCGTTCCGGGAGCCACCTTCACGCCGACGGTGCCGCCGTCGAGCAGCGGCACGGTGAGCGTGGTGCCCAGCACCGCTTCGTCGAAGGAGACCGGGACGGTCAGGCGCAGGTTCGCGCCGTCGCTGCTCCACACGGGGTGCTCCTCGACGTCGAGGCTCAGCAGCAGGTCGCCGGCGGGGGCGGAGCCCGGCCCGGGGCGTCCCTTGCCGCGCAGACGAATCTTCTGCCCGTCGTGCACGCCGGCGGGGATGCGGGTGGTCACGTTCTTGCCGTCCACGTTCAGGCGCACCTCGGTGCCGAGGGCCGCGTCGCGGAAGCTGATGCGGGTACGGGCGGAGACGTCCTGCCCCTTCGCGGGGGCGCCGCCGCCCTGGAAGCCGGCCGGCCCGCCGCCGAAGCCGCCGCCCTGGCCGCCGAACATCCGCATGATGTCATCGAGGTCGGGGTTCGCGCCGCCGCCGGGGGCCGCACGACCGCCGCCGGGGAAGCCGCCGCCCTGGCCGCCGAACATCGAGGAGAAGATGTCCTCGAAGCCCGCGCCGCCGGCGCCGCCGCCCTGGCCCGCGGAGAAGCGCGCCCCGCCGGAGCCCATCGCACGGATCGCGTCGTACTGCTGGCGCTGCTCGTCGTCGTTGAGCACCGAGTACGCCTCGCCGATCTCCTTGAACCGCTCCTCGGCCTGGGCATCGTCGGGGTGGTGGTCGGGATGGTACTTGCGGGCCTTCGTGCGGTAGGCCTTCTTGATCTCCTGCGCGCTCGCGTCCTTCGAGACGCCGAGGACCGCGTAGAAGTCCTTGTCGAGCCAGTCCTGCTGGGACATGTGCGTCTCCTTCCGGGAGCGGCAGGGTCTTCTTCTTCTGAGTGTCTAGGGGACGGGCGGGGCCTGCCGGCCGGTCTCCGGCTGGCAGGCCCCGCCGTCAGGGGTGAGCCCGATCGGGTCAGGCCGGGCCGCGGGTTCCCACCCGGGCCGGGCGCAGCACCCGGTCGTTCATCGTGTATCCAGGCTGGATGACCAGCGAGATCGTCGCCGTGTCGACATCCTCGGCGTCCTCGTGCATGAGGGCCTCGTGGAGGTTCGGATCGAACTCCTCGCCGACGGCGCCGAAGCGCTGCAGCCCGTGCGAGCCGAGGATCTCCTCGAGCTTCTGGGAGATCGAGTGGAACGGGGTGCCCTCGGCGATGTCGCCGTGCTGGCGGCCCAGCTCCACGTCGTCCAGGACCGGGATCAGTGCGCTCAGGACGCGGCCCACGGCCGCCTCCTTGCTCACCTCGGCCGCAGCCTCGATGCGCCGACGCGAGTTGACGTACTCCGCCTGCTCGCGCTTGAGCTGCTCGGAGAGCTCGGTGACCTTGCCCTCCAGCTCGGCGACGCGACCGGCGTCGGCCGGTGCGGACCCGGCCTCGCCCTGCTCCGCCTGCTCATAGAGCTTCGCGGCCTCGGCGTCGATCGGGTCGACGGGCTCGGAGGAGCCCTGACCCTCAGGAGCCGGGGTGCCCCCGGAGGGACGGACGCTGCCGTCCTCCGGGTTCACCTTGCGCTTGTCGGTGAAGGAGAACCTCGGCTCGCCATCGGGGCGCTGTGCGTCGTCAGGAGTGCTCTGGTCCTCGGTCATCACTTGGTCTCCTCGTCCTCGTCCACGATCTCGGCGTCGACCACGTCGTCATCGTCCGACGACGAGCCCTCGCCCGTCTCGCCCTCGGAGGCGCCCTCGGCACCCTCCTCGGCCTGCGAGTAGATCGCGGTGCCCACGGCCTGCAGGGCCTCGTTCAGGGTGTCGCGCTTGGCCTCGAGGTCCTCGGTCGAGGCATCCTCCTTGGCCAGCTCGTCCTTGGACTCCTTGATGGCGTCCTCGGCCTTGGTCTTGTCCGCGTCCGAGACCTTCTCCGCGTTGTCCTTGAGCAGCTTCTCGCCCTGGTAGACGAGCTGCTCGAGGGTGTTGCGGGCGTCGGCGTTCTTGCGACGCTCCTCGTCCTCGGCGGCGTGGGCCTCGGCGTCCTTCACCATGCGGTCGATGTCCTCGTCAGACAGGGCGGAGCCGCCGGTGATCTGGATGGACTGCTCGTTGCCGGTGCCGCGGTCCTTCGCGGTCACGTGCACGATGCCGTTGGAGTCGATGTCGAAGGTGACCTCGACCTGCGGGATGCCGCGGGGAGCCGGGGCGATGCCGGTCAGCTCGAAGGTGCCGAGCATCTTGTTGTCCCGGGTGAACTGACGCTCGCCCTGGAACACCTGGATCGCCACGGAGGGCTGGTTGTCCTCAGCGGTGGAGAACACCTCGGAGGTCTTGGTCGGGATGGCCGCGTTGCGCTCGATAAGCTTGGTCATCACGCCGCCCTTGGTCTCGATGCCGAGGGAGAGCGGGGTGACGTCCATGAGCAGGACGTCCTTGCGCTCCCCCTTGATGACGGCGGCCTGCAGCGCAGCACCCACGGCGACGACCTCATCGGGGTTGACGCTCTTGTTGGGCTCCTTGCCACCGGTCAGCGACTTCACGACCTCGGTGACCGCGGGCATGCGAGTCGAGCCGCCCACGAGGATCACATGGTCGATGTCGGAGACGGAGACGCCCGCATCCTTGATGACCTGGTGGAACGGAGCCTTGGTGCGCTCGAGCAGATCCGAGGTCATGTCCTCGAACTGGGCACGGGTGAGCTTCTCGTCCAGGTGCAGGGGGCCGTTCTCGGTCATCGACAGGTACTGCAGCGAGATCGAGGTGGAGGTCGAGGAGCTCAGCTCCTTCTTCGCCTGCTCAGCGGCCTCCTTGAGGCGCTGGAGAGCGATGCGGTCCTTGGACAGGTCCACGCCCTCCTTGTTCTTCACCTGGGAGATCAGCCAGTCGACGATCTTCTGGTCCCAGTCGTCGCCGCCGAGGCGGTTGTCGCCCGCGGTGGACTGGACCTGGATCGTGGAGCCCTCGTCGTCCTTGCTCACCTCGAGCAGGGAGACGTCGAAGGTGCCGCCGCCGAGGTCGAAGACGAGGATCTGCTCGTCGTCCTTGCCCTTCTCGAGGCCGTAGGCCAGGGCCGCCGCGGTGGGCTCGTTGATGATGCGCAGGACGTTGAGGCCCGCGATGGTGCCGGCGTCCTTCGTGGCCTGACGCTCGGAGTCCGAGAAGTAGGCGGGAACGGTGATGACCGCGTCCGTCACGGCCTCGCCCAGGTAGGACTCGGCGTCCTTCTTGAGCTTGCCGAGGGTGCGGGCGGAGATCTCCTGCGCGGTGTACTTCTTCTCGTCGATCTCCTGGCTCCACTCAGTGCCCATGTGGCGCTTCACGGAGGCGATGGTGCGGTCGACGTTGGTGACGGCCTGGCGCTTGGCGACCTCGCCGACGAGGACCTCGCCCTGCTTGGAGAAGGCCACGACCGACGGGGTGGTGCGGGAGCCCTCGGCGTTGGCGATGACCGTGGGCTGGCCGCCTTCGAGGACGGCGACGGCGGAGTTGGTGGTACCGAGGTCGATTCCGACGACACGGGACATGGGTGCCTGCCTTTCTGCGACGGTTGCGCCGCAACGAGTTCATGCACTGCCGACCTCTGGCGGCCGACGGCAAGACTTGAGCTGTACGGACTCAAGTAGAGAACCCATCGCGATCGTTGTCAATCCGAGAAGCACTGAACTTGAGTACACCCGACTCAACTTCGGTTCGGCTCGGTTCATTCCCTCTCCCGCCAGTCGTGAGCGAGGACACAGTGTAGGTTCCCGTTTGATCTGTCGCTGTTCCACTTATTTGGCACTCGCGTGTCGCGCGTTCCACTTACGTGTCGCTCGGTGCACTCTGGATCCATGGCGCGGTCCACCTTGCTGGACACCGAACTTCGCTACGTCGCCGACGACCGTCGCGAGGTGACGACGTCTGTCCGCGATGCGGTGGCGGCGGCTTTGAGTACCGCCCAGCCGGTGCGGCGCGTTGGCTCATACGCGGGGCAGCGGCACTACTCCGGATTGTTCTGGTCGGCGACCACCGGTGGGCACGTTCCCTACGAGAGCCACCTGGAACTGGATCGGCTGTGGCTGGCCGACTTCGACCCCACGGTGACCTGGATCGCGGCACAGCCCATGTGGCTGCGGGGCCGCGATGGGACAGTCATCCGGCGGCATGCCCCGGATCTCTTGCTTACGCGGGCCGACCGCAGCCTCGAGGTAGTCGACGTCAAGCCCGGCGATCTTGCCCGACGCCCGAAGGTGGCCAGCGTCTTCGACTGGACCGCGCGAGTATGCGAGACGCGCGGCTGGCGCTATCAAGTGTGGTCGGGCGCCGATCCGGTCCGCTTGGCGAACATCCGGACGCTTGCGATCGGCCGACGCCCGGGGCACGTCGACCCTGACGACCTTGCCCGACTCCGGGCAGCGGGCAAGGTCGGGGTGACACTGGGCGCGGCTCTGGGGCAAGGTCCCCGCCCGGCGCAGATAGCTGCGGTGATGACCTTGCTGTGGATGGGGCATTGGACCGTCGACCTCAGCGTGCCCCTCGGCCTCGGGGCCCCGATCACCTCGATCCGGGAGTCGTCATGAGCGTGATCGAGATGAACGTGGGGAGCCAGGTGTGGTTCGAGGGCGAGCTGTGGCAGATCGTTGATCTCAGCGCGCGCACCGCGACTTTGAGCAGTGGCTCGACGAGGCGGCGAGTCCTGCTCAATCACCTGGCCGCTTCCGCTCGGGTCGTCACCGAAGAATCCACCGTCCAGCCGGACCAGGATGCCGGCCTGGAGCTCGGTAATGTCGTGCTCTCAAGCCTCACCCAGCAGCAACGTGCACAGCTCGAACGCCGCGCCGCGGCGCTTCAAGCGATCGAGAACCCGGACGCCCGGCTGGCCACGGACCGCGCTGACCGGGTCGCTGCGGCCGCAACAGAGCTGGGCGTGTCCAAACGCACCGTCCAGCGCTGGCTCACGAGCTACCGGGAGGCCGGTATCGCGGGCCTGGCCGACAGTCGGCTGCTGGGGCTGCGCTCCGCGGGAGTAGATTCGCGATGGGACGCGGCCTGTCTCGCGGTGCTCGATGAATACACCGGGGCTTCCACGCCGACGATGAACGTCGTGCTCGACCGGATCCGTCACCGCGTCGAGGATGAGCACGGCTCAGACGCGGTGGTCTGCCCACCTCACACGACGGCGTATCGGCGCCTGAAGGCGCTCTCAAAGGGGCGGCACGCGTTCGGCAGCGCGAAGCAGCGCCGCTCGGTCGCTGCTCGTCCTCACGGTCCGTACGGGCGGCTGCGGGCAACGCGGCCGGGCGAATACGTGGTGCTGGATACGACGCCGCTGGATGTATTCGCGATGGAGCCGGTGACGCTGAGGTGGGTACCGGTCGAGCTCACCGTGGCCCAGGACCTGTTCACCCGTTGCATCCTCGGCCTACGCCTGACCCCGGTCTCGACCACAGCTGCCGACGTGGCGAACGTGCTCTACCAGTGCGTGACTCCGCAGCCGGACGGCGACGATGACGGCGCGTGGCCCTTCCATGGGGTCCCGCGCAACGTACTGGTCGGCACGGAGGAACCTGACGGGGTCTCACAGGAGCGAGTGGGCGGCTTGCCGGCATGCCTACCCGAGGCGATCGTGGTCGACCACGGGAAGGTCTACCTCTCCTCCCACGTGACCTCGGCCTGTGCCCGGCTGGGCATCACGATCCAGCCGGCGATCCCGTACAAACCCACCGATAAGCCCACCATCGAGCGGTTCTTCAAGTCGCTGCGGGAGGGACTGCTGCAACATCTGCCCGGCTACAAGGGCCCCGATGTCTACAACCGCGGCCAGGACATCGAGGACCAGGCGTTCTACTACGTCACGGAACTCGAACAGATTATCCGCGAATGGGTCGGCCAGGTCCACCACCAGAGCACGCACCAGGGACTGTGTGTTCCGGAGGTGCCGGGCGCGGAATTCTCGCCCGCGGAGATGTTCGAGATCGGCCTGGCCAAGTCCGGCGGCCTACTGCTGCCCAGCTCTGCGGATCTGGCCTTCTCCTTCCTCGACGTCGCCTGGCGCACGGTCCAGCACTACGGCGTCGAGATCAACGGTCGCCGCTACGACGGTCCCGCACTGAACCTGCACCGAAACCACAAGTCGCCGCATCAAGGTGCCCATGCAGGCAAGTGGCCGATCTTCGTCGATCACCATGATGTGCGCCGGGTCTGGTTCCAGGACCCCGACACGAAGCAGTTCGAGCCGCTGGAGTGGGAGCACGCCCCCGCGCTGGACCAGCCGTTTTCTCGAGAAGCAGCGGAGTACACCAAGCGCCTGGCGCTACGATCCCAGCGCCACGTGGACCCGAAACAGGCCGTCCAAGACCTCCTGGACGCCTGGAGCCACGACGCCGTCACCACCCGGCGCGAGAAATCGTTGGCACGGCGACTGAGCGCCACCCGCGCCCACGACGTCTCTACCTTCCGTGACGAGCACGAGCCGCGCGAGGCAGCCTCAGCGCCTGGAGTCATCGATCTACTGGCCGCCCGCGACCGCAAGACCCGCGCACCGGAGCTGGCCGACGACCTCGACGACGTGTTCGCGCGGTATTACGCACAGCACCCGGATGCGGACGGGCTGGAGGTGTTCGACGAGTGAGCGGAAATCCGTGGGCGCAGTGGCTGGACCGGTATGACACGGTGCCGTACCAGCTCTCGCGGAAACAGGGCTGGGATGCGTTCGTCAACGCCGGTTCACGGCCGCGGTTCGAGGTGCTCACCCGAGCGGAGATGCGCGCGTTGAACGCGGACGTGCTGGCGGACTACAACGAGGCGCGGTGCGTGTGGAATGCGAATCCGGCGACGATCAAGACGCAGCAGTTGGCGCGGGCGTTCGATGTGCTGGAGCAGGTGATGGCCTCGAATCGTCGTGATGGGGACAAGCTGCGCGGGGCGGCGGTGATCGATGCCGAGCCGGGTCTGGGCAAGACCACGATCGCGACGCGGTTCGCGCGGGAGGTCCACCGCCGCGAGTACCGTCGCCACTCCCCCGAGACCCCGGACGGCAGCCAGAGGCTACCGGTGGCGTTCGTGCCCCTGAACGCGGGGGTGACGCTGAAGGGTCTGAACCAACAGCTGCTGGAGTTCTACGGTCATCCCGGGGCGTCACGGTCAACTCGTACTCAGCTGACGTCATTGGCCATGGATTGCGTGACCACGTGCGAGACGAAGCTGATCATCATCGATGATCTGCACTTCGTGGACTTCCGGCATCGGAACGGGCTTGAGGTCTCCAACCATCTCAAGGGCCTCGCCAACGTGCTGCCAGCAACGTTCCTGTTCGTGGGTGTGAACTTGGAGGCGAAGCGGTTCTTCGACGAGGGCCTGCTGGGTGAGGCTGCGGTCTATGCGCAGACGAGTCGGCGCACCACGCGGTGCCCTGTCGCACCGTTCAGTTTCGGCGACGGTCACAGCGCCCGCGCATGGACGGATCTGCTGGTGACATTGGAGCGGCACCTGATCCTGGCTGACGCGGGGCCGGGCATGTTGACCAGCCAGGCGCGGGAGCTGCATCGGCGCACCCAGGGGCGGATCGCGTCGTTGATGAACCTGATCGACCGCGCCGCCTTTCTCGCGATCACCACCGGAGTCGAGGCCATCACCCCCGCGGTGATCACTGCGGCGTTGACGGACAATGCGGCCCAACGCCTCGCCGAGCTCCCGGCCTGACCGGCGCCGGTCCGCGACCCCGCCCCTGCGGGGTGTGGCCGGTGGTTACGACATCAGCCGCTGGCCGATCACGGTCGCTCCATTGCCGGATGAGCTTCCGGTCTCGTGGCTGTGGCGGGTGGCTCACCGCTACGGCATGACATCCGCCGTCACGCTGGCGGCGCTCGGCCTGCCCCAGGTCAACGCATCCGTCCCCCGGCTGGAGACCTACCTCCGCTGGCATGCCGACGCCCTCGCAGCAGCTCTCGGCACCCAGCCCTACGCCGCCGATGAAGCGCTTTCACCCCATGAGGCACTCGAGGTCGAGCTCGAGCGGTATGCGATGGACTATCGGATCGGCCGCCTACCAGCGGCGACCATCAGGTTCTGTCCGCAGTGCCTGGCCGAGAGCAGAGGAACTTGGCTCCAGTCATGGCGCCGGCGCGCGCCCGCGGCCTGCCCCACCCATGGAGTACAGCTGCTCGTGCGATGTCCTGAGTGCGGCGCCGTGCCGTTCAGCAGATCGATCTGGATGACCGCAGCGACTCCGCCCTGGATCTGCCCGCAACTGACCGGCCAGCAACCGCCGTCCCGACGACGCCGGAACCGCTGCGGCTACGACCTTCGTCAGACGCCTACCTCCCCGCTGGGCGCTCCGGAGGCTGACACGTTGGACAGGCTGCACACTTCCGCTGAGGCTGCCGCTGCACATTCTCTGGAACCTGTGGACGTGGCGGGGTTCGGCGTGACTGCTCGCGATCATCTGGATGCGATCTTCGAGCTGATCGACGAGGACTCGGACCTCACGCAGGTCCTTGCGCCTGATGCCACGGGGCGCGATCGCCTATTGTCGTCGGCGCGGCTGGCCTTCGAGGTCCTCGATCAGCCGACGGCCCACGCCGCAGCGGACATCGCGGACCGTCATGGACTGCTCGATCCCAATGGCCGGCACACGCCTATCGTGACCGACGCGAGAGCCCGGCGCCGGCCGCACAATCCTCTGCTGGCAGCCATTCGCCTGCGGTCTCTGGAGGACGTGTTGTCACCGACGGCGCAACTGACCTTCCGCCTCGCTTCCTCCATGCCCCGCTACCCCGAACCGATCCCCTGGTGGCCCGATCAGGTCCAATATTGGCTCGAGCAGGTGCCACTGGCTGTGATTCCGCAGGTCCTCTGGCCAGGCACCCTCACACCCTGGATCCAGGACCACGACATCCCGGCCCGCGCCGCGGCCGCGATGCTGCTCGCCAAGATCGGAAGCACACGTGCCTGGTCCTTGATCGCCCTCGACCTGGGACTACCCGCCGCGTTCGCCACTACGCCCAGCGCACTGGTCACCCGGATGCGCCGCAACGGCACCTGGCAGGCACTCCTGAAAGCACTCGAGAACCTCGCGACCAGACTCGCCGACTCCCCTCCACCGATCGACTACTCCGCACGCCGCTGGGCCGCCGAGCCGACACTCATCGAGCAGGCCGTGCAGAGCATCGAAATCGACGCGACGCCCGGGATCACGGTCGACCGTAATCAACTGGCGGTTCTGCTCTGGCAGTCCTACACGGGAGGCGACGCCCGCTACCACCCCGACTACGGCACCAACGCGACCCTCGAGGCCCGGACCACCTCAAGGACGCATGACGCACTGGTCGACAGCCTGATCGAACGCGCAGCCAAAGAACTACACCACCTGACCGCGCAGCCCGATCAAGGACCATTGGAGTGGCGACCCCCATGACTACCAGGCACGGGATCCCACTCCCTGAAGCTCCCGGAGCAGTCCATGCCCCGGCAACAGTCGGAGTTGGAGGTCCTCCGACGAATCGCACTTCAATCGGCCGACCTCGGGATCCTCCCGAACCTGGGCTGGGTGAGCGAACGTGTTGCGGAGCACGGCTACCCGTACCGCGAGATCGATGGAGAGCAGTGGCTCCAAGACGTTCAAGCCGAGACTCTGCTCCTGCGGCCCACTCCACGTGGCAAACGTTTGACGTTCAGAAGCGATGCACGTTTGTCCTCGGGAGCTCGCCATTCTTTCCTCCACCACGATTTCGCGCAGACCCTGGAACGCTGGCACCTCGCGGGTCCCGACAACGTCCCGACACCACCTCAATGCCTCGATTCGATGATCGACCTGTCGCACGCCCACTGAAGCCGACGAGCTGACCGGAGCAAATCGCCCCATCGAGAACGGGAGAGTCTGGAATCCGAGCTTCGACGTGACGGCCAAGCTCTTACCGTCACCTGCGCGTGCACCAGTCCCATCCGACCGTCAGCCTGGCGGCCTAACCCCAGCTGACACCTGATCGCGCATCACTCCCGTTCATGAGTTCAGCGTCTGGGTTCCCATTTGAAGAGCTGGGTGGCGAGGACGCAGGCGACTACTACCCAGGCGAGGGTTGGCAGCAGCAGCGAGACGGCCGCACCGGTGTCGATGCCGTTCCAGGATTCGATGATGAGTTCGGCGGCGGCTCCTCCGGGGATGAGCCGCTTGATGAGGGCGAGATCTTCGGTGCCGGTGATCGCGATCCAGAACGCGGCCGCGAAGGTGAGGAAGAATACCGGGAGGGTTGTGACCTGGGCGTGCTCGGGCGAGTTGGTGAGCCCGGAGGTGGTGAGCGCGAACCCGAGGAACAGGGCTTCGACGGCGAGGACACCGAGGACGAGCATGGGGATGTTCTGCGGTGCGGTGCCGGTGATGCCGAGCACGGCGAGGATGACAGCGAGCTGGATGATGTTGATGACCACGATCGGGAGCAGGAGCCCGGTGAGGATGCTCGTATCGGTGACGGTGGTGCTGCGGAGGCGTTTGAGGAACAGGTTCTGCCTGCGGGCCGCGAGAGTTGTCGTGGCGGTGATGTAAACGCCGAGGGCGGCGATCACGATCACCTGGAGGGCGGCGACGATGCTGCTGCCGCCGAAGTTGTTCTGCGTGGCGATGAGGATGATGGCGAAGACAACGGGGACAAGGATGGCGCAGGCAGCGACGAGCCGGTTGCGGATCAGCATCCGGGTCTCCGCGCGGGCGATGGCGATCATGCAGGCTCCTTCGAGGTGACGGCGGTTTCGGTCGAGAGGGTGCGGAACACGTCGGCGAGGCTGGATGTGTTCGCACGCAGGTTCCGCAGTTCGACTGCGCTGGCGTCGGCCCAGGACAGCAGCCGGTAGAGGTCATGTTGCAGCGCGCTGGTTTCGATCACGACCTGTTCGCCCCGGATGCGGGTGGGAGCGATGGGCATGTCGTCGTTGATCAGGGAGGTCTCGAAGGTGATGTGTGCGGGGAATGCGGCGACGAGGTCGCTGAGGCTGCCCTCGTGCGCGAGTCGACCTTGATGCATGAGGCCGATGCGGTCGGCGTGGGCTTCTGCTTCTTCGAGGTAGTGCGTGGTGAGCAGAATCGTCGTCCCACCCGCTCGGAGTTCATTCACGACCTCCCAGAGCGCGTCACGCGCGGTCGGGTCGAGCGCGTTGGTGGGCTCGTCGAGGAACACCAGCTCTGGCCCCCCGTACACGGCGGTGGCGAAGTCGAGCCGCCGTCTCTCCCCGCCGGAGAGCTGTGCGACGTGGACGTCGCGTTTCCGGACGAGGTCGACCCGTTCCAGTAGACGCGCGGTGTCGTCGGTGCGACCGGAGAGCCGGCCGATGAGGTTCACCGTCTCCTCTACGGTGAGATCTCCGGCGAACCCGGATTCCTGGAGCATCATCCCCACTCGCGGACGCACGGCAGTGCGATCCGTAGGTGCGCCGCCGAGCACTGTGATTGCTCCTTCGGTCGGGCTGCGATGTCCCTCGATGGTTTCGAGGGTGGTGGTCTTGCCCGCCCCGTTGGTGCCCAGCAGTGCGTAGAGCTCGCCGGCGCGGACGTGGAAGGTGAGGTCTTCGACGGCGGTGAAGGATCCGTATCTGCTGGTGAGGTTCTGCACCTCGACGGTATTCGATGTGGTGGGCATCCTGTGTTCCTCTCGGGTCATCGGGTGCGCCGCGCATCCGTACGGCGCAGCACAGTCAGGCCCGCCAGAAGGGCGGCGGCGATGATCCAGACAATGCACGCCGCGATCACCCATCCGGCGTTGTCGAGCACGCCAGCGGGAAGGAACGAGGACGTGCCATAGAAGTCAACGGGGATGTTGTCGGCGACGCTGTCACCGCCGAGCGCGACGCGTCCGGTGCGGACCGCCTCGATCGTGACGACGATCGCGATGCCCGCGGGCACCAGGGTCAGAATCGTGATCAGGATCCCGCTAAGGGCTTTACTCATAGCTCGTGTTCCTTTCATCGAACAGGTCTGCGTTCTCTTTTCGAGGTCACTTACCATCGTCGAGAAACTGTCGAAAGTACGTCAGGGCATCCGGTCACCACCTGATCTGACGCTGGTCCCGATGGGCATATGACAGTTGTCAGGTCCAGAAATGATCGTGCCCACTACAGCCCTCTCGTCCAGCTGTGGGAGTGTTGATGGCAGGGCGGGAACCGGGTTCCGGTGAGGCCGGATCCGGGCTCGAAAAGATCGAAGGGAAAGTGAGGCGAGGTGGCAGACAAGCTCGACGTGAACGTCTCACTGGACGCCTATCGACGTCTCACCCGCTGGGCCTATGTGGTCACGGCGGCTCTGTTCGGAGTCATCGGCACCGCGGCCACCGCCCTCACCTCAGGACTCCACCTGGGGGCGCTTGCCACGGCGACAGCTGCGGGGCTACTCACCTGTGTGAACGGTGCCCGTTGGCCACGGCACCTGCGGTTCGGGCTCCTCAAGATCACCGCGGTCATCGGCGTGCTCGGATGGGGCGTTGCTGTGTGGATTGGAGCATCTCCCGCTGTGGGCTTCGCCCTGTTCCTCCCTCTCGCGTACGCGATCGCTACCCGCAGGCCATGGTGGCCCTGGGCAACGCTCGCCACGGCCGCCATCGTTCTCGCCCCGGTCATCGCCGGAGTGAGCGGACGCCTGGATGGCGAGCGATGGCTGACCGATCAGGTCGCAGCCGTGCTCTTCCTCTGCGCCGAGGTCATCGTGTTCCTCTCCCTCGAACTCGGCTGGGTGGTCTTCGCCCGCATGGACGCCCACCGCGCAAACGAGAACGAGCTCGCCGTCACTCGGGAGCGGCTTCGCTTCGCAAATGATCTACACGACGTACAAGGTCACACGCTGGTCGCCATCAAGTTGAAAGCCGAACTCGCCCGCCGCAGCCTGGATCGTGCGCCCAATACCACCCGGCACGAGCTCGCAGACATCGAAGCACTGGTGGCGGACGTCTCCGCGCAGACCCGACAGATCGCGAACGTCTACCGCACGGTCACGCTCGCCACGGAACTCGCCAACGTCAAACAGCTCCTCACCACCACCGGCATCGTCACTACAATCGATCCCGTCCCCACGATGCTGGGTGACTGGGAACCGCTGGTCGCGACCGCTGTTCGAGAAGGTGTCAGCAACATCCTCCGCCACTCAGCAGCCAGCACTGTCAGCATCCGCTTCGCCCCCGACACGGTCACGATCTCCAACGACGGGGTCCGCGCCAAGCGCAGCACGGCCGCGGATGGCGGTAACGGGCTCGTGAGCCTGCAAACCCGATTCGCCGAACACGGAGGCTCTCTCGACTGGAGGCATCACGGCGATACCTTCACCGTTACCGCCCGCTACGCCGCGAGAGGAGAAGCACGATGATCCGGGTCTACCTCGCCGACGACGAAGAGCTGCTTCGCACAGCACTTGCCTCACTCCTGAACCTCGACGGTGACATCACCGTCATTGCCCAAGCTCCCAGCGGTGACACCGTACTCGCGGACCCTGCCCGCACCGAGGCCGACGTGTTCCTCCTCGACCTGGAGATGCCCGGCCTCGGAGGGCTCGACACTGCCAAAGCACTCCTCGCCGAGAATCCACAGCGCCGGATCGTGATCGTCACCCGGCACGCCCGCCCCGGCATTCTTCGGTCAGCCCTTGCTGCGGGCGTCCGTGGATTCGTCCCGAAGTACACTCCCGCGGAACAGCTCTCCACCATCGTCGGACGCATCGACCAGGGTGAACGGTATGTCGACCCTGACCTCGCTCTTGATGCGATCAGCGTCGACTGCCCTCTCACCGAACGAGAACTCGATGCCCTCCGCCTCACAGAGGACGGTAGAAGCGTCCCCGAGATCGCAACACACCTGCACCTCGCTCAGGGGACCGTCCGCAACTACCTCTCCGACGCCATCACCAAACTCGGCGTCTCCACCCGCCACGCCGCCGCGAAACACGCTAAAGCCCACGGCTGGATTTGACCCGCCGGAAAGGGCTCGTTACGGACCCCTTCTTCGAAGGAAACACAACAACAACGAGACGCCTGCGGTCGCCTCATCCCACTGCACGCCTGAGGATTCTGACAACTAGGCGAGAATCTGAGCATCTTGCCCACAAGATGCACCGCAGGTCACCTCACTGCACCTCTGACAGATCGCGCGAGAACCTACACACAGCAAGACTCCCGCTCAACATTGCCGACGGAAGGGCGCACGACCCACCCGCCAGACCAGCCCCACGCCCTCGACGTATACCCCCTAGGGGTATATGGTCAGAGGTATGAACGCTGACAACCATGCTCACCGCCACTCCCCCGGCGACCTCGGCTCGCAGCATTCCCACCTCTCCTCGACGCCTCCCGACGGCCGCACCGGCCTCGCGGAGCACGACGCCCCCGCTGCGCAGCAAGGCCACGGATCGCATGGTGACCACGAAGGTCACTCGGGACATGAAGGCCATTCGGGACATGAGGGCCACTCCGACCATGGGGACCACGTCGCACAGTTCCGACGGCTGTTCTGGATCAACCTGATCCTCGCGGTGCCGGTGGTCGTGTTCTCGCCGATGTTCGCGATGCTGCTGGGATACAGCGTTCCCGACTTCTCCGGTGTGCTGTGGATCGCTCCGCTCCTCGGCACCGTCATGTACGTCTGGGGCGGTCGCCCGTTCCTCACCGGCGCGGTCTCCGAGATCCGCTCCCGACAGCCCGGGATGATGCTGCTGATCGGCCTCGCGATCACCGTCGCGTTCATCGCCTCCTGGGGAGCGACCCTCGGGATCCTCGACCACCAGCTGGAGTTCTGGTGGGAGCTCGCCCTGCTGGTCGTGATCATGCTGCTGGGGCACTGGGTCGAGATGCGCTCCCTCGCCCAGACGACGTCCGCCCTCGATTCCTTGGCCGCGCTGCTGCCGGACACGGCAGAACGCATCGAGGGCGACGACCTCGTGAGCGTCTCGCCCACCGAGCTGCGACACGGGGACCTGGTCCTCGTGCGCCCCGGAGCGAACATCCCGGCCGACGGAACGATCCGTGAAGGCCGCGCCGACGTGGACGAATCCATGGTCACCGGTGAGTCCCGGCCCGTGACGCGTTCCACCGGAGAGTCCGTCGTGGCGGGCACCGTCGCCACCGACTCCAGCCTCCGCATCGAGGTCACCGCCACCGGGGATGACACCGCCCTCGCCGGCATCCAGCGCCTGGTGACCGAAGCGCAGAACTCCTCCTCCCGGGCGCAGCGCATCGCAGACACCGCTGCGGCGTGGCTGTTCTGGTTCGCACTCGGCGCCGCCGTGATCACCGCGATCACCTGGTCGCTGCTCGGCATGCCTGATGACGCTGTCATCCGCACGGTCACCGTCCTGGTGATCGCCTGCCCCCACGCCCTGGGACTCGCGATACCCCTGGTCGTGTCGATCGCGACGGAACGGGCCGCCCGCGGCGGAGTCCTGGTGAAGGACCGGCTGGCGCTGGAAGCGATGCGCACCGTGGACACCGTCCTGTTCGACAAGACCGGCACCCTCACCAAGGGCGAGCCCGTCCTCGCCGAGGTCATCGCTCGCGGCGCGCAGGAGGCCGAGGTGCTGGCTCACGCTGCCGCCGCCGAAGGGGAGAGCGAGCACCCGCTGGCGCGCGCCATCGTCGCGAGGGCCCAGGCCGACGGGATCCACATCCCTCCGGGCTCCGACATCACGTCCACCCCCGCTCTGGGAGTCAGCGCCCGGGTCGACGGACAGGAGATCCGCGTCGGCGGCCCCCGACTGCTCGAGGAGACCGGAGCCCGCGAGATCGCAGAGGCCGAGGCCTGGCGTCAGGAGGGAGCGATCATCCTCCACGTCCTCCGTGATGGCGACGTGATCGGGGGGCTCAAGCTCACCGACGAGGTGCGTCCCGAGTCCCGCGAGGCCATCGATGCCCTGCACAGCGTGGGTGTCGAGGTCGTCATGATCACCGGTGACGCCGAGGCGGTCGCGCACAGCGTCGGTCGCGAGCTCGGTATCGACCGTGTCTTCGCCGGGGTACGGCCCGAGGACAAGTCCTCCACGGTCGCCCAGCTCCAGACGGAGGGCAAGAAGGTCGCGATGGTCGGCGACGGCGTCAACGATGCCCCTGCCCTCGCTCGGGCGGATGTCGGTATCGCCATCGGTGCCGGCACGGACGTCGCGATCGCCTCCGCGGGGGTCGTGCTCGCCGGCTCCGATCCGCGATCGGTGCTCTCGGTCATCGAGCTCTCCCGAGCGGCCTATCGCAAGATGAGACAGAACCTCTGGTGGGCTGCGGGGTACAACCTGCTGTCCGTGCCGCTGGCAGCCGGGGTCCTCGCTCCCGTCGGATTCGTCCTGCCGATGTCCGTCGGAGCGGTCCTGATGTCCCTGTCCACCGTCGTCGTCGCCCTGAACGCCCAGCTCCTGCGACGCCTGGATCTGCGCCCGGAGGCGTCGGTCACCGCCATGCGGACTCGTCGCTGACCCGCCCGCACCGGGACCCGCGGCCGCATCCCGGAGAACGCACAGTGCCCCTACCTGGGAGAAACTACTCTGATCCTCATGACGAACCCTGCCTCATCGACTGCCCCTGCCCCCACGCTCGAGGACGCCATCGCCGCGCTCGACGCCCTGCCCGCCCCGCACGGACTGCCGGCCTGGACACCGGCCGCCGAGGTGTCGCTGGATCGGGCCTCGGGCGAGGCCCTGCAGTCCCGCGGCCTGGAGTACCGCACGATCGATGCGCGGGACGACGCCGCCTATGAGCGTTTCGTGCAGGCGATCAGTCGCGGCTTCCTGGAGGATCGCGCCGAGCACCTGGTGGGCTGGCGCAGCACGCTGCTGCAGCTCGACGGGAGGCTGGTCGGGGTGTTCGATCCCGCCGCCCCGCATGCCGAGACGCCGGTGGCGACGATCGGGACCTGGGGCACCGGCCTGGTGCTCGATCCCGGATGCATCGTGCCGATGTGGGCGATCAGCGTGGTCACGGTATCGTCCACACATCGGCGGCGCGGCATCGCCCGCGCCATGCTCGAGGGTGAGCTGCGGGCGGCGGCAGGCGCGGGCTATGCGGTTGCGGGCCTGACCGTGTCCGAGGCGACGATCTACGGACGCTACGGGTTCGGCCCGTCCGTCGGCGCACGGCAGTTCACGATCGAGAACCGACGCGCCGGCTGGGTGGGGCCGCGGCCCGTCGAAGAGGGCCGCGGACGTATCGACCCGATCGAGCGCGAGGAGGCGATGCGAGCGCTCGCGAGCCTTCATGCGGAGACGGTGGCGGAGCGACCCGGGGAGGTCACCGGCTGGCCCGGTCTGTTGCGCGACGCCGCCGGACTGCACCCCGAGGAGGAGGAGAAGGGCTTCCGCGCGGTCCAGTACACGGACGACGACGGGCGCGTGCGCGGCGTGGTCGTCTACAGCATCAAGGAGGCCGACGGGAAAGCGGCCCTGCGGATCCAGAGTCTGCTGGCCGCGTCCACCGACGCGTACGCGGCGCTGTGGCGCTTCGCGCTCACGCACGACCTGATCGGCACGGTCACGGCGAACCTGCGCTCGCTCGACGAGCCGGTGCGCTGGATGCTCGAGGACCAGCGGGCCCTGACGTCCACGGAGCACGACCACCACTGGGTGCGCATCCTCGACGTCGCCGCCGCCCTCGGAGCCCGCCGCTACCGCGCGGCCGGGTCCGTCGTGCTCGAGGTGGAGGACCCGCTGGCCATCACCGGCGGACGCTTCCTCCTCACCGTCGACGGCGAAGGAACCGGCAGCGTCCAGCAGCTTTCCGCGGACGCAGCGCCCGATGCCGCGGTGGTGCAGGTGGGCATCTCGGAGCTGAGCTCGCTGCTGCACGGCGAGGCCCGATGGGGCACCCTCGCCGCAGCGAATCGCGTCACGGCCGACGCCACGGCGACGGCGTGGCTCGACGTCGCGTTCGCACCGGCAGCCCCGTTGCAGCTGAGCATCGGGTACTGACGGCTCAGGAGCTGCCCCACCGCGGCGGGGCGAGCGGCGTCTCAGCCGGCGCTGCCTCGCCGGACCATCTCCTCGATCCAGATCGGCGCGCAGGGTGAGGTGCAGTTCGGCGGGGTCGGATGGTCCCTCAGCACGCCGAGCCGCTCGCCGTTGTCCTTGGCCCGCTCACGCAGCTCGGGGTGCGTGATCCCGATCTGGGCAAGGCAGGCGTTCATCGCTCGCGACCGGGAATACGTGGGGCGCGACGGCCTGGATACTGGAGGCATGACCACTCCTCCCTCGGCCCGCTCGTACTCCGGCTCGGACTTCTACTGCGATGTGGCGCTCCCGGATCCGGGAGCGCTGGACGTCGTCCACGAGGACGAACGGGTGCTCGCCTTCCACCACACCCGGCCGTTCTGGAGCGTGCACATCGTCGTCGTGCCGAAGAGGCACATCGCGTCCCTCACCACAGCGGGCCCCGAGGACGAGGCCGACGTGCGGGCCGTGCTGTCCGCCGTGCAGCAGGTCGCCCGCGCAGTGGAGGAGGAGCACGGGGCGGCGGCGGTGCTCACGAACCTCGGCGCCTATCAGGACTCCAAGCACCTGCACGTCCACGTGCACTCCGGCCCGCGACGCTGAACCCGACGCCCGACGCCGGACGCCGGACGCCGGGCACCAGACTCGGCAGGGTCACAGGGGCAGCTTGAATCCCACGTGGCTCGCCTCGTAGCCGAGCCGCTCGTAGAAGCGATGCGCGTCGGTGCGCGAGGAATCGGTGGTCAGCTGCGCGAGGCGTGCTCCGTGCTCACGGCCCCACTCGTGCGCCCACTGGAACAGCGCCGTCCCGAGCCCGGTCCCCCGGGCCGACGCCGCCACCCGGACCGCCTCGATCTGCAGCCGGACGGCACCACCGCGGGACAGGCTCGGCATGAGGGTGAGCTGCATCGTCGCCAGCATCGGCCCGTCGGCCGCGTCCGCCTCCCGCACCACGATCACGAGCTGGTTCGGATCCTGCTCGATCTGCCGGAACGCCGTCTCGTACGGCTCCGCATCGGTGCTCTCGCGGTCACGGCCCAGCACGTCGTCCGCCAGGAGCGAGATGATCGCGGGAAGATCGTCGACCTGGGCGCGGGCCACCGTGACGTGCATACCGTCGAGTTCCAGAATGTCCATGATCGACATTCTCCCCTGCCCAGTCCGCCCCGACCTGCGGATCGCGCACAATGAGGCCATGACCCCCTCCGCCCTCCCTCCGGCCTCTCAGCGCAGCGTGCAGCTGGCGTTCTCCGACCAGCCCGCGTGGATCGTGAAGGACGAGGTGGACGGCGGCTGGGTGCTGCAGATCGGCGGCGCCGAGCAGTCCCATGTGGATCTCGCGGACCCGACGCACATCGTGCACGAGTACCTGCTGCGCATGACCCACGTCCTGGATGCTTTCCGTCCGGCCCGCGAGCCCATCCGGATCGCGCATCTCGGGGCGGGCGCGCTGACCCTCGTCCGCTACGTGCAGACCACTCGGCCCGGCTCGGCCCAGCTCACGATCGAGATCGAACGCGAGCTGCCCACCCTCGTCACGACAGCCCTGCCGCTGCCCGTCGGAACAGACCTGGAGATCGTGATCGGTGACGCCTGCGAGGAGCTCGCCGCGATGGATGGTCGACGCTTCGATGCTCTCGTGATCGACGTGTTCTCCGGTGAGTCCTCCCCCGCCCACCTCGCCTCGAAGGACTTCTATCTCGAGGCCCTCGACCACCTCGAGGAGAACGGCCTGCTGCTGGTCAACGTCGGTGACGACGCCGGTCAGCGGTTCCTCGCCCAGCAGGTCCGCGACCTCGAGGACGCCGCCGAGGATCGAGGCCTCTCGGGGGTGTGGACGTTGACTCACGCCTCGCTGCTGACCCGCCCGGCCGACGGGAACATGGTGCTGCTCGCGGGCGGTGCGCTCTCCTCCCCCGATGTCGAGCAGTGGCGTACCGCGTGGAAGAGAGCCGGCCCGCATCCTGCTGCGGTTCTGGACCCCGACGAGACGGTCGAGGCCTTCCGCGAGATCGGCCGACGCCGCTGACCAGCGGATCGCTGACCACGTCCCCGCCGACGACATGCCCGCGGGCGGCATGTCCGTCGACACTCGCCCGTTTTGTATACAGTGATCGACCATCACTTCGATCCACGTCGGCATCCATGGGACCGATCTCATTTGATGCCCGAGTGTGTATACACTGCGGGTATGCGTGCCAGCGATCGGGCTCACCTCACCCTCCGCGAGGAGATCATCGCGGGGGACCTCGCCCCCGGGTCCGTGCTGGCCGAGGTCGAGCAGTCCGCCCGGCTCGGGATCTCCCGGACCCCGCTGCGTGAGGCGCTCGGCCGCCTGGTCGCCGACGGGCTGGCGGCGCCCTCCGCAGGGCGCGGCGTCGTGGTCACTGCGGTCTCCCTCGACGAAGCGGCCCCGCTGTTCGACCTGCGAATCGCTCTGGAGGTGCTCGCGGTGCGGCGCTCGGCCGAGAACGCGCAGCACGACCCCGCGGCCCGAGAGCTGTTCTCCGGTCTCGCCGTCCGCTTCGAGGACGCCGTCGCGCCCCTCAGGGAGGGCGCCGAGCCCAGCGAGTACTACGCGCTGACCGAGGAGCTCGACCGCGCCATCGACTCCACGAGCGGGAACGCCTATCTCACCGACTCGCTGCGCACCGTGCGGATCCACCTCGTCCGGCTGCGCCGGCTCTCTCGCCATTCGCCCGAGCGCCTGGCCGAGTCCGCCCGCGAGCACGCCGCCATCGCCCGCGCGGTGGCCGGCACCAATCCGGAGCTCGCCGCAGCCGCCACCGTCTTGCATCTGCAGCACGCACTGTCCCATCTGCGGACGGCGTCGCTCCCCGCGCCCGATCCCCCACCGCCGGGCGGCCCCGCGCAGCCCAGTACCGCCAGCACCACCCTCGGCCCCGAGGCCCGACTGAAGGAGACGACCGCATGAGAGACCACGACGTCCGCGTCCACCGATCCGAGGAGAACCTTCCCCGCTCGGGGCAGCTCGCCTGGGCCATGGCCGAGGTCGCGACCGATCCGGTCGCGGTCGAGGCCGACGTGCAGGAGATGATCATCAACCGGATCATCGACAACGCCTCCGTGGCGGTCGCCTCCGTCGGCCGCGCCCCGATCGTCTCCGCCCGTGCCCAGGCCCTCAGCCATCCGGTCTCCACCGGCGGCAGCGGCGCGAGCATCATGGGGATCGACCAGAAGACGTCCCCCGAATGGGCCGCCTGGGCCAACGGCGTAGCAGTGCGCGAGCTCGACTTCCACGACACCTTCCTGGCGGCGGAGTACTCCCATCCCGGGGACAACATCCCGCCGATCCTCGCCGTCGGCGAGCATGCGGGATGCTCCGGCCACGACCTGATCCGGGCGGTCGCCACGGGCTACGAGCTGCAGGTGGACCTCGTGCGCGCCATCAGCCTGCACGCCCACAAGATCGACCACGTGGCGCACCTGGGCCCGTCGGCCGCGGCCGGGATCGGCACCCTGCTGGGGCTGGACACCGAGACGGTGTTCCAGGCGATCGGGCAGGCCCTGCACACCACCACCGCCACCCGGCAGTCCCGCAAGGGCGAGATCTCCACCTGGAAGGCCCACGCCCCCGCCTTCGCCGGGAAGATGGCGATCGAGGCCGTGGACCGCGCGATGCGCGGGCAGACCTCGCCGGTGCCGATCTACGAGGGCGAGGACGGCGTGATCGCGTGGCTGCTGGACGGCCCCGAGGCCCGCTACACCGTGCCGCTGCCGGCGCCGGGCGAGGCCAAGCGCGCGATCCTGGAGACCTACACCAAGGAGCACTCGGCGGAGTACCAGGCGCAGGCCTGGATCGACCTGGCCCGCCGACTGCACACCGAGCATCCCGAGGCGACCGATCCTGCGCAGGTGGACTCGGTGCTGATCCGCACCTCGCACCACACGCATTTCGTGATCGGCTCCGGGGCCAACGATCCCCAGAAGTACGATCCGTCGGCCTCCCGCGAGACCCTGGACCACTCGATCCCGTACATCTTCGCCGTCGCCCTGCAGGACGGCACCTGGCACCACGAGCGCTCCTACGCCCCGGAACGGGCCGGACGGGCGGACACCGTGGCGCTGTGGCAGAAGGTGACCACGCAGGAGGATCCCGAGTGGACGCGCCGCTACCACTCCCTGGACCTGGAGGAGAAGGCCTTCGGCGGCGACGTGCGCATCACGCTCACCGATGGCACCGTCATCGAGGACAGCATCGCCGTGGCCGACGCGCATCCCCTCGGCGCCCGTCCGTTCGCCCGCGCGCAGTACATCCAGAAGTTCCGCTCCCTGGCCGACGGGCTCGTGGACGATGCCGAGATCGAGCGCTTCCTGGAGACCGCCGCGAACCTGCCGGAGCTCACCGCCGGAGAGCTGGGACGGCTGAACATCCGCACCGCGACCGGGGTCGTCGATCCCGCCGCCGGGCCGAAGGGACTGCTCTGATGCTGAACTCCACCCGGACCGCCACCCAGAAGCGGCAGGACCTGCGTGCTCTGCTCGAGCCCGGAGCCGCCCAGCCGTTCCCCGGGGCGTTCACCCCGCTCTCCGCCCGGCTGATCCAGGAGAAGGGCTTCCCCGGCGCCTACATCTCCGGCGCCGTGATCTCGAACGAGCTCGCCCTGCCCGACATCGGGCTCACCACGCTCAGCGAGGTCGCCGCTCGCGGCCGGCAGATCGCCGCGGCCACCGACCTGCCGTGCCTGATCGACGCCGACACCGGCTTCGGCGAACCGATGAACGTGGCGCGCACCGTGCAGGAGCTCGAGGACGCCGGCCTGGCCGGCTGCCACATCGAGGACCAGGTCAACCCCAAGCGCTGCGGACACCTCGACGGCAAGTCGATGGTGGACCTGGAGACCGCGACGAAGCGCATCCGCGCCGCGGCCGACGGGCGCCGCGACGACGACTTCCTGGTGATGGCCCGCACCGATCTGCGCGCCACCTCCGGGCTGGACTCCGCGATCGACCGGATGAAGGCCCTGGTCGATGCCGGGGCCGACGCGATCTTCCCCGAAGCGCTCGCGGACCTCTCGGAGTTCGAGCAGGTGTGCGCCGCGGTGGACGTGCCGGTGCTGGCGAACATGACCGAGTTCGGGAAGTCCGAGCTCTTCACCCGCACCCAGCTCGCCGAGGCCGGTGTGGCGATGGTGATCTACCCGGTCACGCTGCTGCGCGCCGCGATGGGTGCGGCCGAACGCGTGCTGGAGACGATTCTGGCGGAGGGCACCCAGGCCTCCCGGGTGGATGAGATGCTCACTCGCGCCCGCCTCTACGAACTGGTGGACTACGAGGCCTACAACCGATTCGACACCTCGGTCTTCGATTTCGAGGTGCCCACCGCCGACCGCTGATCACCGACCCGCACCTCAGCATGCATCCCGACATCGCCGTCGACCACAGGAGCGAGACATGAACGAGACCACCGAGATCCGCAAGGGGCTGAACGGGGTCGTCGCCGACGTCACCGCCATCTCCAAGGTCAATCCGGAGACCAACTCCCTGCTCTACCGCGGCTATCCCGTGCCCGAGCTGGCCGCCTCCCAGCCCTTCGAGGCCGTGGCGCACCTGCTGTGGACAGGAGAGCTGCCCACCACGGTCGAGCTGGAGGCGGCACTGCGCCACGAGCGCTCCCATCGCGCTCTGGCCCCCGAGGTGAAGACGGTGATGGACTCCCTGCCCACGAGCTGCCATCCGATGGACTCGGTGCGCACCGCCGTCTCGCTGCTCGGCGGCCTGGACCCCGACGCCGAGGACTCCTCGCCGGAGGCGGAGCGGGAGAAGGCGAGGCGCCTGTTCGCCCAGCTGCCGGCGGTGATCGCCTATGAGCAGCGCCGACGCCGGGCAGGCGGCCCGACCGACCCGGTGCCCCCGCGCGAGGATCTGGACTACTCCCGGAACTTCCTGTGGATGACGTTCGGCGAGGAGCAGGCCGACGAGATCGTCGAGGCGTTCCGCGTCTCGATGGTGCTGTACGCCGAGCACTCCTTCAACGCCTCGACCTTCACCGCCCGGGTGATCACGTCGACCCTGTCCGATCTGCACTCGGCCGTGACCGGCGCGATCGGTGCGCTCAAGGGCTCGCTGCACGGCGGTGCGAACGAAGCCGTGATGCACACCTTCGACGAGATCGGGATCCGCCCGGAGGAGTCCCAGGACGAGGCCCGCGCCCGGGCCAAGGCCTGGATGGACGACGCCCTCGCCCAGAAGAAGAAGGTCATGGGCTTCGGGCACCGCGTCTACAAGCACGGCGACTCCCGGGTGCCGACGATGAAGACCGCCATGGACACGATGATCGAGCACGTCGGGCGTCCAGAGGTGCTGGGCCTGTACGACGGGCTCGAGCAGTCGATGGACGAGGCCAAGGGGATCAAGCCGAACCTCGACTATCCGGCCGGTCCCACGTACCACCTGATGGGCTTCGACACGGAGATGTTCACGCCGCTGTTCATCGCTGCCCGGATCACCGGATGGACCGCCCACATCATGGAGCAGCGGGCGGCGAACTCCCTGATCCGGCCGCTGTCGGAGTACGACGGTCCGGACGAGCGGCACGTGCCGGGAGCCTGATCCCGCGCCTAAGGACCGGTCCCGCTCAGGCTCCGTCGAGGTCGGGCAGGGCGGCGGTCGCAGCGCGGATGTGCGCCGCGGTCAGCTCCCCTGCCCGCTGGACCTCCCCCTGCGCGATCGCCTCGAGGATCCCGTGGTGCTGGTCGCGCAGCATCGAGACCATCCCGTCCCAGTCGTCCACCTTGGTGAACGCCTCGAGGATCGGGGCGCGCAGCGAGCCGCGGATCGCCCCGGTCATGTCGGAGAACAGGGAGTTGCCGCCGGCCTGGGCGATCGCGAGGTGGAAGGCGGTGTCAGCGTCGTTGAAGGCCTCGCGGTCCACGCCGGGCTCGTCCATCACCGCGACCAGATGTCGCAGCTCCTCGACGGCGGACTCCTCGGCGCGCTCGGCCGCGAGCGAGGCGCTGGCCTGCTCGAGGATCACGCGGGCCTCGACGACCTCCTGGATGCGGAAGTTCGACAGGGCGACGTGGAGGCGCAGGAACCGGGCCAGGGCCGCGCTCGGCAGCGAGGCGACGAAGGTGCCCGCGCCACGCCCGGAGCCGACGTCGGACCGCAGCACGCCGTGCCCTTCGAGCACCCGGATGGCTTCCCGCACGCCGGCGCGGCTGACCTTCAGCTGCGCGGCGAGCTCACGCTCGGGGGGAAGCAGGTCGCCGACGACGAGCGCACCCGACATGATCTGATCCTCGATCGCCTCGATGACCAGCTCATGCGTGCTGCTCCGTGTCACCGGGCGCCACGTCGCGCCCGCACCGGAGGCCCGTCCCTCCTGCGGTCCGACCTCATCACCATCTCTGCGCTCGACCATTGCCCTGTTCTAGCATAGCGTCCTCGTACAGCGTTCTCGCACAGCCGTGGTCGCGCGCCTCTCCCGGGTGCTTGCTCTCCTCCCCCGGAGGGCCTACGCTCACTGTGTTCCTTTGTGGTCTGACCACAGAGCGATCCCCCAGGATCGCTCCTCCCGACTCACGAGACACGACATCGACGGCGATGCAGTGCAGCAACGCCGCTGAGGAGTGTCGGAGGTCCCGATGTACACCCCAGAACTCGCACCGTTGGCGGACAGCCTGCTGTGGTCCTCGATGATCGCGATCCTGCCGCTACTGACGATCTTCCTCACCCTGGGCGTGCTGCGCTGGAAGGCGCACTGGGCGGGGCTGGCCGCGCTCGCCGTCGCGATCCTGGTCGCCGTGGTCGTGTACGGCATGCCGGCGCACCTGGTGGCGCTGTCCGCCACCCAGGGGTTCGCCTTCGGCATCTTCCCGATCATGTGGATCGTCCTCAACGCGATCTGGCTCTACGAGCTGACGGTCCGCAGCGGACGGTTCGAGGACCTCCGACTGGTCATCAACGCGATCTCCGACGATCCCCGGGTCCAGGCCATCATCATCGCGTTCTGCTTCGGCGGCCTGCTCGAGGCGCTCGCCGGCTTCGGGGCGCCCGTCGCGATCACCGGCGTCATGCTGATGGCGATCGGCTTCACCGCGATGCGAGCGGCGACCGTGGTGCTGATCGCGAACACGGCCCCGGTGGCCTTCGGCGCGATCGCGATCCCGATCATCACCGCCGGCAACCTCACCGGCATCGACTACGAGCACATCGGCGCGATCATCGGTCACCAGACCCCCTTCCTCGCCGCGCTCGTACCCCTGTTCCTGGTCTTCCTGGTCGACGGGAAACGCGGTCTGCGGCAGCTCTGGCCCCTGGCCCTCGTGGTCGGCGTGGTCTTCGGGATCAGCCAGTTCGTCTCCTCGAACTACCTCTCCGTCGAGCTCACCGACATCATCGCCTCGCTCGCGGGCCTCGCCGCCGCCGTGCTCATGCTGCGGGTGTGGAAGCCCGTCGGCGGCCAGGACGCGCTCGCGAAGATGGCCGAGGAGCGGGACGCCGACGCCACCTCGCCGAGCGATGCAGGTGCCGACGCCACCTCGGGGACGGGCCCGGGGTCCGGCTCCGAGGTCGGCTCCTCGCAGGTCGACGTGCAGTCGCCCCCGCGCACCGGCGCCGCCCTGACCCCTGGCCGGGTGTTCCTGGCCCTGTTCCCCTATCTGCTGGTCATCGTGATCTTCTCGGCGTCGAAGCTGGCGGGGCCGTTGAGCACCTGGCTCGAGGCCACCGACATCACCATCCCCTGGCCGGGGCTGAACGGGAACGTGCTCACCGCGGACGGCGAGGTCACCACGAGCACGGTCTACGCGCTGCAGTGGCTCTCCTCCCCCGGCACGCTGCTGCTGATCACCGGCGTGATCGTCGCGCTCGTGTACCGGCTGTCCGTGCGGGACGCCGTGGACGTCTACCTCACGAACGTCGTGAAGCTGCGCTACTCGATCCTCACCGTCGCCGCGGTGCTCGCCCTCGCCTACGTCATGAACCAGTCCGGTCAGACGATCACCATCGGCACCTGGATCGCCGGCACCGGCGCCGCCTTCGCCTTCTTCTCCCCGATCCTCGGCTGGTTGGGCACTGCGGTCACCGGCTCCGACACCAGTGCGAACGCACTGTTCGCCACGCTGCAGCAGACCGCGGCGGAGAACGCCGGGCTGGATCCGGCCCTGCTGGTCGCCGCGAACACCTCCGGCGGTGTGGTCGGCAAGATGATCAGCCCGCAGAACCTCACCATCGCCGCGACCGCCGTGGGCCTGGTGGGCCAGGAGTCCGCCATCTTCCGCAAGGTCATCTGGTGGAGCCTCGGCATGCTGGTGGCCCTGTGCCTCCTCGTCGGCCTCCAGTCCACCACGGTGCTCTCCTGGATGATCCCCGTCCAGTGAGCTGACCGACTGCACAGCAACACCGATACCGACCTCTCACACACTGAAGGAGAACCCCATGGTCAAGCGCCAGATCCCCCGCCCTGCAGAGATCCTCGATCTCATGTCGTTCAAGAAGCTCGATCTCGACCCGAAGCATCGCCGCCTCGCCGCGGCGCTGACCGTCGAGGACCTGCGCCGGATCGCGGCGCGGCGCACCCCCGCCGCGGCCTTCGACTACACCGACGGCGCCGCCGAGGACGAGATCTCGATGGCGCGCTCGCTGCAGGCCTTCGAGGACATCGAGTTCCATCCCTCGATCCTCCACGACGTCTCCGAGGTGAACACCTCCACGCAGATCCTCGGCGGCAGCTCGGCCCAGCCCTTCGGCATCGCCCCCACCGGCTTCACGCGGCTGATGCAGACCGAGGGCGAGGTCGCCGGCGCCTCGGCCGCCGGCGCCGCCGGGATCCCGTTCACCCTGTCCACCCTCGGCACCACCTCGATCGAGGACGTGCGGGCGGCGAACCCCCACGGACGCAACTGGTTCCAGCTCTACGTCATGAACGAGCGCGAGACCTCCTACGGTCTCGTCGAGCGGGCGGCGCAGGCCGGCTTCGACACCCTGTTCTTCACCGTCGACACGCCCGTCGCCGGGGCGCGGCTGCGCGATACCCGCAACGGATTCTCGATCCCGCCGCAGCTGAGCCTCGGCACCGTGCTGAACGCGATCCCTCGGCCCTGGTGGTGGTGGGACTTCCTGACCACCGCGAAGCTCGAGTTCGCCTCGCTCTCCGCGACCGGGGGCACCGTCGGCGAGCTGCTGAACTCGGCGATGGACCCCTCGATCGACTTCGAGGACCTCGCGGAGATCCGCGCGATGTGGCCGGGCAAGTTCGCGGTCAAGGGGGTCCAGACCCTCGAGGACGCGAAGAAGCTCGCCGATCTGGGCGTCGACTCGATCGTGCTGTCCAACCACGGCGGCCGCCAGCTCGACCGGGCGCCCGTGCCCTTCAAGCTGCTCCCCCAGGTGGCCCGCGAGATCGGCCAGGACGTGGAGATCATCCTGGACACCGGGATCCGCAGCGGGGCTGATATCGTCGCCTCGATCGCCCTGGGCGCGGACTTCACGCTCATCGGCCGCGCCTACCTCTACGGCCTGATGGCCGGCGGGCGCGAGGGGGTGGACCGGACCATCGAGATCCTCTCCGACCAGGTCGAGCGCACGATGAAGCTGCTGCAGGTGCCCACTCTCGCCGATCTCACCCCGGAGCACGTCACCCAGCTCAGCCGCTACTCCCGCCTGGATCAGGAGGGTTCGCCGCGGCTGCCCTGAGGGCACGTGTACATCCGTCGCGCGGAGACCTACGCTCGAGGCATGAGCACCGACGACACCTCCGACACCTCTCCGGACATCAAGCCTCGCAGCCGTCAGGTCACCGACGGCCTCGGAGCCACGACCTCTCGCGGCATGCTCCGTGCGGTCGGGATGGGCGACGAGGACTGGGTCAAGCCCCAGATCGGCATCGCGAGCTCGTGGAACGAGATCACCCCGTGCAACCTGTCGCTGGACCGGCTCGCGCAGGCGGCGAAGGAGGGCGTGCATTCCGGCGGCGGGTATCCCCTCCAGTTCGGCACCATCTCCGTCTCCGACGGCATCTCGATGGGCCATGACGGCATGCACTACTCGCTGGTCTCCCGGGACCTGATCGCCGACAGCGTCGAGACGGTCATGCAGGCCGAGCGGCTGGACGGCTCGGTGCTCCTGGCGGGCTGCGACAAGTCCCTGCCGGGCATGCTGATGGCCGCTGCCCGTCTCGACCTGGCCAGCGTGTTCGTCTACGCCGGCACGATCATGCCCGGTCGCGTCACCCTCACCGACGGCAGCGAGAAGGACGTGACGATCATCGACGGGTTCGAGGCCGTCGGCGCCTGCGCCCGCGGGCTCATGAGCAGGGAGGACGTGGGCCGGATCGAGCGCTCGATCTGCCCCGGCGAGGGGGCCTGCGGCGGGTACTACACCGCCAACACCATGTCGACCGTCGCCGAGGCGATCGGGATGTCCATCCCGGGGTCGGCCACCCCACCGTCGGCCGATCGTCGCCGTGACGCCGATGCCCGCCGTGCGGGCGAGGCCGTGGTCGGCATGCTCCGCCAGGGCATCACTTCCCACGACATCATGACCAAGGCCGCCTTCGAGAACGCGATCGCGGTGGTCCAGGCGTTCGGCGGCTCCACCAATGCCGTGCTGCACCTGCTCGCGATCGCCCATGAGGCGGACGTCGACCTGACCCTCGACGACTTCGCCCGCATCGGCGCGAAGGTCCCCCACCTCGCGGATCTCAAGCCCTACGGCCGCTACGTGATGAACGACGTCGATCATGTCGGCGGCATCCAGGTGGTCATGAAGACCCTGCTGGACGAAGGGCTGCTGGACGGCGACTGCCTGACCGTCACCGGCCGCACGATCGCCGAGAACCTCGAGGTGCTCGCTCCGCGCCCGGCCGACGGGACCGTGCTGCGCCCGGCCACCGCACCGATCGCCCCGACCGGCGGCATCACCATCCTGCGCGGCTCGCTCGCCCCCGAGGGCGCCGTGGTGAAGTCCGCGGGCTTCGAGGAGGACGTCTTCGAGGGCACGGCCCGCGTCTTCGAGCGGGAGCAGCACGCGCTGGACGCGCTGAACGACGGCACCATCACCCACGGCGACGTGGTCGTGATCCGCTACGAGGGCCCCAAGGGCGGGCCGGGCATGCGAGAGATGCTCGCGATCACCGGCGCGATCAAGGGTGCCGACCTCGGCAAGGACGTGCTGCTGATGACCGACGGTCGCTTCTCCGGCGGCACCACCGGACTGTGCGTCGGCCACATCGCGCCCGAAGCGGTCGACGGCGGTCCCATCGCCTTCGTGCGCGACGGGGACCGGATCCGGCTGGACGTGGGCACGGGCGCCCTGGACCTGCTGGTCGACGAGGCGGAGCTCGAGAGTCGCCGCGAGGGCTGGGAGCCGCTGCCGCCGAAGTTCACCAAGGGCGTGCTGGGCAAGTACGTGAGGCTCGTGCAGTCCGCCTCGACCGGCGCGATCCTCGGGGACTGACGGGCCCGTCGTGAGCGCATCGCCGTCGACGTTCGTGCTGGTCCACGGGGCGGCCGACGCGCGGGAGCTCAGTCTGCGCTGAGCAGTGCGGAGATCCGTGCCCGCACGCTCTCCTGGCTCTCCCTCGCGTCGAGGCGGTGTGCGCCCGGACGCTGGAACAGCACCTCCTCGATCGACGCGACCAGCTCACTCGCATCCTCCGGGCCCACGAAGCGGTCGTTCGCCGCCTGCTCGGGGCGGTCAGGTCGCTCTCGACGCGCGCTCAGCCGCTGTGCGAGCGTCGCCTCGTCCAGGATCAGCGCGATCTCGACGAAGCGTGCCCCGCAGTCCGCGGCGAGCTGTTCGAGCTCCTCGAGGAACGGCGTGCGCGCGAGGTACTGGCCGAGCATGACGTCGTGCCCGTCGGCGAGGTGCTGTCGGATCAGCGCGACGGCGAGCCGACGGGCCTGCAGCCCGGAGGTGTGCAGGTCACGATCCCAGCCGCTCAAGGAGTGCTTGATCTGGTCGATGTCGAGCGCGAGGGCGAGTGGTCGCTCGGCGGCCACGAGCTCTGCGAGCGTGGACTTGCCGCTGCCGGGAGCGCCGTTGAGCAGCACCAGCAGCGGGCGTCGCACGGAGTGGGGACGTGTCATTCTCAGGGCTCCGAGACCACGAGGACGAGCGAGCCCTCGTACTGGGGCAGGGTGCGCAGCTCGCCGTGCCGTGCATCCCAGGAGCCCTCGAGGAGGTCGACGGTGAGCTGCTGGGTGAAGCGTGCGATGACGGCTGGGTCCACGAGGCTCCACGCCGAGCAGGCCAGCTGCGCCTCCGCGTCGAGCAGACGCTCGGGACGGCCGTAGTAGGCCTCGGTGAACCCGTCGGTGCAGGCCTGCGGGATCGCCACCGCGCGGCTCGTGACCGTCCCTCCGAGCCCGTCGGCCAGCGCGTCGAGCGAGGGATAGCGCTGCGCCTCGACGGCGAGCACCTCGGGCGCGTACTCACGCAGCCAGAACTGCTCGACCCGGCTCGGGTCACAGGTGAGGATCACGACCGGCCCGCGGGTCACCCGTCGCAGCTCCCGCAGTCCGGCAGCGGGGTCCCGCCATTGGTGGACGCTGAAGGTGGCCATCGAGGCATCGAAGGAGTCGTCCGCGAAGGGAAGCTGCTCGGCGGTGGCGTCGAGGGCGGGCGGCAGGGCCGCGGGACGCTGCGCTCGCATCGCCGCCGACGGCTCCACCGCAGTCACCTCACGGTCTGCCGGCTCATAGGATCCGGCGCCCGCCCCGACGTTCAGCACCGTGCGCGCGTCCCCGAGCGCCGCGGTGATCACCGCGGCGATCCGCGGGTCGGGGCGACGGTACCGGGAGTAGGAGGACCCGATGTCCCCGTAGTCCGCATCGCCTGCACTGCCCTCTGATGTGCGCTGCACCATCCGCACAGCGTAGCCATCCCCTCGCTCCCCTCGCTCGAGCCGAGCGGCGTAGGCATCGGTGACGGTCTCGTGAAGAACCTGACGGCGCGACTACTCTTGCCGGATGACCATCGAGGACGAGGTCCCGCTCGACGGCGGCAACGCCACCGAGGGCGTGGTGCACGTGGGCGACACGGTGCGCAAGCCGTGGGGGCCCACCACCGCCGCGGTGCACGAGCTGATGCGCACACTCGCCGCAGCGGGCATTGATGTGCCCGAGGCGCGGGGCCGCGACCAGCACGGTCGGCAGATTCTCGAATTCGTGCCCGGCACGCTCGCCCTGCACTCGCCACAGCTCTCGTTCCGCGGGCTCTCCCGCGTCGGCGCGCTGATCCGCGCGATCCATGACGCTTCCGAGGGCTTCTCTCCGTCGGCCGACGCCCCGTGGGAGCCCCTGCTCCCGGTGCCGGGCGGTGCGACCGATCTGATCTGCCATGGCGACCTGACCCCGTGGAACCTGCTCCTCGGCGAGCGCTGGGTGTTCATCGACTGGGACGGGGCCGCGCCGAGCACCCGGCTGTGGGACCTCGCCTACTCGGCGCAGGCCTTCACGCTGAACGATGCGTCGGCCGACCCCGCGGACTCCGCCGCGCGCCTGGCGGCCCTCGTCGACGGTTACGGGGCGGACGCCGACCTGCGCGTCTGCCTGCCCCGCGCGATGGCGGAGCGCACCGAGGCGATGCACGAGATGCTGCGCGAGGCGCACGCCGTCGGCCGCGAGCCCTGGGGGTCGATGTTCGCCGAGGGCCACGGCGAGCATTGGCGCACCGCGGCGGCCTATGTCGCCGTGCACGAGCCGCTGTGGGCCCGGACCCTCACGGACGCCGCCAGCGCCTAGACGGCGCGCAGCGGGCCCCACGCTGCACAGCACCGCAGGGCCCGCCCTCTGGATCGCTCAGCTCACGCTCGCGCGCGGCGCCCCGATCCCCGGATCGATCTGCGGCACCTCACCGGCTCCGGGCCGGATGTCGATGTCGAAGATGTCTAGCGGAAGATACACGGTCGCGCAGGCATTGGGGATGTCCACGACCCCGGAGAACCTGCCTTCGATCGGTGCTGCACCGAGCAGCAGGTAGGCCTGCTCCTTCGACCAGCCGAACGTCGACAGATAGTCGATCGCGTGCAAGCAGGCCCGCTGGTAGGCGAGGTGCGAATCGAGATACCGCTGTTCGCCGTCGAGGGTGACCGAGGTGCCCGAGAAGGAGAGCCACTGGCTGTGCTGGGGCGCCGTGTTCCCGGGCATGAAGATCGCGTTCTCGGTGACGTTGTACTTCTCCATGCCGCCCGGGATGACGTCGACATGGAGGTCGAGGAAGCCGCCCATCTCGATGCCGCCGCAGAACGTGATCTCCCCGTCGCCCTGGCTGAAGTGCAGGTCGCCGACGGAGAAGTTCGCACCGTCCACGAACACGGGGTAGAAGATCCGGGTCCCCTTGGTGAGGTTCTTGATGTCCTGGTTGCCCCCGTTCTCGCGCGGCGGAGCGGTGCGGGCGCCTTCGCCGGCGACGCGCTCCCGGTCTTCCTCGGGGACGCCTCCGAGGACCGCACCGTCCGGCTCGGGCGGCAGGGCGAGCGCGGGAACACGGTCCGGATCGGTCGCGATCAGCGCGGCCTCTCGGGAGTTCCAGGTCTTCAGCAGCTCCGGTGACGGTGCGGTGCCCATGAGACCGGGATGGATCATGCCGGTGAACTCGACTCCCGGCACATGGCGGGACGTCGTGCGATCACCGCGGAAGTCCCAGACCGCCTTGTAGGCGTCCGGGAACTCGTCGGTGAGGAAGCTGCCGCCGTTGCGCTTCGCGAAGATGCCGGTATAGCCCCAGCCCTGGCCCGCCAGCGGCCCGGAGTCCTCCTGCGGGATCGGTCCGACGTCGAGGATGTCCACGACCAGCAGATCGCCCGGCTTCGCTCCCTCGATGCGGAACGGCCCGGAGAGGGTGTGCACCGTGTGCAGCGGCGCGGTCGCGATGTCCTCGGCGGAGTCGTCGTTCTTGATGTAGCCGTCGAACCACTCGCGGCAGTCGGCGCGGAAGGTGTCCCCCGGACGCACGCTGACCGCGGGCGGGATGTCGGGGTGCCAGCGGTTGTGTCCCAGGATCTTCTGGTCGGTGAAGGGCCTGGTGGAATCCAGCGGGAAAACGTTCTCGGGCATGATCTCTCCTTCCACAGCGGCGACGCCGCGGACCGGCGCCGTCAGGTCCAGGGCCGGCTCAGGGGCGCGGCAGCGCGCGCGCGCGGCGGCGTCGTGATGGCGCGGGTCGATCGGGCCGGGCACCGGGCACGCGGTCGACGACGGCCGGGGGTGCGCGCTCGCCCGTCTCGCCGATGAGATCGGCGCGCGCCGTGCGGAGGTGCCCGAGCGCCGGCGAGCTGATCAGCCGCGTCGCGTCGCTCCCGCACTCGGGGCAGGCGGCATGGCGATCGGCGGCCGACATCGACAGCATCAGCTCATGCAGATGGGAGTTCTCGCAGCGGAATTCGTACAGGGGCACATCGACCTCCGAGTGACACGGCTCACGATCACTGCTCACCGTAGCCCGTCGAGCGGAGAGTAGGGAGCGGTTCGCACGGGAGCAGCAGGATCGACCGCCCCGGAGGAGGCCGGGAGAACGCGATGACGCCTGTCGGCGCTCGTCCGTCGGCGCTCGCCTGTCGGACCCCGTCCCTAGGTTCGGGGCATGACCACGACAGGACCGGTCCTCGCACACCCCTCGACGGGCGGCACCGCTCAGGACGAGCGGGAGCAGATCCGAGCCCTCCTGCTCGAGAGGCGGCCCGATCTCGCGCAGCACCTGCAGGTGGGCCCGAGCGGCGCCCTGCTCATCCCGGTGGCCGACGGTCGCGGCATCGAGATCGGCCGGATGCGCCGACGCGGGCGGGCCCGCTGGGTGGTCGCCGTGCCGGAGGCCGACGGAGCGCGCCTGCGGGAGCCCTCGTCGGTCCGGTCCGCCGCGCACATCGCCGTGACGGCGTGGGAGCAGTCGCAGTCGGCGAGCACCCGAACGGGCGTGAGTCGAGTCAGCGTCCGATGACGAGATCGGCCAGCAGCTCGGTCTGACTCCCCAGGATCTGTTCGCCGATGGCCGCGGCATCGGCGCCCAGCTGCCTGAACACGTGAGCACTGATGATCCCGACGAGACTGCTCCAGGCGGTCACGGCGCGCATGGCGGCCATCGCGTCGGACTCGACCCCGAACTCCTCGAGATGGGCGTCCAGCAGCGCCCGCACATCCGGGGTGACGTGCACACCCTCCCCCCGCCCGGCACTCGCACCGGCGTCGGCAGCGGCATCGGCATCGGCAGCGATCGCGAGCATGCGGGCCATCACCCGGGTGCCGTCGGCATTGGTGCTCTCGGCCGGGGCGTCGTAGCCGCTCACTGGCGTGCCGTACAGCAGCGTCCAGCGCTCCGGGTGCGCGATCGCCCACTGCACCATCGACTCCGCGAGCGCCGTGAACCTCTCCCGGGGCGCTTCGGACGCCTCGTCGAGCGCACCGTCCACCGCATCGGCGAGATCCCCGTAGGCGTCGATGATCAGCAGGGTGAGCAGCTCATCGCGGCTGCGCACATAGCGATACACCGCCGAGGAGACCATGCCGAGTCCGCGCGCGATCTCACGCACGCTCAGCCCGCCCGCCCCGCACTCGACGAGCTGCGCGTTCCCCAGCTCGACGATCCGTCGCATCGTGCGCTCCCGGGCCTGCGCGCGCGGCGTCACAGGTCGCGGGGTCGCAGTTCGCGGGGTCGTCGGTTGCCCGGTCGCCGTCGTCTCGTCATCCATGACGCCATCCTGCCACATTCCGAGAGCACTGCTCTTGACGTCTCCCGGAGAGCGGTGTTCACTGAACCTGTCACATAGAGAGCAGTGCTCACCCTTTAGGAGTTCCCATGCATCATCTCGTCATCGGAGAAGGACAGATCGGCCGCGCGATCATCGATCGCGCCCTGGGGGACGGCGACACCGTCACCGTGCTGAGGCGCAGCGAGATCGCGTCCAGCCCCGGCATCCACCGCGTCGCCGGGGACGTCCTGGACCCTGCCGCGATCGAGTCGGCCGTCACCGGGGCGGACGCGATCCACGCCTGCTTCCATGCCGCCTACGACGCACGCATCTGGCGGCGTGACCTGCCCCCGCGCGAACTCGCGGTGCTCGAGGCGGCGGCTGCTCACGACGTCCCCGTCGTCTTCCCGGAGTCCATGTACGCCTTCCAGGGCCGGGCCGCCGACCTCGCCGAAGGCGCGGAGCCTGCTCCGCTGGACGCCAAGGGCGAGGTGCGCCTCCTCCTGCTCGAGCAGCGTCGTCGCCATCCGGCGCGCACCCTCAGCCTCATCGCCTCGGATCTCGTCGGGCCGACGGCCGTGGGCACCGGAGCGTCAGTGGCCAGCGCGATGATCATCGAGCGCATCGCCGCCGGGCAGCGTCCGATCGTGGTGGGCGACCCCGCCGCAGCGCATACGCTCACCCACATCCCCGATCTCGCCCGCGCGATGCTCCATGGGGCCCGGCACGCCGCGCGTCTCGCCCCGAACGGGGATGCCGTGCTGAACGCCCCGTCGGCCCCGGCTCGTTCCCAGCGAGAGCTCATCGCCCACGCCTCGTCCCTGCTCGGTCGGCCGGCCCGACGGCCGGTGCGCGTGCCCCTCGTGGCGCTGCGTGCACTGTCCGGCGTGAACACCTTCGCCCGGGAGCTGTCCGGCATCTCGAGGCTCTGGTACGCGCCCTGCGTGCTGCGCCCCGGGATCCTCACCACCGTCGACGGCCTCGAGCCGACCTCCTGGCCCGACGCCGTGCGAGCCTCCGCCGACAAAGCCGCGTCGATCCGCGCGGGGGCCGACGCCGCACCGGTCTCCACGAGCTCTCCCCTGTCGTCGTGAGGACTCCTCCCCCAGGACAGCCCGAGCATCCGGAGCAGCAGGGGTGGGTACTCCGTCGGCGCGGCCTGCTAAATTCGCGGGCATGAGCGAGAACACCGAGCCGTCCTCGGGAGGCAGCGTCTCCCGCCATCTGCACATCGTCATCGATCGTCCCTGGCGCGCCGTGTACGAGTACGCGAGCGATCCGCAGAACCTCCCCCGCTGGGCAGCGGGGCTCGCCGGCAGCGAGGTGCAGCGCGAGGTCTCCCAGTGGTCGATGAACTCCCCGATGGGTCGGGTGCTGGTGAGCTTCGTGCCGGAGAACGAGTACGGGGTCCTCGACCACACCGTCACCCTCGCCACCGGCGAGTCCGTCCTCAACCCCGTGCGCGTGCTGCCACTGGACGAGCAGCGCAGCGAAGTCGTGTTCACGCTGCGTCGAGGCACCATGTCCGAGTCGGAGTTCGCGGAGGATGCCGCAGCCGTCGCGGAGGACCTGGACACGCTGAAGGGCCTCCTCGAGGCGAGCTGACGTCGGGCCAGCCCGACATCGGTTGACCTGGTGACAGGATGGGGCTGACGACCATCCGGCGACAGAGTTGAGACATGAACACCATGACCATGTCCCCACCGGCCGAGACCCCACCCGTGCAGCGCTGGTCCGCCCGCCGGTGGGCGACGAGGATCGGCCTCTTCCTGGCCTATGCCTTCGTCTCCCTCGTGCTCGGCGCCCTCGGATTCAGCATCGTGCTGACCCTGCTGGCCGCCGGCGCTGGCACCGTGGTGATCTGGATCGGCCTGCCGATCCTCGTGGGCGGAGTGCTCACGGCGCACGGGTTCGCCACCGTCGGGCGGGCACTGGGCTCCTCGCTGCTCGGCGCCGACCTTCCCCGTCCCGCTCCCAAACAGGCGCCGGAGGGCGCGGGCCGGGCGCGGCGCCTCGTCACGCCGCTGACCGATCCGCAGTCATGGCTGGATGCCCTGTGGATCCTCGCCAACTTCCTCCTGGTCCTCATCACGTTCCCTCTCGCGCTCACCTGGGCCGTCGGCTCCCTGGCGATCATCGGCGGACCGGTCTCCACCCTCGTCCTGGACCGGGTCCTGCCGGAGGACGATGTGAACGGTCTCGGCGCGCTGCTCGGTGCGCCCGAGCAGTACCAACTCGCGCTCGACATCGTCCTGCAGGTCGCCATGGGCCTGTTCTTCCTGCTCACCGTGGGTCTGCTGGTGCGAGGACTCAGGGCCGCGCACCGCGGCCTCGCCCACGGCCTGCTCAGCTCACGGTACGAGACCCAGCAGCGGCTGCTGCGCACCCAGGAGTCCCGCGCCGCAGGTCGCGCCGCCGAGTCCACCGCGCTGCGGCGCCTCGAGCGCGATCTGCACGACGGGCCCCAGCAGCGCCTGGTCCGCGCCACGATGGACCTCGCCCGCGCGGAGTCCCTGGCCGCCGAGAACCCGGAGAAGGCCGGCGAGGTGATGCGCCAGACCCGTGAACAGCTGGGGCTCACGCTCGATGACCTGCGTCGGCTCTCCCGCGGCATCGCCCCGCCGATCCTCGTGGACCGCGGCCTGGCCGCGGCGCTCACCGAGCTCGCGGCCATCTCCCCTCTGCCCGCCACGGTCCAGTGCCGTGATGTCGAGCTGCCCGAGCATGTCGAGATCGGGATCTACTACGTGGTCTCGGAGTCGCTCACCAACGCTGCGAAGCACTCCGGTGCCCAGCAGGTCCACGTGGACGTGGCTCGGATCGGCGATGATGCTCAGGTGAGGATCCAGGACGACGGGCGCGGCGGCGCCGAGATGCGGACCGGAGGCGGGCTCGCCGGCCTGGCCGGACGCGTGGCCTCCCTCGAGGGCACGTTCACCGTGACCTCCCCCGTCGGCCGCGGCACTCAGGTGGAGGCGGTGATCCCGTGCGCATCCTGATCGCCGATGATTCCGCGCTGCTGCGCGAGGGTCTGCGCCTGCTGCTCGAAGATGCCGGACACGAGGTGGTGGGCACGGCCGCGACCGGCACCGAGCTCGTGGCCCGCGCCCTGGAGCTCCGCCCTGAGCTGGTGATCTCCGATATCCGCATGCCGCCGAGCCACAGCGATGAGGGGCTGCGGGCAGCACAGGAGATCCGACGCTCCTGGCCCGATGCGCCGATCGTGCTGCTCAGCCAGTACGTGGTGGTCAGCTATGCGACCGAGCTGATCGAATCCGGCGAGAGCGCCACGGGGTACCTGCTGAAGGACCGTGTGTTCGACATCCGTGCGTTCCTGGAATCGATCGAACGCGTGGCGGCAGGAGGCGTGGCCATCGACCCCGATGTGGTGGGTCAGGTGATCGCCTCACGTCGGCGCACTCCGCTCGATGACCTCACCCCGCGAGAGCGTGAGGTGCTCGAGCTGATGGGCGAGGGGCTCACCAACGCCGGGATCTCGGAGCGACTGTTCATCAGCGGTGGGGCGGTGGAGAAGCACACCCAGCGCCTGTTCGCGAAGCTCGGCCTGAGCGAGGGCTCGAGCGTGCACCGCCGGGTGACCGCCGTGCTGACACTGCTGGGTCGTTGAGCGGCTGGGTCGTTGAACTGCTGAGGCATTGAGACGTCGAGACGTCGAGACGTCGAGGCGTCGAGGCGTCGAGGCGTCGAGGCGTCGAGGCGTCGAGGCGTCGAGCATTTTCCCTCCATGGCCCGATGGGGGTCAGCACATTGATTCATCTCGCGAGAAGTATTCTTTCCTCCCCATCGCGACTTTTCCACACTTCTCTCGGCGGTATTGACGGCGCCCCTCAGTACATTCACGCGACGGATACTTACCCCCGCCCCGCACGGCGACTGGGCACTCCTCGGTCGCGAACTCGTGCACCACCGGACCAGAAGACCTCCGTCACCTGCGTGCGGTGCTGAAGACCCCGGACCGGTCGGAGACTCCGCAGCCATCGCAGCGCATGACGGTTCCTCCACAGTGGCCGCCTTTGCACATTTTCATCCACATGATCATCCGCATCCTCGGGGTTATCCACAGAGGGGTGCCGCGATCTACCGGTGGATTTCGAACAGGCATACGCTTAGAGCATGAGTGCAGCGACGTCCGGGGACCGACCCGCGAAGACGGCTCCCGTGCCGGGAGAACCGTCGAGCGGGTCCGCGAGCGTCGGCGCCGACATCCTGGAGGAGGCCACAAGGAGGCTCGTGGCGGTCGCGGGCGGTCCCGAAGCGCGACTGGTGCTCGCCGAGATCGTCACAGCGACCCTGCACGCCTTCACGCAGACCGCTTCGGTGCGCGACCCGCTCCCTGACACCTCTCCGCGTTCCGCGGAGGAGTCGCTCGCCGTGCTCGCGGGCCTCGATCACCTGCGTTCCTCCCTCGCTGCGGTCGAGGCGACCTGGCAGGTCATTGCCGAGCGCCGGATCCGCGAGGACGACGAGCAGCGCGACGTCCCCACCGCCGAGCAGGGTCGGCGCGCTGCACATGAGATCGCGCTGGCTCGTCGGCGCGCCCCTGCGTCCGGCGCGTTCTCCCTCGCCGCCGCGCGAAGGCTGGTGACGAAGCTTCCCGGAGCGCTCGAGCTGCTCCGCGAAGGCCGGATCACGGAGCCGAAGGCAACCGCATTGGCCAGCGCCCTCGCCCACACGAACGCTGCCACCTGCGCGGTGATCGACCGGGAGATCGTCGCCGACCCCGACTCGCTGCACGGGATCGGTGAGCGCAGGCTCCGTGCCGAGCTCGCGCGGACCGTGCAACGGCTCGAACCCGATGCATCACGGGATCGGGCCGAGCGTGCCGCACGAGCCCGCCACGTGACCATGACGCCTCTGGATGACGGCATGGCGCGGGTGAGCGCGGTGCTGCGTGGCATCGACGCCGCCGGGGTGATGAAGGCTCTCCAGCGCGGGGCGGAATCGCGGCGGGCCGCCGGTGCCCGCGACGCGGTCCGGGCGCTCGAGGCGGATCTCCTGGTGGACGCCGTTCTGCGCGCCACCCCGCCGACTTCGTCCCCCGCGGAGGTGGACGGCCGGTCCACCGCCCGCCGCCGGAAAGGGTCCCGCCGCTCCTCGCGACTGGACGTCGGGATCATCATCACCGACACCGCTCTGCTCGGCCGCGGCGACGACACCGAATGCGCTCAGCTCGAGGGGTATGGGGCGATTCCGGCGCACATCGTCACCGACACCCTGAGGGGTTCGCCCCCGGGGCGCCAGCGCGGCTCGGAGCCGGCGCATCCCGATGCAGAGCTCTCGGCCTTCTACCGGCGCCTGTACACGAGCCCCCGCACCGGAGAGCTGATCGCCATGGAGTCTCGGGCGCGGGCCTTCCCCGACGGGCTGGCACGCATGATCCGCTGGCGCGATGTCACCTGCCGTACGCCGTGGTGCAATGCTGTCGTGCGCCAGATCGACCACGCCGAACCGTATCGCCGTGGTGGCCCCACCAGCTACGACAACGGTCAGGGTCTGTGTGTGCGCTGCAACCTGCTCAAGGAGGCCGGGGACTGGGTGCTCACCCGGGTCACGGACACCTCCGGCCGCGGCGCTCAGGCTTCCGACACGACAGCCCGCAACGGTACGGACATCGCGGAGGGCACGGACATCACGGACGGCAAGGAGGGGCTGGGCTCGGGGCCCGTCTCCGGCTGGTCCTGGTCGAGCCCTCATGGAGCGCAGGGGATCTCACGCACTCCGCGCCTGGTGGATCCCCGCAGTCCGCTCATCACGGCGTCCCCCGAACCGACTGAACCGACTGAACCAGCCGAATCAGCTGAATCAGCCGATCCCGGAGAGCCCGATCCGACCAGTGGAGGATCCTCCACCTGTCCGTTCCTACTCACGCAGTCCGCATCGTCGACGGTCGTGATCACTCAGGCCATAGAGCCCGCAGCGTCAGCCGAGCTTGCGCGCCAGGGTGGTGATGACGTGCCAGTGCTTCTTGTCGGCCAGGAAGCGGCCGTCCTCGTCCCGCACGGTGCGATCGATGATGTGGAATCCGCGGAACATCGCGTCGATCTGCTCAAGAGGCAGGGTCGCGATGTCGGGACGGTCCGCCCAGGTGTCGTTGACCCCGAACATGTCCACCGCCATCACTCCCCCGCGAGGAAGCGCCGCCACCAGCTTGGCCCAGGTCTCCTCGAGGGCCGTCGGCCCCAGAAGTCCCAGCGTGTAGGTCGAGTAGACGATCTGCGCGGCAGGGAACGCATCCACTGCGGCGATGTCGGTGTGATGGAACTCCACCGAGCCGGTCATCCGTTCGTTCTCCACGAGCCGGGCGGCGAGGGTGTCGTCGGTGTCGTAGGCGTGCACGGTCCAGCCGCGTCGTGCGAACTGCAGCGAATCGGCCCCGGCACCTGCGCCGAGATCCAGCACCACGCCCGGTTGACGATCACCGCCGGCCGCTGCGATCGCCTTTGCTACGAGCCGACGGGCAGGACGGCCCGCAGCATGGACGTTCAGGGCCGCCCAGTCCACCTTCTCCGCCGTATCCATGGAAATCAGGCTCTACGAGTTAATGATGGGTTTCAACTTCCCGTGACACAGGACGCCTCTATTTTCGTCACGGGCGAACATCTGCGGTACGCGACCTCATCCCGGCCGGCGATCGCGCCGTCACGCCTAAGATGCGTTCATGTCTGTCGCCCCTTTGCGTATCGCAGCGATCTCTCTGCACACCTCGCCCCTCGAGGAGCCGGGAGGTGCTGATGCCGGAGGCATGAACGTCGTGGTCCTGGAACTGGCCCGGGCCCTCGCCCGTCTCGGGCACCACGTGGACCTGTTCACGCGCCGCCGCGACCCCGAGGCCCCCGCCGTCGTCGAAGTCGCCGACGGGATCCGGTTGCACCATCTCGACGCCGGCCCCGCACGTCCGCTCGCCAAGAGCGCGATGGAGCAGGCGATCACCCCGTTCCGCGAGTCCCTGCAGAAGGTCCTCATCGACGGTGACTACGACCTGGTGCACTCCCACCACTGGTTTAGCGGAGTGGCCGCACTCCCCGTCACCCGCGAGCTCGGGCTCCCCCACCTGCAGTCCTTCCACTCGGTGGCAGCGCCCGACGGTGCGGAATCCCTCGATGCCGGCGAGCCCGCCGAGTCCGGTGGGCGCATCCCTGGCGAGCAGTTCGTGGCCACCGGCTCCGACCTCGTCATCGCGGTCTCCGATGCTGAGGCGAGCACCATCGCCGAGCGCTACGGCGTGCCCACCGAGCGCTTGGCCGTCGTCCGCCCCGGCGTGGACGTGGACACGTTCCGTCCGTGCGACGACATCGACGAACGTCGGGTCCGGCCGACCCTCCTGTTCACCGCCCGGCTCCAGCCCCTGAAGGCCCCGGACCTGGCGCTCGAGGTGCTCGCCCACCTCGACCCGGATCTCGGGGCGCGGCTCGTGCTCGCCGGCGGTGTCTCCGAGGACTTCCAGGACTACCTCGAGGAGCTGCGCGACCGCGCTCGTGACCTCGGTGTCGCCGACCGCATCGAATTCGTCGGCTCCCTGGACCGCGACGAGCTCGCCGAGGCGATGCGCTGCGCCGGGGTCCTGCTGCTGACCAGCTGGTCGGAGACCTTCGGGCTGGTGGCGCTCGAATCGCAGGCCAGCGGCACCCCGGTGATCGCCTGGCGCTGCGCGGGCGGGGTGAAGGAGGCGGTGGGGCCCGAGGGCGTCGTGCTCACCAGCCGAGACCCCGATGTGTGGGCCGAGGCCGCGCAGACCCTGCTGGCCGATCCTGATCGCTACGCCAGCGCCGTCCGCTCCGCCCGCGAGTTCGCCACCACCCGCACGTGGACGGCTTCCGCCGCGACTCTCGCCGATCTCTACGCGGGCGTTCTCGAGACCGACCGCACCGCAGGAGGGACGCAAGCATGACCATCGACCCCTGGCAGCTGCTGGACGAGGCCTCCACGGTGCTCGCCGTGCATGCTCATCCGGACGACGAATCCCTCTCCACCGGCGCCCTGATCGCAGCCCTCACCGCCTCCGGGACCCGCGTCGAGCTGGTCACCGCGACCCGGGGCGAGGAAGGCGAGGTCGTGCCCGGCGCGGTCGAGCCCGGGGACACCCGACCGCTCGAACTCATCCGCGAGGCCGAGATCGACGAGGCCACCGCGACCCTCGGAATCGCCGCGCGCCACATGCTCGGCACGGCGCCCGCCCTCGCCGCAGGCGCGGACCCGCGCGTCTATCGCGACTCGGGGATGCAGTGGATCCGGGAGGGGCTCGCCGGCCCGTCGGACACCACCGGGCCCGACAGCTTCACCCGGCGGCCGCTCGAGGACGCCGTCGCCGACCTGGTCGCGCTGATCGAGCACGTGCGCCCCGATGTGGTCGTCGGCTATGACGACGGCGGAACCTACGGTCACCCCGATCATGTGCAGGCGCACCATGTGGCCGCGGCCGCATGCACCCGGACCGGGGCCCCGTTGCTCGAGGTCGCGAGCGGTGAAGCCCCCGAAGGGGCGGACGGGGCCGACGGGGCCGACGGGGCCGACGGCCGAAGCGCAGCGGACGCGTTCCTGTGGCGCGATCATCCCGGGACCGGGGAGACCGTGCGGCGGGCAGCTGAGTCCTACCGCACGCAGCTCCGCGTCATCGGATGGGCGGGGCCGGAGCGGAGAGACGGCATCGCGATCCGACACGTGGGCGGCCAGGCCGACGTGGTGCCCCTGCGCACCGGCCTCAGGCTGCGCCGCTGACGCTCTCGCGGTCCGGCGGTCCCGTGATCGCGGCAGGTGCTCTCGTGCGTCAGAGGGTGACGTCGAGCAGGGTGGGCAGGTGGTCGGAGGCGCCGGCGAGACGCGCGGCGTCCACGCTGTCGGTGGAGGTGACGGCGCGGGCTCCACGCACCGTGACGTCTGCCGTGGCGAGCACCGCGTCGATGCGGCGCACAGGAGCCTTCGCGGGGAAGGTGTGCTCGGACTGCGCCGCCGGATCGGACAGCAGCGGGGCGAGCAGGCTGCGGGCAGGACCGTCGGCGGTCTCGTTGAGGTCGCCGCCGACGATCACGGGCGCTCCGGTCCTCTCGACCAGGCCCGCCAGGTGCCGCGCGTGCGTGAGGCGATTCTCCTCCTGGAGGGCGAGGTGGATCGAGGAGACCACGACCGCGCCGCCGCCGGGGACCGACAGCCGCACAGCGGCGACGCCGCGCGGGTAGGTCGAGTTCAGGTCGGAGAGCGTCTGGGCGACGGGATGCATGCCGCGACGGATCACCTGCGCCGCCACGTGGTCCTTCGCGAGGATCGCCAGCCCGCGGCCGCCGAATCCGCCGACCAGGTTGCGGCGGTCGATCTGTCGGGCGAACCAGGCCAGCCGCGTGGTGGGCAGCACGAGACGGGGCGCTTCCTGGAGCAGGAGCACATCGGGGTCCAGATCGTGCACCGCCTCGACGACGGCCCGCAGGTCACCGCGCAGCTCCCACAGATTCCAGCTGAGGATGCGCAGGTCCCAGCCGTCGCCGGCATCCGTGCCCCTGCCGTGGGTCGCGTTCCTGTCCGTCACGGTCAGCTCTCCTTGGTGCCGGACGCCACCCAGGGCTCCAGCAGTCGCTCCACCAGTCCCATCAGCTCGTCCACCTCATAGCCCGGCCATCCGAACAGCATGCGCCGCCACTCCGGGGGCACCGACTTCGGTCCGAGCGCGGCACCGATCAGGGCCCCGGTGATGCAGGCCACGGTGTCGGTGTCGTAGCCGGCCCGAGCCGCAGCTTCGAGGGCGGCGACGAGGGTGTCGCGCTGAGCGAACTTCCCCTCCGGAATCGGTCCGACGCGGGTGATCGCGGACCATGCGGCCTGGAAGGCGCCCACCACCCAGCCGTTGCGGCGGAACAGGGCCGGAGTCGCCTGCTCGGCCTCCTCGATCCGCTCGATCCACAGCTGGCGGCGGTCCTCGCTCAGTCGCGGCAGGCCGCGGCGCACGTCGACCTCGCCGGTGAGGATCGCGTGCCGCACCGCGAAGCCCCACAGCATGCAGGCCTCGGTGGTGTCCTGATGCACGTGTGTCAGTCGGCACACGGCGTCGATGCCCTCAGCGGCGTCGTCGTCCGACGCCAGCAGGTACGGGAGCACGGCGGCGTGGGTGCGCATGAGCGAGCCGTTGCCCGCCGTCGCCGGGAGATCGTCGTGCGCGGAGATCGCCGCGGCCCGGAAATCGGCGGCTCGCGGGATGTAGTGCCCCGCGGCGCGGGCGCCGTCCGTGGCCCGACGGATCACCTGTGAGGTGAGCGTGCCGATGTCCGGCGTGCCCAGCGACCACGAGTACCACTCGCGGGCGATCTGGTCCTGTGCCGACTCGACCCGCAGGTCATGGCGGTTCGACGTGGACAGAGCCGCCTCGAGGACCACGATCGCCATGGACGTGTCGTCGGTCCACTCCCCCGGCTGCCATCCCAGGACGCCGCCGCCGATCATGTCGATGTCCTCGGAGTCGACGACCGGGGACTGGAATTCGTAGGGGGCGCCGAGGGCGTCACCGGTGGCCGCAGCGATCACGGACCCGGCGGCGCGGCGGCGCTGGGCGGGATCCAGGCCCTGAGCCAGGGTCGGTGCAGCGTTGGTCATCACCTCCTCATCGTTCCACATCGGGCACAGTGCTCCCTGAGGCCAGTACCCTGGTGAGGACTTCGAAGGAGCTCCATGACCGACACCACGGGCGCCCCCGGATCCACCGATCCGCACTGCACCGATCCGCATGACCACACCGGCCACGACCACCCGCCCACGGGTGCCGATCTGGTGCAGGACCTCGTCAAGGGCCTGTCGATCCTCGCGCTGCTGATCCCGGTGCTCGCCGTGGTGATGCTCCTGGCGATCCTGCCGGCCGCTCCCACCAGCCCCGTCGTGCTGCTGCTGGGCATCGCTCTCGGTGCCGCGCATCTCGTCTCCCTGGTGGTGACCAGCTTCTTCGTATCCCGCACGCGCAAGCAGCTGGCGGTGAACCCGGGTCTGCTCGCGGTGCGCAGCGCCGTGGAGGAGCTGCTGCGCGTCGCCGCCGTGCTGATCGCGCTGCTGCTGTGGCCCGCCGACATCCGCGCCGAGCTCGGCGTGTGGGTCGGTGCGGGCGCCGCTCTGGTGTGGCTCGCCCTCGCGACCGCGCAGACCGTCTCGACGCGTCGCCGGATCGCCCGCCCGTCGAACTGGTCCAAGGACGCCATCTCGACGCTGCTTTCCGAGCGTGTCGGAGCCCGCTCCACCGTGGTGATGCGTCTGCTCGATGTGATCGGGACCGCAGCCTTCCAGATCGGCGCGACCGTGCTGGTGGTCATGTCCCCCGTGCTCGTGATCGGCACCGTCGTGCTGTCGATCGGCTCGGGGCTGTCCACGCTGGTGCTGCAGCGCCGCGCTCCCGCGGAGCGCTCCCGCACCCCCTGGGCGTACGCCCCTGTCGCGATCGGCCTGCTCACGCTCGCACTCGCCTCCCTGAGCTTCGTCTCCCTCTGATCCCGTTCTGACCCACCCTCGACCTCGCAGGAGCCGATGATGACCGCTGCCCCGACCGATACCGCCCGCTCGGGCCTCCGCCTCACCGAGGTCGATCCCGACATCCGCCTCCAGGACGACCTCTTCGGCCACGTCAACGGCCGCTGGCTCGACACGCACGAGATCCCTGCGGACCGCTCCAGCGACGGGGCCTTCCACCGACTGCGGGACCTCTCCGAGGAGCGGGTGCGCGAGATCATCGAGGAAGCTGCGGCCGATATCACCGACCCGAGCGCCGTGCCCACCACCGATCATGCCCGGGTGGGCATGCTGTACCGGATGTTCATGGACACCGAGGCGATCGAGGCCTCTGGCCTGGCCCCGCTCGAGGACCTCCTCGCCCCGATCAGCGAGAGCGCGGACCTCGACGCGCTGGTGCGCACGATGGCCGCCCCGGACTCCGGCGCGAGCGCGCTGCTCGCCTACGTCTGGACCGACGACCACGACTCGACCAGCTACCAGGTCAAGATCCACCAGGGCGGCCTCGGCCTGCCGGACGAGTCCTACTACCGCGAGGAGGACTACGCCGAGATCCGCTCGGCCTATGTCACCCACCTCGCGAACATGGCCCGGCTCGCCGATCTGCCCGGCCGCCCCGGCCTGCGCGGCGAGGACGCCGAGGGCCTCGCCGCCGCGGTGATGGACTTCGAGACCCGCCTGGCCGCCTGCCACGCCGACGTCGTGCGTCTGCGGGACCGCGAGAAGTCGTACAACCCGATGGACGCCGCGCAGCGGCGCGAGCTGGCCCCGCAGTTCCCTTGGGACGCGTACATCGAGGGCACCGGCGCCCCCGCGAAAGCCTTCGAGGTCGTCTCCGTGGGCCAGCCCGAGTTCGTCTCCGCCGCGGCGGAGCTGCTGGCCGCCGAGGACCTCGACGTGCTGCGCAGCTGGCTCGCGCTGCACACCGTCGGCTCCTACGCGCCGTACCTGCCTGCGGCTCTGGTCGACGAGGACTTCGCGTTCTCCGGGCGCGTGCTGTCCGGCGCGGAAGAGCTGCGCGAGCGCTGGAAGCGGGGCGTCGGCTTCGTCGAGGGGGTCGCGGGCTTCGCCGTCGGCCGCGAGTACGTCTCCCGTCACTTCCCGCCCGCGCACAAGGAGCGCATGACCGTGCTGGTGGATGCGCTCATGGACGCCTACCGCAGCTCCATCCAGTCGCTCGAGTGGATGACGCCGGCCACGCGGGACAAGGCCCTGGCGAAGCTCGAGAAGTTCACCCCGAAGATCGGCTACCCCGACGAGTGGCGCGACTACGAGGGACTCGACGTGGTGCCGGGCGACCTGGTCGCCACGGTGCGCTCGGCTCGTCGCTTCGACGCGGACTTCGAGTACGCCAAGGTGGGCGGTCCGATCGACGAGCACGAATGGCACATGTCCCCGCAGACGGTCAACGCCTACTACAACCCCGGCCGCAACGAGATCGTGTTCCCCGCCGCGATCCTGCAGCCGCCGTTCTTCGATGCCGAGGCCGAGGATGCGGTGAACTTCGGCGGCATCGGCGCGGTGATCGGCCACGAGGTCGGCCACGGCTTCGATGACCAGGGCTCCAAGTACGACGGTGACGGCAACCTCGCCTCCTGGTGGACGATCGAGGACCGCGAGGCCTTCGACGAGCGGGCCGCCCGCCTGATCACCCAGTACTCCCAGCTCTCCCCGCGCGAGCTCGAGGACACCCACCGCGTCAACGGCGCCCTCACGATCGGCGAGAACATCGGCGACCTCGGCGGCCTGTCGATCGCGGTCAAGGCCTACCGCGGCAGCCGCACCCCGGAGCAGGCCGCGGCGGAGCTCGACGGCTTCACCGGCCTGCAGCGCGTGTTCCTGTCCTGGGCGACGGTGTGGCGCGGCAAGAACCGCATCCAGGAGGCGATCCGTCGCCTCGCCGTGGACCCGCACGCGCCCATGGAGTTCCGCTGCAACACGGTGGTCGGGAACCTCCAGGAATTCCATGACGCCTTCGACGTGCGCGAGGGCGATGGGATGTACCGCGCCCCCGAGGACCGCGTGACGATCTGGTGAGCCGGATGCCGTTCTACGTCGGCACCACGCGACCCTCCAGGATCGGCTGGACCCGCATCGGGCTGACGGTCGTGGCCGGGCTGATCGCCACGCTGCTGATGGCCTCGCGCAGCAGCGTGGCCGCCGGGCTGCTGGTCGCCATGGTCTTCGCCCTGCTGACCCTGTGGACCTGGATGGGCCAGCACACCCGGTTCGTCGTCGACGAGCGCGGGGTCACCGTGAGCCTCGGCGGGTTCCTGCCGCGCAGGCCCTGGCCGCTCGAGGACTTCCGCACCGTCCAGTACCGCACGGTGCCGGCTTCCTCGGCCGGGGTCACGCTGGGCGGCTACGGCTGGCGTCGCGGCACGGCGACGTCCTCCACCCCGGAGGAGATCACGCCCCTCGGCGATCGCAAGATCTTCACCACCGGGGAGGTGCGCCAGCCGTACCGGATGATGGTGACCCGGCCCGGCACCCTGATCGAGATCATCGGACGCTCCGGCACGAACTATCTGCTCAGCCCGGACGACCTCGACGGGACGGCCGAGGCGCTCGGCCAGGCGATCCGCGCGCACCGCTGAGCGCGGGAACCGGCTAGACTCGGCGTCGTCATCCACTGACAGGGGAGCACCGCCGTGGTGCTGAGAGTGCGCGATTCAGCGCAGACCCTCGAACCTGATCCGGCTCGCACCGGCGTAGGGAGTCGGGATTTCCGCAGGGCACCCTCGGTGCCATGCGCCCCTTCCGTGTTGTGGAAGGAGAAGTGATGACTCGTTTCCGTACTGTCGACCTGCTGGTCACCGTGCTCATCGGGGCCGCCTTCGGCGTCGCGTTCCTGGGATACGGCCAGCTGTACACGCTGATCGGGCCGCTCACGGCCGTCTTCAAACCGGCAGAGGGGCTGCTCGCCGGAATCTGGTTCCTGCCGGCCGTGCTCGCCGCCCTGATCGTGCGCAAGCCGGGCGCGGCCCTGCTCGCCGAGATGATCGCGGCCGTGCTCGAGATGCTGCTGGGCGGCCAGTGGGGCTGGGGCACCGCGGTCTCGGGACTCCTGCAGGGAGGCGGCGTCGAGCTCGCCTTCGCGCTGCTGCGCTACCGCCGCTTCACCCTGCCCGTCGCGATGCTCGGCGGAGCGTGCGCGGGCATGCTCGAGTGGGTCTGGGAGCGTTTCGCCTACTACCCCGAGATGAGCTGGACGTTCGCGGTCATGCTGCTCGCAGCCTTCCTGCTCTCCGGCGCTGTCCTCGGTGGCGCGCTGGGCTGGGCGGCCTCGCGGGCGCTCGCGGCGACCGGCGCCGTGGACTCCCTCGCCTCAGGGCGTGAGCATGCGCGCACCGTCGAGGCCTGAGACCGCTCCCGCCGCGCTCCGCCTGCAGGGACTGACCTGGCGGCCGCTGACGCGGCGCGAACCCACCATCGCAGGGCTGGACCTCGAGATCCCCGCCGGTCAGCGCGTACTGCTGGCGGGAGCGAGCGGCAGCGGGAAGTCCACCGTTCTGCGGGCCCTCGCCGGACTCCTGGATCCGGAGACCGGGGAGGGCAGCGGGCTCGCTCCGGCGCCGGCCCGTCCGGGAGAGCGGGGCCTGCTGCTGCAGAACCCTGCCCATGCCCTGGTCGCCGCGAGCGTCGGCCGCGATGCCGCCTTCGGACCCGAGAACGCGGCGCTCCCCCGCTCGGAGATCCGTGCGCGTGCCGATGATGCGCTCGCCGCGGCCCGGGTGGACCTGGATCCGTCTCGTGCGCCGTTGGAGGCGAGCGGCGGTCAGCAGCAGCGCGTGGCCCTGGCCGGGGCGCTCGCGCTGGGCCCCGACCTCCTGCTGCTGGACGAACCGACCAGCATGCTCGATGCAGCAACCTCCCAGCAGGTGCGCACGGCGATCCTCGAGGCGGCCCGGGACCGCACCCTGGTGCTGGCCGAGCACCGCATCGAGCCGTGGCTCCCTCACGTGGATCGTCTGGTGGTCCTGGGCCCGCAGGCGGAGGTGCTCGCCGATGGGGAGCCCCTCGCGCTCCTGCGCGAGCGGCGGGCGCTGCTCGTCGAGGCCGGGGTGGTCGAGGAGAACGGCGACCGGTCGACGTCCGCCGACGGGGCTGCCGGGGCTGCTCACGACGGCCCGGTCGTGGCGGCTCTGCGCGGGGTGACCGTGCCCGCACGCGGCCTCCGGGACACGATCGATCTCGAGGTGCCCTCGGGGCGGATCACCGTGCTGACCGGTCCGAGCGGCGCGGGCAAGACGACGGCGCTGCGGGTGATGCTGGGGGCGACGGCCCCGGCGACCGGCAGCGTCAAGCGGCCCGAGCGGGAGCGCATCGCGAGCGTCCCCCAGAACCCCGAGCACTCCTTCGTCGCACGCACCGTGCGGGAGGAGGTGCTCGCCTCCCCGTGGGCGGGCGACGAGCAGTTCGCCGCCCAGCTGCTGGACCGCTCCGGACTCGCCCATCTCGCCGGTGCCCATCCCTCCCGCCTGTCCGGAGGCGAGCAGCGACGCGTCGCGATCGTCGCCGCCCTGGCCCAGCGGCCGTCCCTGCTCGCGCTCGACGAGCCGACCGTGGGCCTCGATGCCCGTCGGCGACGCGAGGTGCGGGACCTGCTCACCGAGGCCGCGGCCCAGGGCTGCGCGGTGCTGGTCGCCTCCCACGATCCGGAGCTGATCGACCACGCGCACGAGACCCTGGTGCTCCCGGCCTCCGCGGAACCCGCGGCGCCGTCGGCCCGCGCCCGCCGGATCCCGGCCGACGCGCTCAATCCGCTCACGCTGTGCCTGATCGGGATCCTGGCTGCACTGGGCTCGTTCGCCGTCCAGACCTGGCAGGGCGGGCTCCTCGCCCTGCTGCCGCTGGCGCTGCTCGCTCCGCTCGCGGTGCGCACCCTGCGGGGAGGTCTGCTGCGTCTGGTGCCGATCCTGCTCTCAGCCGCCGGGCTCGCCTGGACCACGGCGCTGCTGGGCGAGGCGCCGGCGCTGTCGGGCGATGCGTGGCTGCTGGGGCTCAAGGAAGCGGCACGGATCATGGTGTTCGTCGCCCCCGGCGTGCTGGCGCTGGGCAGTGTGGAGGTCACCGCGCTCGGTGATGCGCTCGGCGGCCGGCTGCGGCTCCCCGCCCGCCCGGTCGCGGCAGCCGTCGTCGCGCTGGTGCGTGTGGGGCATCTGGGCCGCCAGTGGGAGATCATCACCCGCACACGCGTCCAGCGTGGCCTCGGTTCCCCCGCCTCCCCGCGGCTGCTCGCCAGCTCCACGCTCGCGCTGCTCGTGGACACCCTGCGCGGTGCCGAGCAGCAGGCGCTCGCGATGGACTCCCGCGGCTTCGCGACCGCGACACAGCGCACCTGGGCCGAGCCCAGCCGCCTGAGCCGCGCGGACCTCGTCGGGACCGCGCTCGCCGTGGGACTGCTGGTGTGGCCCCTCGCCGCCGAGCTGATCGTGCGATGAGCGCGCGTGCGATGAGCGTCAGCGCTGCGACGTACCCTGAGGTCATGAACGACGACTTCCCGCACGCCGACCGGAGCCCGGCCCAGGGCGCGAGCCAGGACGAGGCCGTGATCGCGCTCGCGAGCTCGATGCTCGACGCCGCCCGTTCCGGAGACTCCTCGCAGCTGCTGCCCCTGATCGACCAGGGAGCTCCGGTGGATCTGCGCGACAGCGCCGGCAACACCCCGCTCATGCTCGCCGCCTATCACGGGCATGCGGAGCTGGTGCGCGAGCTCGCCGCCCGCGGGGCCGACGTGGATCTGCCCAACGACCGCGGTCAGACCCCGCTGGCCGGAGTCGCCTTCAAGGGGTACACCGACGTGGCCGACGTCCTCCTGGCCGCGGGTGCCGACGCCGACCTCGGCACGCCGAGCGCGCTGGAGACCGCGAAGTACTTCGAGCGCACGGAGATCGTCGCGCTGATCACCGCGGCACGCTGACCCGGACGGCCCCGGCGCGGGCGGGCCGAGCGGTCAGCTGCGCGGGTGGTGGTACTCCATCGGCACGTGCTCGATGCCGGCCTCGAGGAAGACGGGACCGACGGTCCTGTAGCCCATGGCGTTGTACCACCCCTCGAGGTACGCCTGTGCGTCGATCCGCACCACCTGCTCCGGGGCGAGCTGCTCGGTGAGATCCAGAGCGGCGCGCATGATGCGCCCGCCGAAGCCGTCGCGCCGGTTCTGCGCGCGCACGGCGAGGCGGCCGATGCGCATCGAGCTGTCGGGCTCCGTGAGCACGCGGACGTGGGCCGCCGGCTCGCCGTCCGCCTCGATCCACAGCAGCGTCGTCGTCTCCTCGAGGTCTCGGCCGTCGAGGTCCGGATCCGTGGCGCCCTGTTCGATGCTGAAGACGTCCTGGCGCAGCTTGGCGAGCAGATAGAGGGTCCGCGAAGCGATGTCGGCCACCGCTGCGCGGTGGACCTGGGTGCGGGTGTCGGATGCGGTGCTCGCTGCGTTCATGGCGACACGGTATGACACCTGCGGTCACGAGGCGGTCTCGGGGACCGTCGACGAAGCGTGACGGGGAGCACCGAGAACGTCACAGGACACCTGCGCGGAGGAGGAGCTCATCCGCGCGAGTCTACGGACGCTCGGACCTCTCGGGAGCCAGGGCCCAGGGCGCTGCGGGATGCTCGCGGGTCCAGGTCGCCCGGCGCGATCGGACCGTCTGGCAGCGGGGGCACCAGAACACGGTGCGCGCGGCCATGTCGGCGCTGCGGATCTCCGTCGCGCACACCCGGCACGGGAGGGTCTGACGGTGGTAGACGTAGAACGACTTCTCGCGCGGGACGACGTCCGGGTCCTCGTCGCCGTTCTGGCGGGTGCCGCGGGAGCGCTCGACGATGCGGGCCTCGATGTCGCGGTGCTCCGGCTGGGTGGTGACGATGCGGCCGGTGCGCGCCCCGTACTCCATGAGCGGCACCAGGTCCTCCCAGATCCCCTCGACCATCCCGCGAGTGAGATCCCGGCCCGGCACGGTCGGATCCAGACGCGCCCGGAACAGCACCTCGGCGCGATAGATGTTGCCGATCCCGGCGATGACGTCCTGGTTCATCAGCAGCACCCCGATCGCGGTGCGGGAGGCGAGGACCCGGTCCACGAAACGCCGTCGGTTCGCATCGGCGCGCAGCGGGTCCGGTCCCAGCCGGTCGATCACCGCCTGCCGGCCGGCGGCGTCGAGCACCTCGCAGGCGGTGGGCCCGGTGAGGTCGGCAAGACCATGGGGACCCGCGATCCGCAGCCGCGCCGTCGGCCGCGGGACGATCCGTCGCCAGTCGACGTCGCCGTCGTCCAGACCCTCCTCGCGCTCCCCGATCCGCACCCGCGGAGCGCCGATCGCGTGCACGGTCGCGAACCCCGGTTCGCCCGCGAAGGTCCACGAGCCGTACAGGCCCAGGTGCACGCGGACGTAGCGGGTCACGGGCGCCCCGGCATCCACCGAAGCATCCGGCACGAAGGCGAGGAAGAGATGCTTGCCCACGGCTTCCGCGTCAGCCAGGACCCAGCCGTCGAGGTCCGCGGCCTCCGAGAACCTGCCCTGAGGGCTGGACGTGCGGACCCTCTGCTCGCCGAAACCGGCCCGCAGCGCCGCTGCGAGCCGGTGGACGGTGTGCCCCTCGGGCATCACGCAGAGGTGGCGTCGGCGCCGTCCGTGCCGTAGCCGCCGGTCTCCTCGTAGCGGGCCATCAGGTCGATACGACGCTGGTGGCGCTCCTCGCCGCTGAAGGGCTCGGCCAGGAACACGTCGATGAGGGACTCGAGCTCCTCCTCGCTGTGCTGGCGCGCTCCCACCGAGATCACGTTGGCATCGTTGTGCTGGCGGGCGAGCTTCGCGGTGTCCTCGTTCCACACCAGCGCGGCGCGCACACCCGTGACCTTGTTCGCGGCGATCTGCTCCCCGTTGCCGGAGCCGCCGATGACGACGCCGAGCGAGCTCGGATCCGCCACCACGGCCTCGCCCACTGAGGTGCAGAAGGGAGGGTAGTCATCCAGGGCGTCGTACGCGTGGGCGCCGTGGTCGGTGACCTCGTGACCCTTGGCCTGCAATGCCGCGACCAGGCGGTTCTTGAGCTCGAAGCCGGCGTGGTCGGTGCCGATGTGCACGTGCATGAAGGGGTTCTCTTTCTCTGGGACGAGTCGGGGAGCAGTGGGCCGGCTGGATTCAGCGGAAATCGGGGCCGACGGTGCGCGAGCGCTTGAGCTCGTAGAAGCCGGGGAGGGAGGACATGGTCTCCAGGGCGTCGAGCAGCCGGCCGGCGTCCTCGCCCTTCGGTGCGGGGGACACGACCGGGCCGAAGTAGGCCACGGAGTCCTCGCCGTTCCCGAAGGAGATCACCGGGGTGCCGACGTCCTCGCCGACGCGGGAGATCGCGCCCTCGTGCGAGGCGCGCAGGGCCTCCTCGACCGCGTCCCCGGGAACCGGAGCGTAGGCGTCGATCAGCTCAGCGGGCAGTCCGGCGGCGTCGAGTGCCGCGACCGCGACCGCACGGCGATCATCGTGCTGACCGCCGACGTGATAGCGCTCGCCCCAGGCCGTGTACCAGCGGGCGAAGGCCGCGGCGCCCTCGGTGCGGGAGATCTCGATCGCCAGCCGGGCCGGGCCCCAGGAGTCGTCGAGCATCCGGCGATACCCCTCCTCGAGGTCGCGGCCCTCGTTCAGCACCGACAGCGACATCACCGAGAAGGTGGGCTCCACCGCACGAACCTCCGCCGCGTGCAGCAGCCACCTGCTCGTCATCCACGCGTACGGGCAGACAGGATCCACGAACAGCTCCACAGGACGTGCGCTCACGACAGGTTTCCTTCCCTCGGGACATGGTCGGGACCATTCTCTCACCGCCGCTTCGGAAATGCTGTTGCGCCCATCGCCGGGTGCCTGTTGGATTCATCAGGTGCTCCTCGCTTCGTCCGCGTCCCCCTCCTCCCCCGCTCCGTCGCGCGGGGTGATGCGCTCGATCGTGCGCAACCACCGTCGCTCGATCCCCTGGATCATGGCCCTCTCCTTCGTCGTCGAAGGGGTAGACATGCTGGTGCCCGTCCTGATGGGCCTGATCATCGACGCCGGGATCGTGCAGGGCAGCCTGCTGGTGACCGTCGGCGGCGCGATCGGGATCTTCGTGCTGCGCCTGCTGAGCACCTGGGCGTGGACGATCATGTTCGCGGCCAGCCAGCGCGCCCGCATGTTCGAGCGGCACCGGCTGCGCGTCGCCGTGACCGCTGCCGTCCTGGATCCGCGCTCGAAGCCCATCGAGCGCCCCGCCGGTGAGGTGCTGTCCATCGCGACCTCCGACGCCGACAAGGCCTCGGACGTCATGGACATGCTGCCCTGGGCGTTCCCGGCCACCACCGTGGTGCTCGCCGCCAGCGTCTGGCTCGCGATCCTCGATCTATGGCTGGGCCTGGCCACGATGCTCGGCATCGCCGTGATGGTGATCGTGGTGCGCGTGATCAGCCCGGTGCTGTCGGCCCGGTACGACGCCCAGCAGTCCAAGGCCGCCGACGCCGCGGCCACCGCGACCGACCTGGTCCACGGACTGCGAGTGCTCCAGGGTCTCGGCGTGCAGAGCCGGGCACGCGCCCAGTACCGCCGCCGCTCCCGCACCGCGCTCGACGCCGCCCTGGTCAACGCCCGTTTCTCGGGGGTCTCCAGCGGCCTGACCACCCTGGTCACCGCCGCGATGATGGCGGCCGTCGTGATCATCGCGTCCCAGCGCACCGTCGCCGGCGACATGACCATCGGCACGCTCATCGCGGTCGTCGGCGTGGCCCGCTCCAACATGGGCATGCTGCAGGGACTGTCGGGGCTGCCCGTGTGGTGGGCGAGCATGTCCACGTCCGCACGGCGCGTGCGGAACCTGCTGGCCGATCTCGGCCGGGAGGTCGATGATCCCGAGCTCGCCGTGGAGCGCCTGGCCCTGGCCCGCGATGAACGCGGCGAGCGGAGCCCCGGCGAGCGCCGGCCCGGCACCGGCGGCCTGCGACTGCGCGGATCCGGCACCGGCCGTCTGCGCGGGATCGAGCTCCTGGTCCCCGACGGCCGGGTCGTCGCGGTCGCCTGCGCGGACATGCGCGATGCCGAGGCGCTCATCGAAGCGATCTCCGGACGCACCGAGCTGGCCGAGGTGCTCCTGGGCGGGGACGAGGTCACGCGGGAGAACCGCTTCACCAATCGGGCGGATCTGCTGGTCGAGCCGCATGTGGTGGATCTGTTCGACGGCACCCTGCGTGAGCAGCTCGCCACGCGCGCGCCGGACTCGGTGCTCGCGCCGCCCCAGGACGGCTCCGCGCCCGATGCCTGGGCCGATGCGGCACTGCACGCCGCCGGCGCGGACGACCTCCTGCGGATCCTGCCCGAGGGCTACGACACCCGCATCCTGGACCGCGGCGCGAACCTCTCCGGCGGTCAGCGCCAGCGGATCGCGCTGGCCCGCGCCGTGGCGGCCGACGCCCCGGTGCTCGTGCTGCACGATCCCACCACCGCGGTCGACGCCGTCACCGAGCAGAGCATCGCCGAGGCGCTGGTGGCCGCGCGACAGCGTCCCGACCGCGCGACCCTGCTGATCACGCGCTCCCCCGCGCTGCTGCGGGCCGCCGACCAGGTCGCCTTCGTACGGAACGGCTCCCTGGCCGGCCACGGCGACCACGAGGACCTGATGGACCACGACGACTACCGGAAGATGGTGCAGCGATGAACGCGGACCTCAGCGTCGTCGACTGGGACGCCGATCCCGAGGAGCTGCTCGAGGCCGACGCCACCGCGCGGCGGCAGCTCGACGAGCACGCCCAGATCCTGCCGATCGCGACCATCGGTGCGGCGTTCGCCCATCTGGGCGGGCGGCTGCGCCAGTTCCTGGGCATGACGGTGCTGACCCTGCTCGTGGTCACGTGCGGCGCGGCCGCCGCGGCCTGGATGCCCCGCCTGATCGGTGACGCCGTCGATCTCGTCCAGCAGGGTGCGGGCTCCGATGCGCTGTGGCGCCAGGGCGGGCTGATCATGCTCGCCGGTGTCCTGCAGGCGGTGTTCTCCGCGCTGGGCTGGGCGCTGGTCAGCGGGCTCGGGCAGCGGGTGCTGGCCGGGATGCGCGAGGACGTGATCGACCGTGCGCTGGACCTCCCCGCCCAGAGCATGGAGGTCACCGGCATCGGCGACGCCCTCTCCCGCGTCGCCGACGACGTGGACGTGACCGCGCGCGCCGTCAACAACGTGGTGCCGAACCTGATCCAGATGGGCTTCTACGTCGTCGTCACCCTGATCGGCATGGTGACGCTCTCCCCCTGGCTGCTGATCCTGGTGGCGATCGTCGTCCCGATGTATCTGCTCAGCGCCGTCTGGTACCTCCGGCAGACCGCCCCCATCTACCGGCGCGAACGGGTGGCGATGGGGGCCCGTGCCCAAGGGCTGCTCTCGGCCATCCACGGCATCCCCACCGTGCACGCCTACGGCATCGAGCGCCGCGAGACCCGGCACGTCGCCGTGCTCTCGGAGACGGCGGTCGTGCTCGGCATGCGGGTGATGACGCTGGTGACCAAGCTGGTGAAGATCGTGGTGTGGCCCGAGAACCTCTCGATCGCCCTGGTGCTCGTGCTGGGCTACGCCATGGTGCACGTGGGCGGCGCCCCGATCGGTCTGGTCACCGCGGCGGCGCTGTACCTGATCAGCCTGCTCTGGCCGATGATGAACCTCATCTTCTCCCTCGACGACGTCCAGTCGGCGGCGGCGAGCCTGACCCGCATGGTGGGCGTCATCGAGGCGATCGATCCGGCCTCCTCCCCGGGCGACGAGCGACCGCTGGATGCCTCGATCAGTCTCGAGGGCGTCTCCCACGCCTATGGCACCGATGACGACGGCGAGGAGCGGGTCGTGCTGCGGCCCATCGATCTCGAGATCGCCCCCGGCGAGGTGGTCTCCCTGGTGGGAGCCTCCGGTGCCGGAAAGTCGACCCTCGCCTCGATCATCGCGGGCACCCTCGAACCGCGCCACGGCCGGGTGCTGCACGGCGGGGCGGACCTCACGCGCGCCGATATCGAGGCCGCCCGAGCGCATTCCTCGATCGTCAGCCAGGACGTCCACGTCTTCCGCGGCACGCTGAAGGAGGATCTGCGGCTGGCACGCCCCACCGCGACCGACGAGGAGCTGTGGGAGGCGCTGCAGCAGGTGGACGCCTCGGGGTGGGCCGAGCGCCTCCCCCGAGGTCTGGACACCGAGGTGGGTGAGAAGGGCGAGCGGCTCACGGCCGAGCAGTCCCAGCAGCTCGCGCTCGCGCGCGTCGCCCTGCAGGACCCGGCGGTGCTGGTGCTCGACGAGGCCACGGCCGACGAGGGCTCCTCCGGCGCGCGGGTGCTCGAACGCGCCGCGCTCGAGGTCGCGCACGGTCGCACCACGATCATCGTCGCCCACCGTCTCTCGCAGGCGATGGTGGCGGATCGGATCCTGATGATGGCCGATGGCCGGGTCGTGGAGCAGGGCACGCACGACGACCTGGTGGCGCGCGGTGGCGACTACGCCACCCTGTGGGAGGCCTGGGCGGGGTGAGCCGGGGCGTTCAGGAGCCGGCGCGCACCAGACCGGACTCGTAGGCCGCGACGACGAGCTGCGTGCGGTCGCGCAGGGCCAGTTTGGAGAGCATGCGCGAGACATGCGACTTCACCGTCTGCTCGGCCATCACGAGCTCGTCGGCGATCTCGCGGTTCGCGAGCCCCCGTGCCACGAGCAGCAGCACGTCGAGCTCGCGCTCGGTGAGGGCGTTGAGGCTGGTCGAGGCGCGCCGGTCCCGTGCGGGCCGTGCGACGAAATCGGCGATCAGGGCACGGGTCACGCGCGGGGCCAGCAGCGAGTCGCCGCCCGCGACGACCCGCACCGCCTGGACCAGCTCCTCGGGTGTGGAATCCTTGAGCAGGAACCCGCTCGCCCCGGCTCGCAGGGCGGCGAACACGTACTCATCGGCGTCGAAGGTGGTCAGCATGATGATCTTCGGTGGCGTACCCGGCATCGCGAGCACCGTGCGCGTGGCATCGAGCCCGCCCACATGGGGCATGCGGATGTCCATCAGCACCACGTCGGGCCTGGTCCGACGCACCACCTCGGTGATCCCGGCACCGTCCGCCGCGGTCCCGACCACCTCCAGCCCCTCCTGCGCGTTCAGCAGCGCTTCGAAGCCCCCGCGGATCATCGACTGGTCGTCGACGATCAGCACACGGGTCGCGGACTGCTTCGAAGGAACCATGGGGACACAGTATCCGCGCTCACCGGGAGGAGTCCTGAGTGTTCCTCGTCCCTGACCGCCACAGTCTGCGCCGCCTGGGCCATGACCTCGCGCTCGTGCTCCCCGGGCTCGCGCTCACCCTGCTCTCGATCGTGCTGCTGCTCCCGCTCGCCGCGGTCTCGGCGGCGCTCGCGATCGTCTGGATCGGCCTGCTCCTGTTCCCGCTGACCCTTTCCCTGGCCTCCGTCTTCGCGAGACTCGACCGCAGCCGTCTGCGGCGCTGGGGGCTCGAGATGCGGGAACCCAGGTACCAGGCGCGAGGGCGCGGCGCGACCGGGCTGCTGCGCCTGGTCACCGATCCACGGCGATGGCTCGACCTCGCCTTCGAGGCTCTCATCGCGCTCCCGGTGCGCGTGCTCACCGTCGGTGCGACCGTGGCCTGGGCCGCACTCGCCCTGGGCGGGCTGACCTTCTGGTTCTGGGGGCGCTTCCTCCCGGACTCCGGCATGCCGGTCCCCGGCCAGTGGGCTCTCGCGCTCGTGCTCGGTCTGGCCCTCGCGCTCTCGTTCCCGGCGATGGTCCATGCGCTCGCCCTGTTGGACATCGTGGTCAGCGCGCCGCTGCTGGGCGGCGCCGTCCCCGGGTCGCCTCGCCGCACGCCCTTCCCGTCGATCGCGGGCGGCGCCGTGGACACTCGGGTCCGCGAGGGGGCGTGGACCTGGATGACGGTCGCGTTCGTGAGCTTCGTGCTGGTGGTGGTCAGCTGGCCGGTCACGGCCGCCCTCTACGACGTGCACCCGGCGGCGGCCATGCTGGTCTCGATCGCGGCGGCGCTGGCCGGGCTGCTCGCGGTGCGCTGGCCCTGGGCGGGTCTGGCCCTGAGCGTGCTCGCAGCGCTGTCCATGATGCTCGTGACCGCCCCGGTGCAGGCCTCGCTCCCCTGGCCCTGGCCGGTGACCTCCCTGCTCGCGCACTGTCTGACGCTCACGGTGCTCGCGACCCTGCACCGCTGGTACTGGTCGGTGTCCGCCTGGTCCGGCGGCGCCCTCCTCACCCTGGTCTCCCTGCTGATCACCGAGCCGCGGATGCGCGCGGAGGAGGCGTTGCGAGACGTCACCACCAACGGTGTGGTGCTCGTGGCGATCAGCGGGGGCGTGGTGCTGCTGGGTCTCACCGTGCGCCAGTGGCTGCTGGTCAGCGGGCAGGTCGAGCAGGCGCAGACCCTCAGCGCCGATCAGGTGCGTCGGCGCCACGAGCTCGAGGAGCGCAGCCGCATCGCCCGTGAACTGCATGACGTGGTGGCCCATTCGATGTCCGTGATCACCGTGCAGGCCGGCACCGCGAAGTTCCGTCTGCCGGGCATGGACTCGCAGACCGAGCAGGAGTTCGAGGATATCGCCGCCTCCTCCCGGCAGGCGCTCGGGGAGATGCGTTCGCTGCTGGCGACCCTGCGCACCGACGACTCCCTCGACGAGATGCCGATGCCCGGGCTGGGCGACGTCCCCGAGCTGCTCGAGGCGAGCCGCGCCACCGGCGCCTCGATCAGCGCTGATCTGTCTCCGGCCGACGTACCGCCCACGGTGGGTCTGACCGCCTATCGCGTGGTGCAAGAGGCGCTCAGCAATGCGCTGCGCCATTCTCGAGGAGCCGCGATCAGAGTGCGCGTCGTCCCGTCGGCGGGGACGCTGCTGGTCGAGATCGCCAACACCGCTCCGGACACCGGTCAGGATCCGATCCCCGGCTCCGGGCTCGGGCTCGCGGGCGCCCGCGAACGGGTCACGGCGCTCGGCGGCACCGTCGAGGCCGGACCCAGCGCTGGCGGTGGATTCATCGTCTCGGCAGAGATCCCGATCGCCGACCCCCTACCTGGGTAGGGGGTGCATGTGCGCTCCGCAGGGGGACGCGCACCTGCCCCGTGGGCACCTAGCGTCATGTGCATGACGACCACAGCCGCACCTCGCCCCGTCCGGCCGCAAGCGGCCGCGCAGACCAGGGACTACTTCGAGCTGTCGCAACGGGTGAAGGACGCGGGGCTGATGGGCCGCAACGTCCGCTCGTACGTGCTGCGCACCATCCTCCTCGCCCTGGCCCTCGGCGGGGCCTTCACGCTGCTGTTCACCTTGGGGAGCACCTGGTGGCAGCTGGCCGTCGCCGCCCTGTTCGGGATCCTGTTCACCCAGGCCGCCTTCCTGGGCCACGACGCCGCGCACCAACAGGTCTTCTCCTCCGGGAAGCGCAACGAGTGGTTCTCCCGCATCATCGGCAACTTCGTGGTGGGCCTGAGCATCGCCTGGTGGACCCGCAAGCACAACAAGCATCACGCCAACCCGAACACCATCGGCCGCGACGGCGACATCGCCGCCGGCGCCCTGGTCTTCGTCCCCGGAGACGCCAGCGAGCGCACCGGCTTCATGGGATGGCTCGCCAAGCGTCAGGGATGGGCGTTCTTCCCGGTGCTGTCCCTGTTCGCCTTCGTCATGCACTACGAGGCGATCTCCGCAGTGTTCCGCACCGAGCGGGTCAAGCACCGCACCGCCGAGGGGGTCCTCGTGCTGACCCGCCTCATCGGCTTCCCGGTGATCGTCTTCGCGACCCTCGGCCTGGGCATGGGTGCCGCCTTCCTCGGCGTGCAGCTGGCCGTGTTCGGCATCTACATGGGCAGCTCGTTCGCCCCGAACCACAAGGGGATGCCGCTGATCCCGAAGGGCCTCGAGGTCGACTTCCTGCGCCGCCAGGTGCTCACCAGCCGCAACATCACCGGTGGGCGCCTGATGAACTGGGCGATGGGCGGGCTCGACCTGCAGATCGAGCACCACCTGTTCCCCCGCATGCCCTCGGCGAACCTGCGCAAGGTGCAGCCGATCGTCAAGGAGTTCTGCGCCGAGCGCGGCATCACCTATACCGAGACGAACCTGCTCCGCAGCTACGGGATCATCATCCGGTATCTGAACCGGGTGGGTCTCGGCCAGGCCGATCCCATGGACTGCCCGCTCGCCGCTCAGCTGCGCGGCGCCCCGCTCCCCGGCTGATCCGGCCGGCGCCGGTCCTCCGGCGCAGTGATCCCTCCGGCGCGCGCGCCGGGTCCTTCCTCGGCTGCGGGGAACGGCGCGTCGCCCGGTCGCCCGGGAACGACGCGGTATGGTCGCCCCATACGCCTACCCCTTCACGGGCAGAGCAGCCCCGGCCCGGTGGCCGGACGGTACGGGGCGTCCGTGGAGGCCGACCCGGCCGGGATCACCACCATGTCTTGCACACCGCGCTGGTCGCCCGGCGACCAGGTGACCTGGACCTACTACACCTCTCAGCACCCCACCCGCACCGTCCGCCCCGGCACCGTCGTGCTGGACGACGACCGCGGGGTGGCCGTCTGGATCGCGCCCGGCACCGAAGTGCTGCTGCCGGTGCTCGAATCCGGTGCCGCCCTGCGCCGCGCCGGCGACGAGGGGATGTTCACCGCGCCCCGACTGCAGTCCAAGCAGCTGTGGACCGGCAACGGGATCCTCATGATCGGCCTGCCGGACAAGCCCTACTCCATCTGGCTGTTCTACAAGGACGACGGCTCGCTGGGCTGCTACTACATCAACCTCGAGACCCCCTACGAACGGACCGAGGAGGGCGTGCGCACTCGCGATCTGGTGCTCGACCTCGTCGTGCTGCCGCGCCGGGACTGGCACTACAAGGACGAGGACGAGCTCGAGGGCGCCGAGCGCACCGGCTACTTCAGCGCCGAGGAGATCGCCTCGATCCGGGCCGCCGGCCGTGAGGCGGAGCAGCACATCGCCGAATGGACCTACCCCTTCTCCGCCGGCTACGAGTACTTCTTCCCGGACCCCTCCTGGCCGCTGCCCACACTGCCGGAGCACTACACCTGGGATCTCGACCTGACCCGACGGTGAGCAGGCGCCGGCGAGAGCGCGGGCGCAGCAGGAGGACTCAGGAGAGCTGCTCGGCGAAGATCTCCGCGAAGCGCGTTTCCGAGGCCAGGAGCTCCTCGTAGGTGCCCGTCTCCACGATCCGACCGTGCTCCAGCACGTGGATGCGGTCCGTCCCGCGCAGTGTCCAGGCCCGGTGGGAGACGACGATCGTTATGTGCTCGGCGGCGGTCTCCCGCAGCTGGGCGAACACCTCCTGCTCGGCCTCGGCGTCGATCGCGGACGTCGGCTCGTCGAGCACCCGGATGCCAGCGCCCCGCAGATGGATGCGGGCCAGGGCGATCCGCTGCCACTGCCCGCCGGAGAGCCCCACCCCTCCGAACTGAGGCCCGAGCATCGTGTCGAGGCCGGTGGGAAGAGAGCGCACCAAATCTCCGGCCTGTGCATCGTCCAGGGCCCGCCAGACATCGTCGTCGGCCACGCCCTCCTGCGGAGAGCCCAGGGCCACCGCATCGCGCACCGTCATCTCGTAGCGGCCGAACTCCTGCGTGACCAGACCGAAGCGGCCCAGGCGCTCGGCCATGGTGAGTGCATTCGCGTCGGCGCCATCGATCTCGACCGCTCCGGAGTCGGGCAGGACCGTGCCCATCAGCGCGGAGACCAGTGTCGTCTTGCCGGCGCCGTTCACTCCCACCAGCGCGACCATCTCGCCGCGGTCGGCGCGGAAGCTCGCCGCCCGCAGAGCGGGGGCCGGCGCGCCGGGATAGGTCACCGTGACATCGCGCGCCTGGAGCGAGGAGACCCCACGGACGACAGTCTGCGGCGTCGACGCCCCTCCGAGCTCCTCGACCTCGCGGAAGCGCCGGACCATCGGGGCCACGGTGATCACGTCGCCGAGGGCGAATCCCGCGCTCCGGGTGGCCTGGAGCCCGGCGATCACACCGAGCACACCCGCGCTGAGGCCGGCCGCCCCCGCGCCGTCGAGCAGCACCGCGAGCAGCGCCCCTCCGAGCAGTACTGCGGTCGCGACACCGCCCAGGAGGTCACCGCGCAACAGGGCTGCGTAGATCCGATCGTTGATAGAGGCGAAGCGCGAGTGCGCGGCGTGTGCTGCCGCGGCGACCTTCCCGCCCGTCCCGAGCGCTGCGAGGTCGGCGCCGGTGCGAGCGTCGACGAGTTGGTCGAGCAGGTAGCGGAAACGGGCGCCGTGCGTCGCCGACTCGGCGAAGCGCGAATCCTGCATGCCCGCGGCCCACGCAAAGATGATCAGGTTGGGCACCAGGGCGAGGACGACGAGTCCGGCCGCGAGCGGCGAGAAAGGCCAGATCGCGGCACCGAGGGCCAGCGCCGCCAGGAGTGCCGACAGAGCGCTGATGATGGATCGCGGCCCCCGGGAGAGGGCGAAAGTGCTCTCGCGCGTCCCCTCCAGCAGTGCGTGGATGCTCGAGGCGGCGAGCTGGCGAGGACCGAGCGTAGAGGCGATTCGGGCGAGGCGGGAGTTCAGAGCCGACATCAGGCGCAATCCGGCACGCTGGCCCACCAGGTTCTCCGCGCTGCCGAGGACCTCGCCGGCACCCACCAGAAGGGTGAGGAGGACCAACGGCACCAGTGCCGTCCTCATGCCCTCGTCGACTGATTCCACGAGCCACGCCACCGCACGCACCTGGGCGGCGGGGACGAGGGCCAGCACGGTGGACGTGGTGATCGTGAGCAGAAGCCAGCGGGGGCTGGTTCGCGCGGCCTCGCGCAGGCTCCAGACCGCGCCCACGAGAATGCTGCGAACCCCCAGCGGTCGAGCAGGGGCAGGATCCTCGTCGCGGGCCATGGTGGAACCCTACCCACGGGATACGGCGCTGTCCTGGAGTTTTCTCGCCCGCGACCGCAGATCCTCCCGGATTCGTCACGGATCGTCCGGTCGAGGGTGGCAGGATGGCCCGATGGCATTCGAGAACCTCACTCGCGACGAGGCCCGCAGCCGCGCCTCGTTCCTCAGCACCGATTCCTACGACATCCGTCTGGACCTCACGACCGGTCCGGAGACGTTCCTCACCGAGACCACCCTCCGCTTCTCCTCCAGCTCCGCGCAGGAGACCTTCGTGGACCTCATCGCGAAGGCGGTGACCGAGATCGAGCTCAACGGCGAGCTGCTGGCCGAGCCCGCCTCCCGCTTCGACGGTGCCCGCGTTCGCCTTCCCGCCCTCGCCGAGGGCGAGAACGTCGTGCGCATCCTCGCCGAGGGCACCTACATGAACACCGGTGAGGGGCTGCACCGCTTCGTGGACCCGGTCGATGACGAGGTGTATCTCTACACCCAGTTCGAGGTCTCCGACGCACGCCGCATGTTCGCCTGCTTCGAGCAGCCCGACCTCAAGGCCACCTATCAGCTCACCGTGACCGCGCCGGACCACTGGCGGGTCATCTCCAACGCCCCGACGCCGGCACCGACCCCGGCCGGTGCGGGTTCAGCGACCTGGGTCTTCGACCCCACTGAGCGGATCTCCACGTACCTCGTCGCACTGATCGCCGGCAACTACCAGGGCGGCACCGGCGAGGTCACCACCCGTGACGGGCGCACCGTGCCGATGGGAGTCTTCGCCCGGGCCTCGCTCGCCGAGCACGTCGACGCGCAGAACGTCATCGACGTAACCGCAGCCGGCATCGACTTCTACGAGGAGGCCTTCGACCAGGACTTCCCGTTCCGCAAGTACGACCAGGTGTTCGTACCCGAATACAACATGGGCGCGATGGAGAATCCCGGGGCGATCACGTACGTGGAGTCCTACGTGTTCCGCTCCGAGGTCTCCGACGCCGTGCGCGAGCGCCGCGACCTCACGATCCTCCACGAGCTCGCCCACATGTGGTTCGGCGACCTGGTCACCATGCGCTGGTGGGACGACCTGTGGCTGAACGAGTCCTTCGCCGAGTACGCCTCGACGCTCGCGAGCGCCGAGGTCACCCGCTGGACCGACGCCTGGACCACCTTCGCGCTCGCTGAGAAGGTGTGGGCCTACCAGCAGGATCAGCTGCCCTCGACCCACCCGATCGTCGCCGACATGGTGGACCTCGAAGCGGTGGAGACCAACTTCGACGGCATCACCTACGCCAAGGGCGCCTCGGTGCTGCGCCAGCTGGTGGCCTACGTGGGCCGGGACGAGTTCTTCGCCGGCGTGCGCGCCTACTTCGTGAAGCACGCCTGGTCCACCACCGAGCTCTCGGACCTGCTGTCCGAGCTCGAGGCGACCAGCGGTCGTGACCTGACCTCCTGGTCGCGACTGTGGCTGCAGACCGCCGGGGTCAACACCCTGCGACCGCTGATCGAGCGCGACGAGGACGGCACGGTCCGCCGTTTCACGATCGAGCAGACCGCCCCCGAGGAGCACCCGACGCTGCGCCCCCACCGTCTGCAGGTGGGCGGCTTCACGCTGCAGGACGGCAGGCTCGCCCGCACCACCACCGTGGAGATCGACGTCGACGGCGAGCGCACCGAGGTGCCCGAGCTGGTCGGCGAGCGCGCGGACCTGTGGCTCGTCAACGACGGCGATCTCGCCTACGCGAAGATCCGCCTGGACGACGCCTCCCTCGCCGTCACGATGGAGCACCTGCGCGATCTGGACGACCCGCTGGCGCGCACCCTGCTGTGGTCCTCGGCGTGGGACATGGTGCGCGACGGAGAGCTGCCCAGCCGTCGCTACCAGCAGCTCGTGCTCGCCCACATCACCGGGGAGCAGTCCTCGTCGGTGAACCGCACGCTGCTGCAGCAGCTGGAGTCGGTGGCCGGGCCGTACGCCAGCCCCGACCAGCGCGTGCTGCGCACGGCGACCGCGGCGAGCGCTGTCTGGGAGCTCGCGGAGGCCGCCGAAGCCGGGTCGGACGCACAGCTGCAGTTCCTCGAGACGTTCGCACGCCTCGCCCGCACCGAGGCGCACCGCGAGACCCTCGAGGGCCTGCTGGGCGGTTCGATCACGCTGCCCGGCCGCACGATCGACACCGACCTGCGCTGGAAGCTCGTGATCTCCCTCGCCGTGCTCGGCGGGATCGACGTCGCCGGCATCGACGAGCAGCTCGCCTCGGACGACACCCAGTCCGGCCGCAAGAGCGCCCTGACCGCGAAGGCCGCGCTGCCCACCGAGGTCTCCAAGGCGAAGGCCTGGCGCCGCACGGTCGAGAAGGACACGCTCGCCAACGAGTCCATCACCGCGGTGATCCTGGGCTTCCGCCGAGTGGTCGACGAGTCTCTCCTCGCCCCGTACCGCCAGCGCTACTTCGCGATGATCGGCCGGGTGTGGGCGGAGCGCTCGAACGAGATCGCCAACCGTCTGGTGGCGGGCTACTTCCCGTCGTCCTACGGCGGCCAGGGCGTGCTCGACGACGCCGATGCCTGGCTCGCCGATGCGGAGGAGGCGCCCTTCGGCCTGCGCCGCCTGATCATCGAGGGTCGCGACACCGTGGCCCGGCAGGAGCGCGTGCGCGCCGCGGACATCGGCTAGGACCCACCGGACGCCGACGGGCGCCGTGCTCCCCTGGGGAGCGCGGCGCCCGTCGGCGTCCACGAGGGCTCAGGCGTCGAGCGTCTCCTCGAGCAGCGGCACCATCTTCTCCACGGCGAACTTCGTCGAGAGCACGGAGCCCAGCGAGTACGCCGAGGACAGGTCCCCGCCCAGGACCAGCGCGCGGCCGTCAGCGACCGCAGGGATCTGCTGCCACTGCGGGTCCTCGCTGATCTCCGTGGCGTCGAGGTAGATCGGGAAGGCCACGATGAGATCGGCATCGTAGAGGTCCAGCTGCTCGGCCGAGATGTCGACGGAGAATCCGGTGGCGGAAGCCGGCAGCTCCGCGATCTTCGGCGAGAGGACGAAGCCGAGGCGCTCGAGGAACTCCACGCGCTCGGTCCCGTCGATGTAGGCGCCCCAGCCCTCGGAGCTGCGCGTGGCCGCGGTGACCGTCTTCCCGGCCCAGTCCTCGTGCGCGGACGCGGCCTCCCGGAATAGCGAGTCGACCTCTTCCTGCAGGGCCTGGGCGGCGTCGGGGACGCCGAGCGCCTGGGCGATCATCGTCAGCTGCTGCTCGGGGGTGGTGAGGTAGTTCTCGCCGCCCTCGGGGACGCCGATCGTGGGGGCGATCTGGCTGAGGCGGTCGTAGCGGTCCTGCTCCCCGGAGCTCTTCACGTCCAGGATCAGGTCGGGCTTCAGCGCGGCGATCGCCTCGTAGGAGGGTTCGAGGGTCTCGATGATCGTGGGGGCCTCGCTGTACAGACCCTCCGCCCAGGGGCCGACGCCCTCGCCGCCGAAGGCGAGCCAGTCCGAGGCGCCGACCGGCTCGACGCCGAGCGCGAGCGCGGTCTCCGCGTCGCCCCAGCCCAGCGCCACGACACGCTGAGGCGCCTGGTCGACCGTGATCGCGCCGAAGGCCGTCTCGACGGTGGCCGGGAAGGTGCCGCCCCCTGCGTCGCCCGCCGCGGTGCGCTCCGCGTCGGGAGCGTTCTCGGAGTCGCTGCACGCGGCCAGTGCGAGGGTGGAACCGGCCACGAGGACGGTCAGGAGTGAACGGCGAGGGATCATGATGGGTGCTCCGTGAGGTGAAGGGCGGCCCCGACTGGACCAAAGGTCAGGCTACCCTTACCGAACACGGGGTCGACAGAGCCCTCCTCCCCTCCGAAAGCAGATTGTGACCGGACGCTCACCCCTCGCCCCGCCGCGCTCGCGGACCGGGGCCTCCGCGCTGCGGCCGCGGCTCGCCGCCGCGACCCTGCTCGCGCTGTGCGCCCTGCTCCTGTTCAGTGCAGCCAGCCTGTACGTCGGCTCGCGCCTGGTGTCGCCGACTGCGGTGAGCGGGATCCTTGTCGATGCCCTCACCCACCTCGGCTCCGACCAGACGTCGCTGCAGCGCGCCGCCGCTCTCGACCTGCCGGTGCAGGACTATTCGGCCGTGGTCGATCTGCGCCTGCCGCGCACGGTGATCGCCCTCGCCGCGGGCGCCGCGCTCGGGCTGGCCGGGGCCCTGATGCAGGTGCTCACCCGCAATCCGCTCGCCGAGCCCGGCATCCTCGGGGTGAACGCCGGCGCCGCCTTCGCGGTCGTCCTCGTGATCGTGCTGCTGGGCGTCTCCTCCCCCGTGCTCTTCGTCGGCGCGAGCCTGCTCGGCGCCCTGATCGCCACGCTCGGCGTGTTCATGATCGGCACGCTGGGCGCCGGGGTGATCACGCCCGAGCGGCTCACCCTCGCCGGTGTCGCGCTCGGTGCGGTGCTGGCGGGCCTCACCTCCGCCTTCCGGTTGTCGAACCCGCGGGAGTACTCGATCCTGCTGGTCTGGGAGAGCGGCGATCTCTCGCAGCGCGGATGGGAGACCGCCCTGCCCGCGCTCCCCGTGGCCGCGCTCGGGCTCGTGCTCGCGCTCGCCCTGGCCGGCCCGATGAACGCGCTCTCCCTCGGGGACGACATGGCCGCCTCCCTGGGCGCTGACGTCCACCGCACCCGACTCCTCCTGGTCCTCACGATCACGCTGCTCGCCGGTTCCGCGACCGCCCTGGCCGGCCCGATCGTGTTCCTGGGGCTGATGGCACCTCACGTCGCCCGCTGGGTGGTGGGACCGGACCAGACCCGACTGCTGCCGCTGGCCGCGCTGCTCTCCGCGGCGATCATGGTGCTCGCCGACGTCCTCGCCCGCGTGGTGGTCTGGCCCGGCGAGGTGCCGGTGGGCGTGGTGAGCGCACTGATCGGTGCGCCGGTGCTGATCCTCCTGGTCCGACGCCGACGGGCGAGCGGGCTGTGAACGCACGGAACCCTGCCCCGCAGTCGGCGCCCGCGCGGACCGCCGTGGCCTCGGCCTCCGCCCCGGTGCTCACCGCCCGACGTGCTCGGCGGCGTCTCGTCACCGTGGCGCTGAGCGTGATCGCCGTGGCGCTCACGCTGCTCGCGCTGTCCCGCGGCGATTTCCCGCTGACCCTGCCCGAGCTGCTGCAGGCGCTCGCGGGACGCGGCGGCTTCGCGAGCACGATCGTGCTGGAGTGGCGGATGCCACGAGCCCTGGCGGCCCTCGTGTTCGGCGCGGCCCTGGCGCTGTCCGGAGCGATCTTCCAGACCCTCACCCGCAACCCCCTGGGCTCCCCCGACGTGCTGGGCTTCTCGACCGGTGCGTACACCGGCGTGCTGCTGCTGACGCTGGTCGCACCGCCTGCGCTGGCCGGGACCCTCGGCGGGGCCGCGAACACCCTCGGCGCCCTGCTGGGAGGGATCGGCACCGCCGTGATCGTGTACCTGCTGGCCCGCCGCGACGGCGTGCAGGGGTTCCGGCTGATCGTGGTGGGCATCGGCGCCTCGGCGATGCTCAACGCCCTGAACGTGTGGATCCTGCTCCAGGCGCAGGACGAGGTCGCGATGGCAGCGAGCATGTGGGGCGCGGGATCGCTCGCGCTCGTGGACTGGGCCGGCATGCTGCCGGTACTGATCCTGCTGGTGGTCGCGGTGCCGGGCCTGTTGCTCTGCGTCCCGGTCATGCAGCAGCTCGAGCTCGGCGACGACATGGCCTCCGTGCACGGCGTCTCCGTGGAGCGCACCCGGCGCCGGATCCTGCTGCTGGCGGTCGTGCTGGTCGCGGCCGTCACGGCGCTGTCCGGACCGATCGCCTTCGTCGCGCTGTCCGCCCCGCAGCTCGCGAAGCGCCTCGTCGCGGGGACGGGCATCCCGCTCGCGGCGAGTGCTGCGATGGGGGCGGTGCTGCTGTCCGGTGCGGATCTCGTGGCCCAGCACGTGCTGCCCACGGATCTGCCGGTCGGCGTCCTCACGATCGTCCTCGGTGGCCTCTATCTCGTCGGACTGCTGCTGGCCCCTGCTCTCCAGGCTCTGCGCACCGGGGGGCGTTATGGTCGGGACCATGCCTGAGGAGACCTTCGAACTCGGACCATTTCTCGCCGATCCCGGCACCGACCAAGCACTGAGCATGATGGATTCCCTGGTGCGATGGCTGACCAGCAGCGGAGTGCTGATCGTGGTCATCCTCGTCGCCGCCACGGCCGCCAGCATGGTCGCCAGCTGGCTGCTGCGACGGTTCTTCCGCACCATGGCCGATTCCGGCACGAAGCTCTCGAGCGTCGCCGGGAGCGTCGTCAAGCGTGATGCGCGTGCCCAGAAGGCGGCGCAGGCGCGGCGGGAGCAGCGGGCCGAGACCCTCTCGAGCGTCGCCCGCAACGTGGCGCACCTGATCATCTGGGCCGTGGCACTGGTCATGATCCTGGACAAGATCGGGGTGAACATCGCGCCGGTGATCGCCTCGCTGGGCGTGATCGGCCTGGCGGCCGGCATCGGTGCCCAGACGATCATCAAGGACGTCGTCGCCGGCATCGTCATGCTCTTCGAGGACATCATCGCCGTGGGCGACTACGTGGACCTCGAATACGCCGAGGGCACCGTGGTGGGCATCAACCTGCGTGTCACCCAGGTGCGCGGGGTCGACGGAGTGCTGTGGACGGTCCGCAACGGCGAGATCGTCCGCACCGGCAACTACTCCCGCGGCTTTTCCAATGCCGTCGTGGTGCTGGACATCGACGCGGGCGCCGACGATCGTGCGGTGACCGACGTGCTCACCACGGTCACCGAGCAGCTCGCGAAGGATCCCGACTGGACCGATGTGCTGCAGTCCGCCGCGTCGATCAGTGGCATGCTCGATATGGACGGCAACCGCTACCAGCGGCGAGTGATCATCCAGACCGCTCCCGGTGAGCAGTGGGGCGTCGAGCGCGAGCTGCGCGGCCGGGTTCGGGCGGCCTTCACGGACGCCGGCATCGGCTTCGCCCTGCCCCGCTTCACCGAAGCCGTCCAGTCCTGATCCGACCTCCGAGCCCCACCAGGAGCCCTCGATGACCACAGCGCGCGACCAGATCAGCTTCTACGAGGCGGTGGGCGGCCACTCCACCTTCGAGACGCTGGTGGACCGCTTCTACGACGGCGTCGCCGAGGACCCGCTGCTGAAGCCGATGTATCCCGAGGACGACCTCGACGGTGCCCGGGTGCGCCTGTGCACCTTCCTCGAGCAGTACTGGGGCGGCCCCAAGACGTACGGCGAGACGCGCGGCCATCCCCGTCTGCGGATGCGCCATGCGATCTTCCCCGTCTCCCCCGCGGCGCGGGACGCCTGGCTGCACCACATGCGCGTGGCGATGGACTCGCTCGAGCTGCCGCCGCTGCATGCGGAAACGTTGTGGGACTACCTCGAGCGCGCCGCGCATTCGCTGGTGAACACCGTCGACGGCGGCGAGGCCCCCGCATCCGGGCGGACCATCCCGGACCACCTCACCTGAGCTGTCCCGCCGAGCACGCCTGACGACCTCAGTCCCGAAAGGTCAGCGGCTCGCCCTGGAACTGCTGCAGCTCGCTGCGGGTCTGCCCGTCCAGCCGCACGGGGGCGCCTGTGGCGGCGTCGACCATGACGACCACGGTGCGGGCACGGGCGTAGGGTCGCTCCCCCTCCGGGTCGTCCCGCGTGAGGACCAGGTAGTCCACGCTCAGACTGGCTCCGCCCAGCCGGGACAGCCACAGCCGCACCACCGCGCCATCACGACGGTGACTCAGCGAACGCACGTACTCGATGCGCTGCGAGGCGATCACCGTGCTGATCGATGACCCGGCGCCGCCTCCCGGAAGGGCCGCTGCGGGGGCCGGGGCGCCGAGCGCGACCTGGTCCTCGGGCGCGGGCCAGAAGGCGCCGATGCGGGCCTCCTCGAGCAGCCTCACGATGGCGGCGTTGTTCACGTGCCCGTAGGCGTCCAGATCCGTCCAGCGGACGGGGACGTCGATGTCGAGATGACGGGCATGCGGGGTGTGAGCGGTATCTGCCATGGTCAGCATCGTAGGGCGTTCCGGCCCAGTACGATCGATGCCATGACCGGAACCCCCTGTGACCCCGCCGCCGTCGCCGCGGGCCTGATCGATCTGCTGGACGTGCGCGAGATCGTGGTCGACCCCGCCTTCGCGACCCCCGCGACGGTCGCGGCCTACGAAGCGGACTCCTCGCCGCAGCCGGGCGGGCACGTGTTCGGCGGGCAGGTGATGGGGCAGGCGGTGGCCGCGGTGGGCCGCACGGTGCCCGAGGGCCGACGCATCCACTCGATGTACTCCTACTTCCTCGCCCCCGGAGACCCGGGGCACCCGATCCGTTTCCAGGTCGACGCGCTCCGCGACGGCAACTCCTTCTCCGTGCGCCGGGTGCTGGCGACGCAGCCCGGGCGCACGCCCGAGGAGGCTGAGCGGACCATCCTCGCGATGACCGCATCGTTCCAGGAGCAGCAGGACGGGCTCGAGCACCAGGAGCGCGCTCCCGACGCTCCCGATCCCGAAGGGCTCCCCACCACCGCGCAGGTGCTCGACGGCATCGACCATCCCGTGGCCCGCTACTGGGCCACGCAGCGCCCGATCGACATCCGCCATGTCACCGATCCGATCTACCTGCGCCCGGATCCCGCGTCCGACGCCGCGGACACCCAGATGGTGTGGATGCGCACCCTCGCGCCGGTCGAGGCCGATCCGCTGCTGCATGACGCGATCCTCGCCTTCGCGAGCGACTACACGCCGTTCGAGCCGATCCTGCGCCGGCAGGGCCTGAGCTGGATGACGCCGGGGCTGCGCATGGCCACGATCGATCACGCGATCTGGTGGCACCGCCACGTCGACGCCAACGAATGGCTGCTGTACGTGCAGCGTTCCCCGTCGGCCGCCGGCGGTCGCGGCCTCACCCACGGCCAGGTGTTCGACCGCGCCGGGGATCTGGTCGCGACGGTCACCCAGGAGGGCATGATCCGGGTGAAGGACCGCACCTGATCCCTCAGCGCGGGTGCCTGCGCGGGGGCAGTGCTGAGAAGCGGCGCTGACCGGCTCACCCCATCGCGGCGCGTGCCTCGTCCTGAGCCTTCGGAAGGGCGTCCTCGGCGCTCGAGGACCCGGTGAAGATCTCCGCGATGAGCGGCAGAGCAGCCCCCGTGCCCTCGGCGGAGCGGATGCCGTGCTCCGGGAGCGCGACCTCGTCGGGCACCGACTCCAGCGCCGAGACATCGACGCCCTCGTCGGTCCAGGCCTCCTGCCAGGCTCCGTGCAGTTCGCGGTGCGCCGGGATCCCGACCCGGTTCTCGACCAGCGGCCGCTGGCCGTCGATGCCGCCGAGCCAGGTGAGCAGCTTCTCGATCGCCGTCCGACGGTCGTCGTCGTCCGGATCCACGCCCACGGCAGCGACGGCGTGCACCAGAGGCCGGGAGCCATCGGGGCCGGCGACCACCGGGTGGACGCTCCACTCGAAGGCGTCCTCGATGCCGCCTGCGAGGGCATGCAGGTCGTAGGTGCCCGTCTGCAGCAGGCCGAGCTTCCCCTCGAGGAACAGGCTCTGGCACAGACCCGCGTCCTCGACGGTCTCCTTCCCCGCGGGGGCGAGATGCTCCGACGCGAGATCCGCGAGGTACTGCACGGCGCCGATGCCCTCCTCGGAAGCGAAGACGAACTTCCCGTCCTCGTCCTGCCAGGTGCCGCCGTGCCCGGCCACGAAGGGGCCCAGCACGGCCGAGCGGTCCACGTGCGCCCCGAAGCCGAAGGCGGTTCGGGACGCGGCGTCGAAGTCCTCGTCCCCCGGGTGCAGGCCCTCGCCGTCGGTCGTGATCTCGCGGGCGAGGTCCCGCAGCGGATCGCTCGAGGCGCCGGGGTCGAAGGCCAGCGCCGAAGGGTCTCCGCCGGCGTCGGCGACCAGCTCGTCCTGGGCGATCAGGATGCTCTGGTCCCAGAACTGGGGCACGCCCCAGATCCCGTCCTCGAGGCGGTAGAGGTCGGTGGCGACGTCCTCCCACTGGGAGACCAGCCTCCCCAGCGGCTCCCCGACCTCGAGCAGCTGGCCGCTCTCCTGCGCCTCCGCAAGGTTGGCGGTGTTCATCCACAGCACGTCCGGCAGGGACTCGCCGGCGATGTCCAGCGGCAGCTGCTTCCAGTAGTCGTCCCAGACCATCACCTCGACGTGCACCGCGATGCCGGTCTCTTCGGTGAACGCCTCCAGGGAGTCCTCGTAGGCGGAGGCCGCAGCGTCGTCCCACACCCGCATGCGCAGCGCCTCGGCATCGTCGATCTCGACCGGCTCGCCCCTCGAACAGGCGGCGAGGGTGCCGGAGCCTGCCAGGCCGAGCGCGGCGGCGGAGACGAGGAGCTGACGACGGGTCGGCACGAGGGCAGGACCTTCCGATCGGGATGTCTGGCGGTTCAGGCGGTGGCGACCGGCCCGAGCTCTGCGCGGCGGGCGAGCACCGCGTGCTGCGGAGTGACCCGCACCGAGCACCCCACCACACCGGACCCCGTGAGCGCGAACCGTGCAGCCCAGCGGTCGCCATCCCCACGCAGCAGCGGGACCGGCGAGGGGACCTCGTTCTCCCCGTCCCGCTCACTGTGCCGGCACGAGCAGCGCTCATAGCGGCCGTGGAGCGCGGCTCCACGGCCGATGGTGCGCGATCCGGGACGCTGTCCAGCCGCGTGCCCACCCGGACGCTGATCACCCGGACGCGGAGCACCCCGCGGCCCGTCCTGCACGGACGGATCGCGGGGTGCTGGGGCACTCGAGCACTCAGGTGCTCGGGTGCTCAGGGAGAACCTCAGTCGCGGGTGAGGCGACGGTAGGTGACGCGGTGCGGACGCGCCGCGTCCTCACCCAGGCGGGCCACCTTGTTCTCCTGGTAGGCCTCGAAGTTGCCCTCGAACCAGTACCAGTTCGCGGGGTTCTCCTCGGTGCCCTCGTAGGCCAGGATGTGGGTCGCGACCCGGTCCAGGAACCAGCGGTCGTGCGAGACGACCACGGCGCAGCCGGGGAACTCCAGCAGGGCGTTCTCCAGCGAGCCGAGGGTCTGCACGTCCAGGTCGTTCGTGGGCTCATCGAGCAGCAGCACGTTGCCGCCCTGCTTGAGGGTCAGCGCCAGGTTCAGGCGGTTGCGCTCACCACCGGAGAGGACCCCGGCCTTCTTCTGCTGGTCCGGGCCCTTGAACCCGAACTGGCTGACATAGGCGCGCGAGGGGATCTCGACCTTGCCGACCTGGATGAAGTCCAGTCCGTCGGAGACGACCTCCCAGAGGTTCTTGTCCGGGTCGATGTTCTCCCGGTTCTGGTCGACGTAGCTGATCTGCACGGACTTGCCGATCTTCAGCTCGCCGTCGTCCAGCGGCTCCAGGCCCACCATGGTCTTGAACAGCGTCGTCTTGCCGACGCCGTTGGGGCCGATCACACCGACGATGCCGTTGGGCGGCAGGGTGAAGGAGAGCCCGTCGATGAGCACCCGCTCGCCGAAGCCCTTCTTGAGGTCCTTGGCATCGATCACCTGGTTGCCCAGCCGCGGGCCCGGCGGGATGGTGATCTCCTCGAAGTCGAGCTTGCGGGTGCGCTCGGCCTCCGCGGCCATCTCCTCGTAGCGCGCCAGACGCGACTTGGACTTCGCCTGGCGGCCCTTGGCGTTGGACCGCACCCACTCCAGCTCCTCCTTGAGGCGCTTGGCGAGCTTTTGGTCCTTCTTGCCCTGGACGTTGAGGCGCTCCTCCTTCTTCTCGAGATAGGTGGAGTAGTTGCCCTCGTAGGGGTACAGGTGGCCGCGGTCGACCTCGGCGATCCACTGAGCCACGTGGTCCAGGAAGTACCGGTCGTGGGTGATGGCGATGACGGCGCCCTCGTACTGCGTGAGGTGCTGCTCCAGCCACAGCACGCTCTCGGCGTCGAGGTGGTTGGTGGGCTCGTCCAGCAGCAGCAGGTCGGGCTTCTCCAGGAGCAGCTTGCACAGCGCCACGCGGCGACGCTCACCACCGGAGAGGTGGGTGACCGGCTCGTCGCCGGGCGGGCAGCGCAGCGCATCCATCGCCTGCTCGAGCTGGGAGTCGAGGTCCCAGCCGTTCGCGGCGTCGATGTCGGTCTGGAGCGTGCCCATCTCGGCCATCAGCGCGTCGAAGTCGGCGTCGGGCTCGCCCATCTCCTCGCCGATGGCGTTGAAGCGCTGGACCTTCTTGAACAGCTCGCCCATGCCCTCCTGGACGTTCTCCAGGACGGTCTTGGACTCGTCCAGCGGGGGCTCCTGCAGGAGGATCCCGACGCTGTATCCGGGCGAGAGGCGTGCCTCGCCGTTGCTGGGCTGATCGAGCCCGGCCATGATCTTCAGGATCGTCGACTTGCCGGCGCCGTTGGGGCCGACCATGCCGATCTTGGCACCCGGGTAGAAGCTCATGGAGACGTCATCGAGGATGAGCTTGTCTCCCACGGCCTTCCGGGCCTTGTACATGGAGTAGATGAATTCAGCCAACTCGTGTTCCTGTTCGGAGAGGGGTCTGGGGATTCTCACCGGCGCGCCGTCTCGGCGCCGCACGGGCGGTATCTCGGTGTCCGACTCTACCCCGCCGATCACGCCCGCACCCTCAGCAGGGTGAGGGGCGCCGCTCTCCGTGCCGGCTGGGCGCTCAGTCCAGCGGGACGCCCCGCTCGGCCAGCACCCGACGGGCGATCTGGGCGCCGTGCTCGGCGCCCTCGGCGCGCTCCTCGCCGTTGCGCGGCCACAGGTGCGCATCGATCCCGAGAGCGCGCGCCGCGTCGACGTTCTCCTGGCGGTCGTCGAAGAAGATCACGGCCGACGGGATGGACACTCCCCCGGTCTCGTGCGAGAGCACGTCCAGCAGCACCTCGTAGAGCTCCCGGTCGGGTTTCACCGCGCGCTCCTCCCCGGAGATCACCGCGATCGTGAACGCCTCGAACCAGTCCGCGCGGCGCACGGCCTCGCCGAAGCTCTCGGAGGCGTTGGACAGCAGAGCCAGGCGCACGCCGTTGCGGGCGAGGTCGTGGATCAGTTCACGTGCGGCGGGATCCAGGCGCAGGAAGTAGCGGTTGTCGGCCGCCTGCAGCTCGTCGATCTCGGCCTCCGAGAGCTGCTCCACGCCGCTGGCCGCGGCCACCGCGCTCCAGTATTCCTCTCTTGAGCTGGCGCCCTGGTCGTAGGCGGCGCGCTCGGCCCACAGCTGATCCCGCAGGGCGTCGATGTCGCCGCCGAGCAGCTCGTGGATGCTCGGCACGGGATCGTGCCCGGCGCTGAGCACTCCCCCGAAATCGAGCACGACGGTGGGCTTGGGCGGTGTACGGCGGCGGTTGCGCTTGCTCATCAGTTCTCGTCATCCGACGTCTCGACGACGTCATCACAGGTGGGGAGTCCGGCGGTGCTGCCGGACTCGGCGATCGTCTCGACCGCCTCCAGGGCGCCGTCGAAGTCCGAGACGGCGACCACGTCCAGGCCGTCGGGCTCGTACCCGACCACCTCATCGCAGTTGGTGGAGGGGGCGAAGAAGAACTCGGCGTCCTGCTCGTCGGCGCCGACCATCTTCTGCCGGATCCCGCCGATCGCGCCGACGGTGCCGTCCTCGGAGAGGGTTCCGGTGCCGGCGATGCGGTGCCCGCCGGTGAGCGCTCCGGGAGTCAGCTCGTCGTAGACCGACAGCGAGAACATCGTCCCGGCGCTCGGTCCGCCGATGTCGCCCACGGCGATGTCCACGTCGAGCGGGAAGTCGTAGCCGATGTCGAGCGCGACGCCCATGCGCGGGGCGCCGTCCACGGTCTCGGCGGGCACCTCCAGGTCCAGCTCCTCGTCCCCGCGGCGCACGCGCATCGGGATCCCCTCGCCCTCGGGCGTGGCGCGCACCAGCTCCTGGAAGCCCGTGACGTCCGAGGCCGTCTCGCCGTCCACGGACAGGACCACGTCCCCGGCCTCCAAGGTGCCCTCGGCCGGGGCGCCCTGCTCGACGCCCGCGATCATCATGACCGGGTCGTAGTCGATGCCCAGCTCGCCGAGCGCCACGGCGACCGCGCCCTGCTGGGAGGTGGTCATCGCGACAGTGTTGGTCAGGGCGGTCTGCTCGCGGGTCTGCCCCTCGGGGAAGAGCGCCTCACGGGGCAGAACGGACGAGGAACGGTCGAACCAGGAGGCGACGACCTCGACCGGGGTGACCCGGTATCCGGGCCCGCCGTCCACGGAGACGGTGGTCATCATGAGCGATCCGTCGGTCGCGTAGGTCTCGGCGCCGTCGATCGTGAGGATCTGCTCCTCGTCGTACTCGCCGAGCACGTCGATCGCGGGGCCGGGCCGCTCGATGACATAGGGCACGGGCATCAGCGAGGCGCCGAGGATCATCAGGCACAGCAGCACCATCGCGGGCAGGGCGACCCAGGGGTGCGCGAGCTGCGTGTCCCCGACGGAACGGGAGATCGCCGCACGGGCCCGGCGTGCACGGGTCGGCCGGGGCTGGTCGTCTATCACCCCGACATTGTGCCCCACACCGACGTGTTCGACCTTCCCCCAGCCGCGCTCGGTACGCTGTACGCTCCACAGACTCCTGGAGGTGGCCATGAACACTGATCCGATCCCGGGCGGACCCGGCGATATGGACGAGGAAGCGCTCAAGCGCTTCCTCAAGGAGACCTTCGGGGACGCCCTGCCCGAGGGCGCTCTGGACGGACTGGACCTTTCGGCACTGGCCGAGCAGGCGAACCTTCCGCAGGACCCGGCGCAGCTGCGAGCCGCCGCCGCGCAGATGCAGAGCATGTTCGCCGCTCAGGGAGACAATCCCGTGAACTGGCAGATGGCCGAGGACATCGCTCGACGCACGGCCGCCGGGATGACGGGCATCCCCGGCGCTCCGGAGCCCACCGGAACTCCCGGGGACCCCGACCCCACCCCCGCGCAGATCTCCGACCTGCGCCAGGCCGCGCAGGTCGCCCGGCTGTGGCTGGACCCGGCGCTCTCGATCGACGTGCCGTCCACCGAGCTCGGCGTCTTCAGCCGCGGCACCTGGCTGCACCGCACGCTCCCTCATTGGAAGAGCATCGTGGAGCCGGTGGCCCGCTACATGGCCGGCGCCATCGGCGAGGCCATCGCCTCTCAGATGGGTCAGCTGGGCGGCATGGAAGGCATGGAGGACATGGCGGGGCTCGCAGGCACGGGCATGCCCGGGGACCCGGCCGGGATGATGGAGCGCATCGGCGGCACCATGTTCGGCGTCCAGTTCGGCCACGCGATCGGGTCGCTCGCTCGCGAGGTCGCCGGCACCACGGACCTGTCCCTGCCGCTGGGCCGCGACGGCGAGCCCGCTCTGGTCGCGTCCAACGTCGACGACCTGATCTCCGCGCACTCGCTGGATCCGGGCGCGGCCCGCATCTTCCTCGCCTCCCGCGAGATCGCCCATGCCGCTCTGTTCTCCGCGGCGCCGTGGCTCGGCAAGGCCCTGTTCTCGGCGATCGAGGACTACGCGCGCGGCATCACGCTGGACCTCGACGCCCTCGACGAGATGGTGCGGGATCTGGACCTCTCCGATCCGCAGGCGATGCAGGCGCGCCGTCCCGAGGACATGTTCGTCTTCACCCGGCGGGCTTCGCAGGAGCGGGCTCTCCAGGAGCTCGCGACCACGCTGGCCCTGATCGAGGCGTGGGTGGACCATGTGACCACCCAGGCGCTGGAGGGGAAGCTTCCCGAGCTCGACGCGATGCGCGAGGTGCTGCGCCGGCGTCGCGCCTCGGGCGGTCCTGCCGAGGAGATGCTGGCTCGGACCATCGGCATCGAGCTGCGGCCCCGCCGCGTGCGCGAGGCGCTCTCCTGGTGGGAGAGCGTGCTGGCCACGGAGGGCGAGGAGGGCCGCGAAGCGAAGTGGGACCACCCGGACCTGCTGCCGACGGCGGAGGTCCTCTCCGGGCGCCCGCAGGCTCCGCAGTCCCCGCAGGACGTCGCGGAGGACGCTGCTGACGGGCTGGCCGACGTGGAGATCCCCACGGACTTCGACGCCGAGCTGGAGCGTCTGCTCAGCGGCGAGGTCTCCTCCTCCGTCCCGCGCGAGGACGGCGCGGGCGCGGTGCGTCCGCACGAGGACGGGACCACCACCGGCAGCACGGACGACAGCCGCAGCGAGAGCGGGAACGACGACGGCAGCGGCGGCAGCGGCGGCACCGACGGCGACAGCGCCGGCGGTGCCGACGGCGACGGCTCGCGCGGGGACGAGGGCGGCGGTCCTGGTCCTTCCGATGACCGCTGACCGTCTCGATGAGGCCCGGGCGGAGCTCGCCTCCGCTCCGGACCAGGGTCTCGCCCGGCAGTACCTCCACCTGCTGGAGGGCTCACCCGCAGCTCTGCACCGTGAGGGCGGGCCGCGGCACCTCACCGCGAGCGCCGTCGTGATCGATGCGCCGGGGGAGCACGTGGCGCTCGTGTGGCATCGCAAGGGGCGCTTCTGGGTGCAGCCCGGCGGCCACCTCGAGCCGGGCGAGACGAGCTTCGAGCGCGCCGCCCGCCGGGAGGTCGCCGAGGAGATCGGGCTGTCGGCTCTCGAGCGGGTGGGGCCGGGCCCCGCTGTGCTCCATCGCCATCAGCTCGACGCGGCGTTCGGGGCCTGCTGCGAGCACTGGGACGTGCAGTACCTCCTGCGCGCCTCGGAGGACGCGGCCTCGCTCCCCCTCACCGCGAGCGACGAGTCCCCCGAAGTGCGCTGGGTGCCGTGGCCGCTGGAGGCCGACGGTCCGGCGCGCTCCTGCGCCGCGCTGCCCGAGGGCACCGTCGAGGACATGCCGGGCAAGCTCGAGCAGCTCGCCCCATATCTCGCGCGCTACTCAGGCTGAGAGGACTGAGAGGGCAGAGTGGGCTGAGAGGGGCCGTCGGGCGCAGCCTGCTCTGGAGGACCCTCCAGATCCCCCTCGAGCTCGCCGGGGAGCAGATTCTTCGCCCACGAGACGCCGTCCAGGAACCCCTGCGCCTTCTGCGCCTGGGGATAGAGGGCCATCAGCTCGCGGAACTCCTTGCCGTGGTCGAGGACCAGCAGATGGACCAGCTCGTGCATCATCACCGAGCGCACCACGTAGTCGGGCATGTCCTGCAGCTGATGCGAGAGCCGGATCGTGCCGTCCGTGGGGGTGCAGGATCCCCACCGCTGGTTCTGCCGTGTGGACCAGGTCACCGAACTGGGCCGTGCACGACCGCCGAGATAAGCCTCACTGACCTCTCTCGCCATCTTCTCCAGGCCGGCGTCGCTGCGTCGGCGCGGCGTCTTGCGGGACTCCTTCCGGACCAGCTGGTCGACCATCTTCGTGACCCAGTCCCGCTCCTGCCGCGCACTGAACGTCGCCGGGACCGCGACCACCAGATCGCCGTCGCGTCGAGTGATCGACACGGTGCGGCGCCGACGGGAGGAGCGGCGCACCAGGACCCGCTCCCCGCGCGGTCCGGTCACGTGCTCGTGGAGGACGAGATCTGTCATGAGGAGAAGCCTGGCACGTTTCGGGGCGAAAAAAGTTCTTCCACAACCCCCTCCCCCACAGACCCTCACCCCAGGCCCCTGACCTGCGCGGACGATCGTTCCTCCACAGGTGTCGGGAACTCATCCCGAGGTTGTCCACACCCCGGGGCCACTTGTCCACAGTCGGTCCCCCGCCGCCCTTTGACCTGCCCGGTGCGCAGGGGCTAAGTTTCCCAGCACGTGGGACCCCGGGATAACTAGCAGGACGCACACGGGGAAGGTGCGCGTGGTGCTGAGCGCCCCCGGGGGCCCACGGCCCTTAGGCCTTCGTCGCCTACGGGGCCTCCGATGTCGGCCCGTCGCACGCACTTCCTCCGCTCGCTGAGCTCTTCTCTCCCGAAGCGTGCGATGGGCCGCCCCGTTCGGACACTCCTCGATTCGTGCGCCTCAGGCGCTCCCCGTTACAGTGGGTCGGTCCCGGCCTCGCGGCGCATGCCGCATGTCCGGATGACCGAACATCACTTTCGATCCCAAGGAGCGGATATGGCTGACGAGACCTATGCCGGAGAGTTCTACTGCGTCAAGTGCCGCGAGAAGCGGGAGGCCGAGGGCAACGTCGTCGTCTCCAACGGTCGTCGCATGGCCAAGGCCGTGTGCCCCGAGTGCGGCACCAAGCTGAACCGCATCCTCGGCAAGGCCTGATCCGGCCTTCCCAGAACGCACGAGGGGCGAGGCACCGTGACGGTGCCTCGCCCCTCGTGCGTCTGCCGCCGGACCGGCGCACGGCTCATGCCGCGTCCGCCGGCTTCTCCTGCGGGTTCTGGTCCGGAGCCTGCTGCGGGTTCTTCCGTGGGCGTCCTCGGCCGCGCTTGACGGCGATGATGCGGCCCGCGTCGAAGATGGCACCGCCCCAGACGCCCCAGGGCTCCTCCCGGTCGAGGGCGCCCTGACGGCACTCCTCGAGGAGCGGGCAGCCGGTGCACAGACTCTTGGCCTGCTCGAGATCGGCAGGGCGTTCGGAGAAGAAGAGGTCCGCAGCGTCGGTGTCATGGCACGGCAGCATGTGTGCCGCAGTGTCTGCGGGGCTGAAGAAAGTGGTGAGTAGAGAAGTCATCGTCTCGCTGCTTCGAAGATCGTCGGGGGGACGAGCCCTTACGGGCGGGGGTGCGGCGGCGGTGCCGCACCGGCAGCGAGGGGAGGCCTCGTCAGCTCAGGCTGGGCACCGCAGGGGCGTAGCCCCGTTCGCGCTGCAGAAGGGAGGGCGCGCCGACGGGGCGCAGACCTGCTCCTGCGAGATTCCTGATGATGATCACTGAGGCCACCCCCTTTCGAATGCGCGCGTCCCGGTGTCCCGGACCACGACGTGGACGATTGACGACGATGAGTCTACACACCTTGCGCAGAACCCACATCTATTTTTTGACCTGCGGTTTCACCCCTCTGCGGGGTTCTCGGCGCGGTGCCGGGAGAGGATCTCGAGCAGTCCCGGACCGAAGCGCTCGGCCTTGCCCGGACCGATGCCGGGCACCGCCAGCAGCTGCCTCTCGTCACGCGGATCGCGTTCGGCGAGCGCCTCGAGGGCCGCGTCGGTGAGCACCGAGAAGGCCGGGGCCCCGCTCTCCCGTGCCCGCTGCGCCCGCCACTCCTTCAGGGCCGTCAGCAGGGCGGCATCGGCCAGCGGCGGGCAGCCCTCGTGGCGGCCCAGACGCTGCTCGCGGGGAGAGACCAGTCCCTGTGCGCAGACCCGGCACTCGGAGTAGACGGTCGCACTGCGGCGGCCGGTGCGCCGTGCATCGGCTCCGGGCCGGGAGCCGCCGGCATCGGGATGGTCGAGCACCCCGTCCAGGAACCTCGACGCCTTCCGGCTCCCGCGTGCGCCGGGGGACCGCGCAGCGGACCAGCTCACCGTGAGCAGATCCCGGGCGCGGGTGAGGGCCACGTAGAACAGGCGTCGCTCCTCCTCCACCTCGGCGGCCGTGGAGGCCATCGAGATCGGCATCAGCCCGTCGCTGGCTCCCACCATGTGGACCACGGGCCATTCCAGACCCTTCGCGGCATGGACCGAGGCGAGCGTGACGCCCTCGACCACGGGGGCGGACTGCGCCTCGGCGCGCTCCTCGAGCTCGCGCACGAGGTCCATCATGGTCGAGCCCGGGCGAGCGGTGACGGTGTCCGCGAGGCCCACCAGCGCATTGAGGGAGTCCCAACGTTCGCGCACCGCGCCGGTGGTCTCCGGGGCCGTCTCGGACCATCCCTGCTGGGAGAGGATGTCGCGCACCGCGCGGGCCGGATCCAGCTGCTCGACGCGGGTGGCGGCCCGCAGCGAGACCATCGCCCGCCGCACCTCCTGACGCTCGAAGAAGCGGTCGCCGCCGCGCACCAGGTAGCCGATGTCGCGGGCGGTCAGCGCCTCCTCGAAGGCCTCGGACTGGCTGTTGGTGCGGAAGAGGATGGCGATCTCCGAGGCGGAACGCCCCTCGGAGATCAGGGCGGCGATGCGATCGGCGACGCCGTCGGCCTCGGCGGGGTCGTCCGGGAAGGACTCCACCAGCGGCGGCGGGCCGTCCTGCCGCTGCGAGACCAGGGTGAGGCGGCTGTCGCGGGTGCGGCCCTGGGCACCGTCGAGCACGGTGTTGGCCATCCGCACGATCTGCGGCGTCGAGCGGTAGTTGCGCTCCAGACGGATGGTGCGGGCGCGCTTGAACTCCGTGCGGAAGTCCAGCAGGTAGGAGGCGCGCGCGCCGGCGAAGGTGTAGATCGTCTGCGCGGCGTCACCGACCACGCAGATGTCGTCGGAGGTGCCCAGCCACAGCCGCAACAGGGAATGCTGGAGGGTGGAGACGTCCTGGTACTCGTCGACCACGAAGTGCTTGTACTGGCCGCGGACCTCCCGGGCGACGTCCGCCCGTTCGGTGAGGAACCCGACCAGGTGCAGCAGCACGTCCTCGAAGTCGATGACGTTGCGCTCCTTCTTGACCTCCTCGTACTGGGTGAGGATGCGGGAGATCGAGCGGGAGTCGAAGCCGGCCACGCCCGGGCGCTTCGTCGACTCCGCGGCCTCGGGATAGGACTCGGGGGTGAGCATCGAGACCCGGGACCATTCGACCTCGGCGACGATGTCCCGCAGCGCGGCCCGGTCCACGCTCATGTGCAGCCGCTGGCAGGCCTCGCCCACGCCCGCGAACTTGTTGGGCATGATGTCCGGCATCGCCCCGCCCACCACGCGCGGCCAGAAGTGGCGCAGCTGCCGCAGCGCGGCGGAGTGGAAGGTGCGGGCCTGGACCGCGGGCACGCCGAGGTCGCGCAGACGCGAGCGCATCTCCGCGGCGGCCTTGGCGGTGAACGTCACGGCGAGCACGTGGCGCGGGTTCAGCTGCCCCGTGGCGACGCCGTAGGCGATGCGGTGGGTGATCGCGCGGGTCTTGCCGGTGCCGGCGCCCGCGAGCACGCAGACCGGTGCCCCGAAGGTGTGCGCGACCTCCCGCTGCTCGGGGTCGAGAGCGGCGAGGATGCTCTCGGCATCGGTCGGCGGTGCAGAGTCGAGGGGCAGGGCTGGATCCGTCATCGCTCCCATCCTGCCAGCGGCCCCTGACATCTCGCGGGCCGCTGTGGACGGCGCGTGCCTCACACCTCGGCAGGACCGCCGTACCAGTCGTCGATCAGCGCGCGGCCCAGGGAGGCGTTGCCCGGCAGCTCGATCTCCTCGGCAGCGAGCGCGGCGGCGAGCTCCTCCCGGGAGAACCAGGTGGCTTCGGCGATCTCGTCCTCCTGGAGCGTCATCTCCACGGCGCCGGGGACCCAGGCGCGGTAGCCGACCATCAGCGAGCGCGGGAAGGGCCAGGGCTGGCTGCCCACGTACTCGACCTCCTCGACCACGAGACCGACCTCCTCGGCGACCTCGCGGGCGACGGCGTTCTCAAGGCTCTCCCCCGGCTCCACGAAGCCGGCGAGCACGGAGTGGAACCGGCCGCGGAAGTTCGCGTTGCGGGCCAGCAGCAGGCGGTCGCGGCTGTCGCGCACGGCCATGATCACGGCGGCATCGGTCCGCGGGAAGTGCTCGGAGCCGTCCTCGCGGCAGCGCAGCACCCAGCCGCCCACCTCGGGCTCCAGCAGTGCTCCGCACATCGGGCAGTGACGCATCGAACGGTGCCAGGACCCCATCGCAACCGCGGTCAGCGCGAGGTCGGCGTCCCGGGGCGTGAGCCGCTCGGCCACGCGCCGCAGATCGCGCAGGTCACGCCCGGGATCATCGAGCTCCGGGCTCGGCTCGGGGATCTCCACGGCGAGCACCCGGAGGCCCTCGTGCACCCCGAGCAGGACGAGCGGCTGGGTGCCGCCCCCGCGGGGGTCCGAGCGCTCCAGGGAGACGTGGAGGGTGCCCTCGTCGTCCTCGCGCAGAGCCGCCGAACCGGCTCGGGTGACCAGGTAGCGGGCGTCGTCGCCCGGCGCGGTCATCGCCGGATCGACGCGGCTGAGCGCGTCCCGGTCGGTGCTGAGGAGGGTCAGCGGGGTGTGCAGGTGGGGGCCACGGAGGTTCGCCATGCCCGAAAGCCTACGCGGATCGGAGGGGACCTCCGGGTACGGTGGACGGGTGCATCGCAACTCGTACTCCCTGGCTGCCCTCGCGGCGGCGGCGGTCCCCGGGCTGGTCCCGGCGCGCACCACGCCGATCGCGACCCCCGACGAGGATCTCGACGTCGCGGGGATCATCGGCGAGCAGGGCCGCCGGGTCCTGGTCCAGTCCCCGTCCACGACGGCCTCCGGTGTACGCCTTGAACGTGACCTGAAAGTGGCCGATGCGCTCTCCGGGACCCCGTTGCAGGGCGTGATCCCGCCGGTTCTGGGCTTCGTGAAGCTCTCCGAGGGCGGTCGCGCCACGGTCACCGAGGCTCCCGTCGGGCGCCCGCTGATGCTCGAGGACCTCCAGGGCTCCTCCGAGCTCGCCCGCTCGCTGGGCCAGGTCCTCGCCCGGATCCACACCGTTCCGCGCTACGCGGCGGAGTCCGCCGGGGTGGAGTCCTTCACCCCGGAGGTCCTCCATGCCGAGCATCGTGCCCGGATCCTCGCCGCGAAGGCGGACGGCTACCTGCCGGCCGCCGTCTCCCAACGCTGGGAGACGCTCCTGGAGGACGAGGAGCTGTGGGACATCGCCCCCCAGTTCATCCATGGCGACCTCTCCGAGGAGAGTCTGTTCGTCTCCGGTGAGAGCATCAGCGCGGTCCGCGACTGGTCCTCCTCCAAGGTCGCCGATGCGGCGTCCGATCTGGCCTGGCTGATCTCCTCGCTGGACCCCGAGAGGTTCGACGACCTCTACTCCGCCTATCGCGACGAGCTGCCCACCTCAACGCACCCGCGCCTGGTGGAGCGCGCGCAGGCGCTCGGCGAGTTCGCCGTCGCGGAATGGCTCGCCCACGGCGTGGAGACCCAGGACGAGACGATCATCTCCGATGCGCGCGGGATGATCGCCGACCTCGATGCCGACCTGGCCCAGCTCGCCCGCGACGAGGCCGAGCGTGCCTACGACGAGATGGCCGCACGCGAGGCGCACGAGGACAGGGCCTGAGGCCCCCTCCTCGCAGCATCACGCTCCCCTGTGCGTCATTCCGCCCTGAGCCTCATTCCGCGGTGAGCATCTCGGCGATCCGCTCCCGGGAGGGGTGACGGGTGACCTCGTGGGTGACGCCGTCGGCCACGAAATGGAAGGCCGTCCGGATGCGGGACAGCGGCAGACCGGTGCGCTCATGCCAGGCCAGCCGGTACAGGGACAGCTGCAGCGCACGTTCGCGCAGCTGCGCGGGCCGAGGGACGCGACCGGTCTTCCAGTCCACGATGATCACCCCTCCCCCGGCGGGATCGCCGGGCTCCGCGGGGGCGTCCGGGTCGACGAAGACGGCGTCGATCACACCGCGCACGGCGATGGTCCCCACGCGCGTCTGCACCGGGTGCTCGACGGCGATCGGGGTGCGGTCCGCCCATGCGGACGCAGCGAACGCCTCACGCAGGGCGAGGTCGTCGGCCACGGGTCCTTCGTCGTCCCCGAGGTCCAGGAGGTCCTCGAGGTCCAGCAGCGTCGAGCTGTCGTAGCGGGATTCGAGCCAGGCGTGGAACGCGGTGCCGCGCGCCGCCGCCGGGGAAGGACGGCGCGGGAGCGGCCGCAGCAGATCGATCGCCGCCCCGTGCGGGTCACGGGCCTGGTGCACGACCTGGGAGGCCGACAGGCGCGGTGGGGAGTGCACGAGGGGCGGTGCAGCCTGCTGCGCGAGATCGTCGATCGCGCGGCGCACGATCTCGGCGAGCACCGGGTCCTCGATCTGCCCGGGCGTCTCCCCCGCCTCGGCGAGCAGGTCGGCGGCACGACGGCGCGACTGCTCGGCCTCTCCCGGCGCGGGCGGCCACTGGGCCTGCGGCAGCTCCTTCTCCAGAGGGTTCGTCTCCGGGACCTCCTGGACGATGCGGAACTGCTCGGGGACGAGATCGCCGACCTCGACCAGATAGCGGGAGCGAGGGCGCGACCTCGTGACGCCCAGGCGCCAGGCGGCGGAGGTCAGCAGCAGCCGGCGGCGGGCGCGGGTGACGGCGACGTACATCAGCCGTCGGTCCTCACGCAGCGACTCCTCGCCCTGGTCGAAGTGGTACTCCTGGATCAGGCCCTCGGCATCGACCTGGGTGTCGGCCTCGGCCCAGGCGAGGTCGGGCAGGGTGTCGGCGTCGCCGCGCAGCGCCGTGGGCACCGAGGCGGAGGCCAGATTGCCGAGCCAGCCCCCGGCCGGCACCCGCACCCGACCGCTCTCATCGGTCTTCGCCCGGCGCAGGTCGTAGGACGGCACCGTGCCCTCGGTGAGCCCGGCGACCGCCACCAGATCCCACTCGAGACCCTTCGCGGAGTGCATGGTCACGATCGTCACGACACCGGGATCGGCTCCCTCCTCGACGTTCTGCTCGGGGGCCGCGGAGACGGCGAGCCCCGCTTCCTCGTCCTCGCTGATCTCCAGCAGGTCGAGGTAGGCCCCCAGGCCCCCGCGCTGGGCGGTGCGCTCGAAGGAGGCGGCGTGATCGCGCAGCGCCTCGAGGTCGGCGAGGACCCGCGATCCCGGATCGTCCGCGAGCAGCGTGAGGTCCACGTCCAGCACGCGCACGGCGGCGGTGACCAGATCGGGCAACGGGAGCGGGAGCAGCCGCCGCATCTCGCGGAGCAGCTGCTGGACCTGCCGGAGACGATCGAGGCCGGTCGGGGACAGCGAGCGGCCGGAGGGGTCGGTCCAGTCCGCCGGCGGCAGGTCGTCGACCGCGTCGACCAGGGAGACGGTCTCCGCCTCGTCCTCACCGCCGGGTGCGCTCGTGGCTCGGCGCAGTCGTGATCCCATCCGGTCCCGCCAGCGTCCGAGCACTGCGAGGTCGCGAGCGCCGAGACGGAACCGGGGGCCGGTGAGCAGTCGCATGAGCGCGTCCCCTCGTCCGGGATCGTGGGCGCACTGCAGCACGGCACGCACATCGGCGACCTCGGGGCGGTGGAGGAGGCCGCCCAGACCCACCACGTGGGTGGCCAGGCCCCGCTCCTGAAGTCCTTCGACGAGCGCGGGGATCTGGCGGCGCGCGCGCACCAGCACGGCGGCCGACGCCGGGACCTCCTGGGGGTCGTCCTCGGCGCGCCGCGCGAGGATCCAGTCGCCGATCGCCCGGGCCTCGGCGCGCTCGTCGGAGGCCTCGACCGTCTCGGCGGCCCCCTCC